>CAZNYC010000146.1:0-9524 GCA_964577175.1 uncultured Anaerolineales bacterium
TCGGCGTGGTGCCCAAGACGGGGCACCGCGCATAAGCGTGGCTGCACTCCGTCCCCGCCTTTTCTCGCCACCAAGCCGCACTCCGGCAGCCAGGTGACGCCCAGGCGGCCGGGGAGGAAGCCGTTCAGGTAGGTCCAGCGCCGGGCGACCGCGAAGCCGTGGCGCGCGAGTTCGGCGCGCCACTCGCGCACGTGACGCATGCCGATGTGCCGTTCCAGGCGGTCGGCGCGGCGGTAGACCGAGCGGCGCAGGAAGCAAAGGTTCGGCGTGGTCATGCAGAACCGGCCGCCGGGCGCAAGGACGCGGTACACTTCGGCCAGGACGGCTCCCTGCCGCTCGCGTGCGATGTGCTCCAGGACGTCGGTGCAGAGGACCGCCTCGAACCGCCCGCCTTCGTAGGGCAGGGGGGCCGTGGCGTCGGCGGTCACGAACTCCGCCTGCGGGAAACGGCGCCGGGCCTCGCCGATGGCATGCTCCGACACGTCGCATCCGTGCAGCGGCCGGCCGTCGTCGAATCGCGACAGGAGAAACCCGTAGGCGCAGCCGAGGTCGAGCAGCGGTCCCGTGCCCGTGTACGGCCGGAACCAGTTCGCCAGGCGCGTGAAGTACGTCCCCACGTCGCGGTACCCGCCGAACTGGTAGAAGTAGGACGTGCGGCCCTGGAAGTAATCGGCGTCGTAGACGGTGCGCTCTTCCGGTGGCGGCGCGGTCGTTGGGGGTGTGCCGGGCGGCATCTAGTCGACCCCTTTCAGCGCCTTGAGGTGCTTCATGACGTCGCTGCCACCGCGGCCGAAGTGGTCGTGCAGACGCGTGTACTCGGCGAAGAGTTGCTCGTACACCTCGTGGGCCTCCGGGTCGGGCGTGTAGGTCTTGTCGCGGACGCCGGCCATGGCGGCGGCGGCTTCGTCGATGGAATCGTACCCGCCGGCCTCCTTCCCGGCCGCGACGGCCCCGTGCATGGCGCTGCCGAGGGCGCACGTCTGGGCGCTGCGGGCGACACGGAACGGCCGGTTCGTCACGTCGGAATAAATCTGCATGAGCAGGTCATTGCGTTCGGGCAGACCGCCGCAGCAGACGATCTCGTCCACCGCCACCCCGTGGGCGGCGAAGGTGCGGATGATCGTGTACGTGCCGAAGGCCGTGGCCTCGATCAGGGCCCGGTAGATTTCCTCCGGCCGGGTGCCCAGATGCATGCCGACGAGCAGCCCCGTCAGGTCGGCGTCGACGAGGACGGACCGGTTGCCGTTCCACCAGTCCAGGGCCAGCAGGCCCGTCTGGCCGGGGCGATAGGCGGCGGCTTTCCCGGTGAGCAGTTCGTGGACCGAGAGGCCGCGCTCCGCCGCCTCTTTCTCAGCGGCCGTGCCCGCGCACGTCCGGACGAACCAGGCGAAGATGTCGCCGACGGCGGACTGCCCCGCCTCGAAACCGAACAGGCCCGGCAGAATGCCGTCCTCCACCACGCCGCACTGGCCCGGCACGTGCTTTTCCTCGTGTCCGCAGACCATGTGGCAGATACTCGTGCCCATGATCATGACCATCTTGCCGGGCCCCGTGACGGTGCAGGCGGGGACGGCGACGTGGGCGTCGACGTTGCCGGCGGCCACCGGGGTGCCGGGCGCCAGGCCGAGGCGCTGGGCCATCGTGTCCGTCAGGCCGCCGGCCTTGGCGCCGAGGGGCAGGATGTCCCGCGACATCTTCTCGTCGACGACGTCGGCGAATTCGGGGGCGAGGGCGTCGAAGAACGCCCGCCGAGGGAAACCGTCCCGCTTCGACCAGATGGCCTTGTAGCCGGCGGTGCAGAGGTTGCGGGTCTCGCGGCCGGTGAGTTGCCAGATGATCCAGTCGGCGGCCTCGATGAGGCGGTCGGCGGCGCGGTAGACGTCCGGCGCTTCGTCCAGGATCTGGAGGGCCTTCGGCACAAACCATTCGCTGGAGATCTTGCCGCCGTACCGCTCGAGCCACGGCTCGCCCCGGCGGCGGGCGGTCTCGTTGACGCGGTCGGCCTCGGGCTGGGCGGCGTGATGCTTCCACAGTTTGACCCAGGCGTGCGGTTCGGCGCGCCACTGTTCGAGCGTGCAGAGCGGTGTGCCGTCCGACGTCGTCGGCAGCATCGTGCAGGCGGTGAAGTCCGTGCCGATGCCGATGACCTGCTCGCCGCGGACGCCGGCCTCGGCGAGGCAGGCGGGGACGGTCTGTTCCAGGGCCCGCCGGTAATCGTCCGGGTCCTGGAGGGCCCAGTCGTGGGCGGGCAGGGGGGTGCCGGCGTCGGGCAGGCGGTCCGTGATCACGCCGTGGGAGTACTCGTAGACGGCGGAGGCGACTTCGCGCCCGTCGGCGACGTCCACGAGGACGGCGCGGGCGGACGCCGTGCCGTAGTCGATGCCCAGGGCGTAACGTGCGTCGACCATGTCGGCTCCTTGCCCCGAATGGAAGCGGGTTCGTGCTTGTGAGCGCGCCCTTTGTGCCGGATAACGGGCTCCGCTGCAAGGAAAAGTCGCGGGCTCCTGCGGCGACGCGAGCGGCCATGCCGCCCCCGCCCAGGGCAGGCACCCCTACGACACACGTTCGCCGAACAGGGTGACGTGGGCGGCGCGGGTGAGGCGGACGTCGACGATGCCGCCGGCGGCGTCGGCCGGTCCGTCGAAGACGACGATGCGGCCTTCCGGCGTGCGACCGCGGAGTTGAACGTTTGTCGCGGTACGGCGCCGTCGGCTTGCCGGACCCTCAGGCGCTTCTTCCGGGCCGGACAAGCCGGCCCGGCCACACCCGTTCAGACGGCCCGGGTCCGACGTTGCGTCGAGGTGCGGATTCGGGCTGGGCCCCTCGATGAAGACCGGCACCGTCCGGCCGACCATCGCGCGGTTTTGCTCGGCGGCACTCTCCTGGATGAGGTCGAGCAGGACCTGGTGGCGGCGGCGTTTGTCGGCGTCCGGCACGTCGTCGGTGTATCGGTGGGCGGCGTGGGTGCCCGGCCGCGGCGAGTACTTGAAGACGAATCCGCCCGCGAACTGCACGCGGCGGACGAGACCGCACGTCGCCTCGAAATCCGCCTCCGTCTCGCCGGGGAAGCCGACGATGAAGTCGGAGGCGACGGCGACGTCCGGGCGGGCGTCGCGGGCCATCGCGACCTTCTCCTCGTACGCCGCCGCCGTGTACCCGCGGTTCATGCGCGCCAGGACGGCGTCGGACCCGGCCTGGGCCGGCATGTGCAGGTACGGGCAGACGGCGGGCACATCGCGAAACGCGGCGGCGAGGCGGTCGGTCATTGCCGCAGGATGGTTCGTGATGAAATGCAGACGGTCGAGACCGGACGTGTCGGCGGCCGCGGCGATGAGATGTGCGAGATCCCACCGCCGGCCGTCTTCCCGGGCCTCGTACTTGTTCACCGCCTGACCGAGGAAGGTAATCTGCCGGCCCCCTTCGCCGACGAGTCGGCGGACCTCGTCCAGGACGGCCGAGGGGCGGCGGCTCCGCTCCGGCCCTCGGACGTGCGGCACGACGCAGTAGGCGCAGAAGTTGTCGCAGCCCCGCATGACGGTGACGCACGCCTGGCGGGGAGACGGGCCGCCGAGCGGGCGGCCGAGTTCGAGGTCGTCGAGGCGGGCGTCGGAGGGGGTGAAGACGTCCGACGCCCTGGGCGCGGCCGGTGCGCCTCGGCTTCGCCCGGGGCGGGCGCCGACCCGCCGCGCGGAATGCGAAGACGCGTTTCGCGGCGGGTCGAGGGCCAGGGCGGGCCGGTCGCCCCGTCGGGCCCGGCGGATGAGGTCCGGCACCTCGGCGAGGCGGCCCGGGCCGCAGACGACGTCCGCCAGCGGCGCGCGCCGGCGAATCCGCTCGCCGAACTGCTGGGCGGTGCACCCGAGGATGCCGACGACGAGGTCCGGCTCGCGGCGCCGGCGGGCCTTGAGGGCGCCGACGTTCGAGAAGAGGCGGTCCTCGGCGTGGGCGCGGACCGAGCAGGTCAGGAACAGGAGGACGTTGGCCTCATCCGGCTCGTCGACGAGCCGTGCCCCCTCGCGCCGCAGAGCGTGGGCGAGGAGTTCGGCGTCGAGGCGGTTCATCTGGCAGCCGTAGGTCGTGATGTGGGCGCGGACGTCGTCCATGGCGGGGCATTATAGGGCGGGCGAGAGGCGATGTCCAAGCGGGGTCGCGGCGCGCGACCGGCTCTAGCACTTTAAGTTCGTATGGTAGCGCGGCAGGTCTCCGCACCCGCCGCGCGCCACATACGCGCCGCATGCGGCGCGGTGGTTACGGAGAACCACCGCGCTGCCACCCGCGGTTAAACCGCCGTAAGAGGCAACGGCCGCGGCGAGATTCTTCGGGCCTGCGGTCCTCGGGATGGCACCGCACGGCCCGGCAAGGCCGGTCGTGGCACGACCGCTGCACATACGGCGGGCCGGGCGACCCGCCGCGCGGCACATGCCTTCGTGCTTGCGGTTCAGGCGCCGACCTTGGCGGCGAGTTCGCGGAACCTCTTCTGCATGGCCGGGTCGGTGCCGCCGAGCGGTTCCTGGCTCATGATTTCCATCGCCTGGATGGCTTTCTTGACTTCCTCGGTCTGGCCGAGTTGGACCTTGCAGTAGAGGAGGTGGTAGTCGCGTTCCCAGCGGTCCTCCGGTTCGATTTCGCCCACGTCGAGCAGGACGCGCCAGAGTTCGAGGGACCGTTTGTAGTGCGGCTTGGCGTCTTCGGGCGACTTGGCGGCGTCGCCGAGGCCCTCGTGGGCGCGGGCCATGCCGTAGATGGCATCCTCGGGCAGGGGCTCGCCGGGCGTGACGTCCTCGGGCTTGGGCCCGGCGATTTCCTGGTAAATCTGGAGGGCCTGACCGTGTTCGCCGACGGCGAGGTAGAGTTCCGCCAGGTCGTAGCGGGTGTTTTCGATCTCGATCTGCTTGTCCTGGAGGTCGCTCTTCTCGAGCCATTGGAGGAACCGGCTGCCGATGGACTTGGCCTGCTCCACCTTGGTGGTGGCCAGTTCCTTCTTGCCTCGCTGGATCAGTTCGCGGACGTCGTCGGTCATGGCGGCGAACAGGCCGCGAAGCACCGGCCCCACGTCCTTCGGGTCGGCAACGGCGAGGAACTGGTCGAGCAGCCTGAGCGCCTCCTCGGCCCGGTTCAGTTTCTGGTAGGCGTCGATCTTGAGTTTGAGGACCCGGCCGCGCATGTCCTTGGAGAGTTCGAACTTCTTTTCCATGTCCTCCAGGATGGGCAGGGCGTCGGCGGGCAGGCTGACCTCCTGGTACAGGTAGACGTCGGCGGCGTTGATGTAGGCGAACTCGGCCCACTCGCGGAGTAGCTGCTTCTTCTCGTCGGGCAGGTCGGACGTCTGCGCCTCGAAGGCGTACTCGGTGTATTTCATCAGCCGGTCGGCGACATCGCGCGCACCGCTCAGGATCAACTGTTTGTCCTTCGACGCCAGCACGCGGTTGCGGAAATGCTCGAGGCGGCACAGGGCGACCCAATACCGGGAATCCGGATAATGGGAGGCCTCCTTCGGTACGCGGGCGAAGGCATCGGCGGCCTCAAGGTATTTCTCGCCGCGGTACAGCATCAGGGCGTAGAAGTACGCCTGCTCGGGGTCGCTCTTGAGGTGGTTTTTGACGAACCATTCGAGGGTGTCCTCGTAGGCCTGGCGGTTTTCGTCGGTCTTGGCGTTCTCGTACACCTGGCCGCGGGCGCCCACGGCATAACCGGCGGCGGCACCGGCGTACTTGTAGTCGGGGAACTTGTCGGCGACCTCGCGGAAGAGGCGAGCGGCCTCGGCCTTGTTGCCCACCTGGAGGAGGGCCGCGCCGCGGGTGTAGAGGGCCTTCGGGTAGTTCTTGTCTTCCGGACCGACCTTCTCGGCGTAGGCCTTGAACAGGTCGGCGGCCTCTTTCATCTTCTGGGCGTTCTGGGTGCGCCGGGCCTCGGCCATGAGGTCGTTGGCCTGGATCCAGAGCATGAAGGGGGGCATCTGGTCGTCGTCATCCCCGGTTTTGCCCTCGCCCGCCAGGGCGCTCATCACTTTGTTAATGACAAACGGCCAAGGGTTGGGCCGGTCGTAGAGACCCTTGAGGATGCCGACGCCTTTCTCCTTGGTGCCGGCCTGGTTCTTGGCGTCGCCCTCTTTGATGTAACTGGCGGCCTCGACGATGGGCAACGTCTGGCCGTAGAGACTCTGCTTCAGCCCGTCGCCGTAGGCCTCACGGATTTCGTCGATGGTCTTGCGGGCTTCGTCGAACTTGCCCGTGTCGACCAGGGTGACGGCCTTCTCGTAGGCGGTGCGGATGCGGACGTCGGCCTTCCAGGACTGGTCGCGGGGCGAGTTCTCCTTGGCGGGGGGCGGGTTCACCATCGCCATCTGCTGAAGGGCCTTCCCGTGCTCGCCCAGTTCCCGGTACGCCATGCCGATGCCCAGCCGCGCGTACCACTTGTTGGTGTTGGTGTCGCGGTTGGTCTCGGCGTAGGGCATGAAGGCGGTGATGGCGTCGTTGAGGATTTCGCTGCGGTTGCGTTTGCCCTCGGCGGGCTCGTAGTCTTCCGGCAGGAGCCAGCCGTAGTAGTACTGGGCCCAGGCGTTGAAGTATCGGGCCTGCTTGCTGGCGTCGCGAACCTGTCGGCGGTTGCCGAGGTTCGTGAACCGGCTGTAGTCGTCGCCGGGCAGCATGTCGAGATTAGTGAGCCAGGTTTCGCAATCCTCGACGGTGGCGCGGTAGGCGTCGGTGGCGACGGCGAGGAGTTTGATGGCGCGCTCGCGGTTCCCCCCGTGCCGCTGCGTCATCTCCAGCAGGTTGAGGTCGTTGGTCAGCCACTGCTGGAAGACCATGTTCGCGAGGGCGAGCCGGGCCTGGATGAGGGAGTAGCGGGCCTCGTTCCGCTGGGTGAGTTGGTCGACGGGGATGGCTTCGAGCGCCTTCTGGCGGGCCGCGATGGCCTGCTCGTACAGGTTCTGGGCCTGCTGGAAGGCCTGGTCGCGGGCGGCCATGTTCTTGGCCCGGCGGGCCTGCTGGACGGCGAGTTCGGCCAGTTCCATCTGCTTCTGGCCGGGCAGCCCCATGTCTTCGCCCTCGCCCTCGGCGATGGCCTTGCCTTGCTGCTCGAGGTAGGCCTCCATGAGGGTTCTCAGGCCGCGCTGCTCCAGGCCCTGGTAGAAATCGTCGCTCGCGGCGCGGGCGGGTCCGGGGAGGAGCACGGCCGCGGCCAGGAGAACGCCCGTCAGTGTGATTACGACCCGCTTCATAGCCATTCGTTCGCTTTTCGTCCCTTTGTGCGTCCCGCCGACGGGCTGCCGTCAGCCCCGGCCGGCCGGGACGGTGAACTCGATTCGGTTGAACCGCGCCGCCACCGCCACGTCGAACGCCCGCACGACCCACTTGTGTCGGCAGGCGCCCGCCGGGACGATCCGGACGGGGTAATCGGCCGGCAGGCCGCGATGCCTCAACTCGTGCAAGGCGGCCAGGAGGCCGTCGAAGTTCCGTCCGAAGCGGCGTCCCTTATTCAAGACGATTCCCACGCCGTCCGCATTCGCTTCCGGCACGTAGAGTGCGATTTCGGCGGCCCGGGGCTCGCCGGGCGAGGGGGCGTCGTTCGGTCCCCCGAAGCGGGGGAGGTTCGTCGTCAGGTACGCCTGCCCGGCGTCGGGCATGGGCACGAGCAGAAAGAAGATGAGCAGCAGGAAGACGATATCGATCATGGGGGTCATGTGCCCCCGGAGTCTTCCGCCGGCCGGCGTTCGGCTGTCGGCCGGCGTTCGGCGTTCGACGCTCATCCTCCCGCCCTCCTTCCGGGAGCCGAGGACGGCCGGGCTCCCCTTCGGGGCGTCAGCTATACGGCACGGCAAAGTGGACGTTGGTGAAGCGTGCGCCGACGGCCATGTCGAACGCCCGGACGACCCACTTGTGGCGGCACGACATCCAGGGGGAGATCAGGACCGGGTGGTCGGACGGCAGGCCGCGCTCCTGCAGCCCCTGAAGGGCCGCCAGCAGGCCCTCGAAGTTCTTTCCGAAGACCTGGCTCTCGTTCAGGACGATGATGACGCCCTCGGTGTTGCCCTCGGGCACCTGGAGTTCGATCTTGATGCGTTTGATGTCTTTCTGTTCCTCGCCGGCGACGGGGCCGGAGGTTCGCGGCAGGTTGGTCGTGAGGTATGCCTCGCCGGACTGCGACGGGATGAGGAGGAAGAAGATCAGCAACTGGAACACGATGTCGATCATGGGGGTCATCGGGGGCTGGATCTTCTCGGGCTGCTTGGGGGGATCCGACTTCGCCATCGGCTGCTCCTTCGTTTATGCGAGGCCGCCGGGGCGGCCGCGACGCGTCTGCGGCGGGATGCTAGCCGCCGAGGATTTCCTCCTGCTCGCGCATTTCGGTGGTGATCCACCATCCCTCGATCTGGGCCCGTGCCACGCCGAGCATGACGCTGGCGACGGCCTCGTAGGGGATCATCTCGTCGGCCCGGAGGATGACGTTCAGGTTCTTGCCCTCGGTCTCGCCTTTGAAGTTCTTCAGCATGAGGGAGAGTTCGTTATCGCCTTCCTGGACGCGGTAATCCACCTGCGTGCCCATGACGACGCACTTCGGCGCGTCCGGGTCGACGAGGTTGATGACGACGTTGCGGAAATCCCCGATCTGCTTGGTCTTAGCGGCAAAGGAGACGGGCAGGTCGACCTGCTCGATCTCCAGTTGGGTGAACTGGCTGGTCAGGATGAAAAAGATCAGGAGGTTGAAGACGATGTCGATCATGGGCGTCATGTTGAAGTTGACGGCGCCGGAGGCGGCGCTGCCGCGCTTGTTCTGTCGCGCCATGGCCTGCTCCTTTCTCGGCCTGCGCGCCGGCGGTCCGCGGGGGCGCGGCGCCGGCCGGCGCCCGTCGGCTTACTCGCCGCTCGAGGGCTTGAAGTTGGCCAGCAGTTCCTCGGCCACCAGCGAGGCTTCCATGGACATCTGCTCGATGCGGCTGCGGAAGATGCCGTACCCCGCCAGGGCCGGAATCGCCACCACCAGGCCCATGAACGTGGAGAACAGGGCGACGAGAATACCGCCGGCCAGGTCCGCCGGGTTCGCCTTCCCGCCCTTGGCCTCGATCTCGCCGAACGCCATGATCATCCCCCACACGGTACCGAGGAGGCCGAGCATCGGGGACAGGTTGCCCAGGAGGTTCAGCCACTCGATCTTGCGGTAGAGGCGGGAGGTGCGTTCGCCGGCGGCGTCGGCCATCGCATTCTCCATGGCCTCGTAGCCGTTGGCCGCCTCGATCAGGCCCGCGTGCACCACGCCCGCCACAAAGGACGGGTCGCTCTGGCAGAACTCCAGGGCCTCGCGGAACCGCCGTTCGTCGAACATGGTCTTGATCTGCGCCACGGAGAGTTCCGGCACGATGACGGTCCGGCGGATCGTGATGGCGTGCTCGATGATGAGCGCCACGGAGGCGATCGAGCACATATAAATTACCATCATATCCATGAAGCCGATGAGGTTGAACTCGTCCTTGCCGAAGGTCGCGACGTACATGATGTCGAAGACCGTCCGGGTTTCGACGGTCG
>CAZNYC010000147.1:0-4449 GCA_964577175.1 uncultured Anaerolineales bacterium
TGGCCGTTGCTTCTCTGCTGTTTTTCACGGCGAGATCCTTCGGCCCTGAGGGCCTAGGGATGACATCAAGAGAGGGCAACGCATGAGCGAGCGCAGACCGAACGACCGCCGGGCGTTCCTGCGGGGCCTGGTGCGCTGGCCGGCGCTGGCGGGCCTCGGGGCCCTCGGCGGGTACCTGGCCACGCGCGACGGCGAACCGCTCCAGGCGGACGAGCGATGCGTCCACCGCGGCCTGTGTCGCGGCTGCGGCGTCCTGCCAACGTGCGGCCTGCCGCAGGCGCGCCTGGCGCGCGGCGGCGAGGACGTCCGCCCCGGCCGGCCGAGGTTTTAGGCGTACGGCAAACGATATGTCATTCCGAGGAGCCCGCAGGGCGACGAAGAATCTCGCCGTGCGAAACGCAAAACGACAACGACCAAGGCGAGATTCCTCGACTCGGCCCTGAAGGGCCTCGCTCGGAATGACACACGCGCGGAGCGCGAGACGATGAGCAATAGCGATAACACAAACGATACGACCACCCGCCGCGGCCTCCTGCGGAAAGGCGGCATGGCGGCCGGCCTGGCCGCCGTCGGCGGCGTTTCCGTGGCCGCCGCCGTGCGCGGCCGCCGCGACGGATACGTCTGGCAGATCGATCCCGACATCTGCATCCAGTGCCAGAATTGCGCCACCGAGTGCGTGCTGGAACCGTCGGCCGTCAAGTGCGTCCACAGCCACGCCCTGTGCGGGTACTGCGACCTCTGCTTCGGCTACTTCGCCCCCGGCTTCGAGGCGGAGACGGGCATCGAGCGGCCCGGGGCCGAGTGCCAACTCTGCCCCACGGGCGCCATCCATCGCCGATGGGTCGAAGGGCCGCACTACGAGTACACCATCGACGCCGACCTCTGCATCGGCTGCGCCAAGTGCATCGAGGGATGCAACAACTTCGGAAACGGGTCGCTGTTCCTCCAGGTGATGCACGACCGGTGCGTCGACTGCAACGAGTGCTCGATTGCGGCCGCGTGCCCGTCCGACGCCTTCCGCCGCGTGCCCGTCGACCGTCCCTACCTCCTGAAAGGCGAGGACCGCACGGCGTGAACCGCATCGCCCTCCCACCCCGACGCCGCCCTGCTCCGTGTGTGGCCCGGCCGGCTTGCCCGGCCGGGGGCGGGCGGCGTGCTTTCGCGACGTCGCGAAAGCCGGCTGTGCGAACGCTCGAGCCTGCACGCGTTCGCTCGCGAAGGCGTGCCGCCCGGCGAGGACCGCGCCGCGCCGCCGAGTACCCGCGAACTGACGTTCGCGGCTCGGGCGCCCTCGTCATCCTGCTGGCGGCGGTGGTCGTCACCCTCCTGGCCTCCGCGGCGCCCGCCGCCGAGCGGTTCGCCCTGCCGGAGTTCAAGAGCGGCTACGAGCGGCCGACGCCCGAGGTCCCCGAGCCCCGCAACTACACCCTCGACTGGGTCGACGTGACGCTCCTGGCGGTCGCCCTCGGGGTGGCGTCGTACCTGGCCCTCTCGGCCCGGTCGCGGCGATGGACCTGGCTCGTGATGTTCATGGCATTTATTTATTTCGGCCTGTGGCGGGGCGGGTGCATCTGCGCCATCGGCGCCGTCCAGAACGTGGCGCTGGGCCTGTGCAACGCCTCCTACGCCGTCCCGCTCGTGGTGCTGGGCTTCTTCCTGCTGCCGCTCGTCGCGACGCTGCTGTTCGGCCGGACGTTCTGCGCGGCGGTGTGCCCGCTCGGGGCGATCCAGGACCTCGTGGCCGTCCGGCCCGTCAAGGTGCCGCGGTGGCTCGACCACGGGTTGGGGCTCCTGGCGTACCTGTACGTGGGGGCGGCGGTGCTCTTCGCCGCCACGGGCGCCGCGTTCATCATCTGCGAGTACGACCCGTTCGTGTCGCTGTTCCGCCTCATCCCGCTCGGCCGGGCGGCGAGCACGATGGACGCCTTCCCGGGCAGCCTGACGATGGTCGGCGTCGGCGTGGGCGTGCTGGCCCTCGGCGTGTTCGTCGCCCGGCCGTACTGCCGGTGGATCTGCCCGTACGGCGCGGTGCTGCGGGTGCTCTCGCGCTTCTCGTGGAAACACGTGACCATCACGCCGGACGAATGCATCCAGTGCCGGCTGTGCGAGGATTCGTGCCCGTTCGGGGCGATCCAGAAACCCAACGCCGACGAGCCCGCGCCCGACCGCATCATCGGCCGGCGCCGGCTGGCCATCCTCCTGGTGCTCGTGCCGATGCTGCTGGCGGCGGGCGGCGTGGGCGGATGGGCCCTCGGGCCGCCCATGGCCCGCATGCATTACACCGTCCGCCAGGCCGACCGCGTCCGCCTGGAGGAGGTCGGCCGCGTCGAAGGCACCGAGGACATCAGCGACGCCTTCTACGACACGCAGCGGCCGAAGGAGGAACTCTACGCCGAGGCCGAGGCCGTCGTCGGCTCGTTCGGCACGGGCGGCATGCTGCTGGGGCTCTGGGCCGGGCTCGTCGTCGGCATGAAACTCATTCATCTGTCGATTTACCGCCGGCGGACGGACTACCTGCCCGACCGCGCCACGTGCCTCTCGTGCGGCCGGTGCTTCGCGTACTGCCCGGTGGAACAGAAACGGCTTAAGGAGAAGCAGGCGCAGGCCGGCTGACCGATGACCCAAACGCCCGAGAACCCGGCCGACGCCCGCCTCGCGCGGGCGAAGTACCAGGCGGCCCTCGCCACCGCCGTCGTCGCGGGCATCGTCTGCGCCCTCGTGAGCGGGGCCCTCGTCGTCCGACACGTGAGGGACACGGGCGAGCACCTCTCGACCAGCCAGGAGATCGTCCAACTCCGCGAAGCGTACCTCCACTCGAACGACCCCGAGCGCCGGGCCGAGATCGCCGAGACGATCCGCCGGCGCGACTACACCCTCCAGCACCGGCATTTCGAGCGGCTGACGTTCACGCGCATCGGCGGCCTCGTCTTCGTGGCGGCGGCCGTCACCTTTCTCGTGGCCGCCGGTTGGACCGTCGCGCTGCGGAAGCGTCGGCCCCATCCGCCGCGGGCCGAGGAGCGGGCCCCGCCGGACGTCACCGCTCCCGTCGCCCGGTGGACGGTCGTGGGCCTGTCGGCCGCCGTCGTCGGCCTCGGCGTCTTCCTGTTTGCCGTCACGGGCGAGGGGTACCGCGCCCAGCCGCCCGAAGAGGGCGACGGCGCCGCCGTCGCCGTCGGTCCCGCCCCGTCGCAGGAGGAGATCGCCCGCCAGTGGCCGCGCTTCCGCGGCCCGGACGGCAACGGCCACAGCCGATACACGAACGTCCCCGCCTCCTGGAACGGCGAGAGCGGCGAGCACATCCTCTGGAAAACGAAGGTCCCCCTGCCGGGGCCGAGTTCCCCCATCGTCTGGGGCACGCGTGTCTTCCTCTCCGGCGCCACGCGGCAGCAGCGCGAGGTCTTCTGCTTCGACGCCGACACCGGCAAACTCCTCTGGCGCGGCCCGGTCGGCACGCCGGCCGGCAGCATGACCGAACCCCCGGAGGTCATGGAGGACACCGGCTACGCCTCCCCCACCTGCGCCACCGACGGCCGGTACGTCTGCGCCATCTTCGCCAACGCCGACGTCGGCTGCTTCACCGTCGACGGCAAGGAGGTGTGGGTCCGCAACATCGGGCGGTTCCGGAACATGTACGGCTACGCGTCGTCGCTCCTGATTTACAAGGACACGCTGATCATCCAGGCCGACGAGGGAGAGCCGGGCCAGGGCTACTCGCGCCTCCTGGCCCTGGACCTCCGGACCGGCCGGACGGCGTGGGAGGCCCGGCGGCCGGTCGGCTCCTCGTGGGCCACGCCCGTCATCGCCCGGCCCGAGGGGCAGATGGAACTCATCACCTGCTCCGACCCGCTGGTCATGGCCCATAACCCGGACGACGGGACGGAACTGTGGCGGGCGGAACTCATGAGCGGCGACGTCGCGCCCTCCCCCGTCTGGCACGACGGCCTCGCCTTCGCCACGAACACCGGCGCGGTCCTCGCCGCCATCCGCATGGGTGGGTCCGGCAACGTGACCGAGAGCGGCGTCGTCTGGACCGGCGAGGACGGCCTGCCGGACATCGTCTCCCCGCTCACGGACGGCCGCATCGTCCTCCTCTGCACCACGGACGGGTACCTGTCGGCCTACGCCGTGGCGGACGGCGAACTCCTGTGGCAGCACGAGATGGAGCGGCGCGTCAACGCCAGCCCCGGCCTCGTCGGCGACAAGGTGTACCTGCTGGATGCCAAGGGCGTGATGCACGTCATCACCACCGAGGGCGGGTTCAAGGAGGTGGCGACCGCCGACCTCGGCGAGCCCTGCCGCGCCTCCCCCGCCTTCGCCGACGGACGGATTTACCTGCGGAGCAGCAAACATCTGTTCTGCGTGGGCAAAGGCGGCGGGGCGACGAAGGAGAACAAGGAACCGTAGGGTGGGTGCTTGCACCCACGCGGTTTCGGGAACGGCGGTGGGTGC
>CAZNYC010000147.1:4549-9456 GCA_964577175.1 uncultured Anaerolineales bacterium
GCACCCACGCGGTTTCGGGAACGGCGGTGGGTGCGGAGCACCCACGCGGTTTCGGGAACGGCGGTGGGTGCTTGCACCCACGCGGTTTCGGGAACGGCGGTGGGTGCGGAGCACCCACCCTACAAGGCTTAGCACAGGATGTCATTCTGAGCGAGCGAAGCGGGCGAAGAATCTCGCCGTGCGAAACAAAGAAAAGCAACGACCAAGGCGAGACTCTTCGGGCCGCAAGCGGCCCTCAGAATGACAGCCGTTGATAACGTGGACCATGACCGACATCGACCTGCAACCCGTTGACGAGGCGATCGCGCGGATCGGGCGCGGCCCGGAGGCCACCATCCCCCTGCTCCAGGCCGTCCAGAAGGCGTACCGCTACCTGCCGGAGCCGGCCCTGCGGCGCATCGCCGAGCGGACGGACATCTCCGCCGCACGCATCGAGGGCGTCGCCTCGTTCTACGCCCAGTTCCGACGCATCCCCATGGGGGACCACCTCATCAGCGTCTGCGTCGGCACCGCCTGCCACGTCAAGGGGGCGGGCGTCCTCCACGAGGCGATCGCGCGGCACCTGGGCATCCCCGAGGGGCACGACACCGATCCCGACCGCCGGTTCACCCTGGCCAAGGTCGCCTGCCTCGGCTGCTGCACGCTGGCGCCGGTCCTCCAGATCGACGGGATCACGTTCGGCCACGTCACGCCGGAGCGCGTCCCGCAGGTCATCCGGGACTTCCTCGAATCCGAGCGGCGCCGCGGCGACCGCGGCGGCGAGCGGCGCGGGGCGGCGACGCCCGGATCGCAGGTCGGCGAAATCCGCATCACGCTCGATACCTGCTGCATCGCGCGCGGCAGCGGGCACGTATACGAGGCCCTCCTCGACACCGTCGCCGAAACGGGCGCCCCGGCCGTCGTCCGCGGCGTCGGCTGTACCGGCATGTCGTACCTGACGCCGCTCGTCACGGTCGCCGAGCCCGACGGCACGGAGGCCATATACGCGGGCGTCACGCCGGAGGACGCCGAGGCGATCGTGCTGCACCACTTCCCCCCGCAGGGGGCGCTGGAACGCGTGGGCAAGACCGTCTGCCGGTTCCTCGACAGGCTCCTGACCGACGACGCGTGGGACCCCCTGGGCCGCCACGCCGTCGACGTCCGCGACCCGCCGATTGCCGAGTTCCTCGGCCCCCAGACCCACATCGCCACCGAGCACTCCGGCCGGGTCCGCCCGACGGACCTCGACCAGTACCTGGAGCAGGACGGCATCCGGGCCCTGGACGACTGTCTCCGCAACGGCTCGCCGGAGAAGACCATCGAGACGATCGCCGCCGCCGGCCTCCGCGGACGCGGCGGCGCCGGGTACCCGACGGGCACGAAGTGGCGCGAGGTGCGCCAGGCCCCCGGCTCACCCAAGTACATCGTGATGAACGGCGACGAGGGCGACCCCGGTGCGTTCATGGACCGCATGATGCTGGAGTCGTACCCGTACCGCATCCTGGAGGGCATCGCCATCGCGGCGACCGCCGTCGGCGCGGAGGAAGGACTCCTGTACATCCGGTCGGAGTATCCCCTGGCCTTGGAGCGCATCGGCGAGGCCATCCGTCGCATGGAGGAGGCGGGCTATCTCGGCGACGACATCCTCGGCACGGGCCGGCGCCTCTCCCTTCGCATCATGCAGGGGGCCGGCGCGTTCGTCTGCGGCGAGGAGACGGCCCTGCTGACGTCCATTATGGGGGGGCGCGGCATGCCGCGATTCCGTCCGCCCTACCCCGCCCACGAGGGCCTGTGGGGCAAACCGACCCTCGTCAACAACGTGGAGACGCTGGCGCTCGTGCCGTGGATCCTCCGGCACGGGCCGGAGGCGTTCGCACGCCTCGGCACCGAGCGGAGCAAGGGAACGAAGGTCTTCGCCCTGGCCGGCAAGGTGACCCGCGGCGGGCTCATCGAGGTGCCGATGGGCGTGACGGTCCGCCAGGTCGTGGACGAGATCGGCGGCGGCGTGCCGGCCGGCCTGGCGCTGAAGGCGGTCCAGATCGGCGGGCCGTCCGGCGGGTGTGTGCCGGCGCACCTCGCACACGTGCCCGTCGATTACGAGGCCCTGCTCGAGGTCGGGGCGATGATGGGCTCCGGCGGGATGGTCGTGCTCGACGAGTCGGACTGTATGGTCGACATCGCCCGGTACTTCCTCTCGTTCACGCAGGACGAATCGTGCGGACGGTGCACGCCCTGCCGCGTCGGCACCCGCCGCATGCTCGACATCCTGAACCGCCTGTGCGAGGGCGAGGGACGCCAGGGAGACATCGAGGACCTTCACTCGCTCGCCCAGTACATCAAGGCGGCGAGCCTCTGCGGCCTCGGCAAGACCGCCCCGAACCCGGTCCTCTCGACGCTACGCTACTTCCGCGAGGAGTACGAGGCCCACATCGAGGGCACCTGCCCCGCCGGACGGTGCAAGGCACTCATCACCTACACGATCAACGAGGAGTGCATCGGGTGCACCCGCTGCGCCCAGCACTGCCCGGCGGAGGCGATCGAGATGCGGCCGTACGAGCAGCACGAGATCGACCCGGAGAAATGCGTCCGCTGCGACACCTGCCGCCAGATCTGCCCCGTCGACGCGGTGGAAGTTCACTGACGCTCGGGTTTTAACGCAGAGGACGCAGAGGACGCCGAGAACAGAGAAAGAGACAATGGGTCAACAGCCAACAGCGCACGAATACAAGAACCTGACCGAGACCATCATCGGCGACGCCATCCAGGTGCATCGTGAACTGGGCCCGGGGTTGCTTGAGTCGGCCTACGAGGCCTGTCTCGCTTACGAACTGGAACAAGGCGGACTGAAAATCGAAAGGCAGAAGGCGCTGCCTCTGAAGTATCGGAGCTCGATTGTGGCTACCGCGTGGATTTGCTTGTCGACGAACGCGTGATCCTGGAAATCAAGGTCCTGGAGGCGGTGCAACCGGTCCACCGGGCGCAGCTGCTCTCGTACCTCAGGCTATCCGGCTGCAAGGTCGGACTGCTGATCAACTTCAACGTGGAGGTGCTGGCGCAGGGCGTGAGCCGGGTCGTCAACCAATTGCCAGAGTGAAATGCTTTTGGCTGGTTTATGCCTTTCTCTCTGCGCCCTCTGCGCCCTCTGCGTCACGAAAAGGAACCGCAGTAAATGCCCGAACTCGTCATAGATGGTCAGCCGGTCGAGGTGCCCGAGGGGGCCACGGTGCTGGAGGCGGCGCGGGCGGCGGGGATCGCCATTCCCGCCCTCTGCCACCGCGACGGCTTTGCGCCGTCCACCTCGTGCATGGCCTGCGTCGTGAAGGACCTGCGCTCCGGCAAACTCATCCCCTCCTGCACCGCCCCGGCGGCCGACGGGATGGCGATCGAGAGCGAGACCGACGAGGTCCGCGCCGCCCGCCGGCAGGCCCTGGAACTGCTCCTGTCGGACCATCCGGCGGACTGCCTCGGCCCGTGCGAGATGATATGCCCGGCGGGGATGGCCATCCCGCGGATGATCCGGCATCTCATCGCCGGCGACGACCGGACGGCGGCCGCCATCGCTCGCAGCGCGCTCGTCCTGCCTGCCACCCTCGGCCGCATCTGCCCCGCCCCGTGCGAGAAGGGGTGCCGGCGGGGGCAGCACGATGCGCCCGTCGCCATCCGCCTGCTCCACCGCTACGCCGCCGACGCCGACCTGGCCACAGGCGATTCCGACCTTCCTGGGCGCGGTAGCCCAGAGGAAGCGCGCGGTGGGTCTTTGCACCCACCGCGCGCCGAGCCAATGTCGCCGAATGGCGCGGCGGGTACGGAGACCCGCCGCGCGGAAAGCGCCAACCGCGTCGCCGTCGTCGGCGCGGGGCCGGCGGGCCTGGCGGCCGCGTGGCACCTCCTCCAGGCCGGCCACGCCGTCACCGTCCTGGACGAGAACGATGCCGCGGGCGGCGCCCTGCGTTACGCCGTCGACGACGACCTCCTCCCGCCCGCGGTGCTCGACGCCGAGGTCGCGCTCATCGCGCAGTTGGGGGCCGATTTCCGTTTCGGCACCCGCGCGGGCCGGGACGTGAGCCTCCCGGATTTGGCCGGCGAGTTCGACGCCGTCCTCGTCGCCGTCGGCAGCCTGGAACGGACGGACGCCGCGCCGCTCGGCCTGCCCGTCGCCGGCAAGGGCCTTGAGGTGAACGCCGACACGCTCCAGACGCCGACGGCGGGGGTGTTCGCGGCGGGCGGATGCGTCCGGCCGCGCAAGATGGCCGTCCGCGCCGTCGCCGATGGCACCGCCGCCGCCGCGTGCATCCACCGGTTCCTGGCGGGCGAGACGGTGCGGGCGCCCGGCCGGCCGTTCACGACGCGCCTCGGCAAACCGGAGCCGGCCGAACTGGCCGAGTTCGTCGCCACGGCGTCGGCGGACGGGCGATTCGAGCCGGAGGGCGGCGAGGCGAAGGGGTACACGGGCGGCGAGGCGGCGCTGGAGGCGCCGCGGTGCCTCCACTGCGACTGCCGGGCTCGCGACGACTGCCTCCTCCGCACCTGGTCCGACCGCTGCGGGGCGAAGCCGAACCGGCACACGGGCCCCCGGCGGCGGGTCCGCATCGACGCGCGTCACCCCGAGATCGTCTACGAGCCGGGCAAGTGCATCTCGTGCGGCCTGTGCGTGCAGGTGTGCGAACGGCGGCGGGAGCGGCTGGGCCTGGCGTTCATCGGGCGGGGCTTCGACGTGCGTATCGGCGTGCCGCTGGACGATTCCCTCGCCGACGCCCTGGCCGAGGCCGCCCGCGAGTGCGCCGCCGTGTGCCCGACGGGGGCGCTGGCGGCGCGGGAGCGCTCGGCTTCGCCTCGCGGCTAAAAGGGCTACCGCTCGGCGCCCGCGAAGCCAAGGTACTCGTCGAGCCAACTGTCGGCCTTCAGGACGCCCTTCCGCTGCGCCAGGG
>CAZNYC010000148.1:0-9338 GCA_964577175.1 uncultured Anaerolineales bacterium
TCCGAGGGCGCCAATCAACCCCGTGGGCTTGGTGGCGTGAACGGAATAGGCCCAATCCGTCATGGCACGTGCCTTGGCCGATGGAGATGACCCGCCGCTTCCGCGGCGGGCTCGAACGGCACACCCGCGCGACCGTTGAACGGGAAGGACTCTCGTATGCCCCGCCCCGCCGTAACGCTCACCGCCATCCTGCTGCTGGCCGTCCCCGTCCACGCCGCCGACGTGTACGTCTCGCCCGCGGGCGACGACGGGGCGGCCGGCACGCGCGCCGCGCCGCTTGCGACCCTGGAAGCTGCCCGCGACGCCGCCCGCCGCGCCGGGCCCGCCGGCGTCACCGTCCACCTCGCCGCCGGTACGTACCTGCGCGAGGGGGCGCTGGACCTCACCGCCGCCGATTCCGGCACGAAGGCGGCGCCGGTCGTCTGGCGGGCCGACCCTCCCCACCAGGCGCACCTCGTGGGCGGCAAGGTGCTCGAGGCGGAACACTTCCGGCCGCTCGCCAACGACGAAGCGCCCCGCATCGCGGGCGCCGTCCGGAGGACGGTCCGCGCCTGCGACCTCGCGCCCCTCGGCGTCCGCGACCTGCCCGACCCCCCCGACAAGTACCGCACCACGGGCGGCCTGCCGGAACTCTTCTACAACGACCGCCCCATGACCGTCGCCCGCTGGCCGAACGACGGCTGGGTCACCATCGAGAAGGTCCTCGACCGCGACGGCGTCTTCGTTGCCGGCGAGGACCGCATGCGGCGGTGGGACCTCGACCGCGGCGTCTGGCTCCACGGCTACTGGTGCCACGACTGGGCCGACGAGACCATCCGCGTCAAGGCCCTCGACCCGGCCGCCCGCACGATCACACTGGCCGCCCGGCACGGCTACGGCGTGGGGCCGTCCAGTTCGTGGAATAAGACGCCGCGGCGGTACCGGGCGGTGAACGTCCTGGCGGAACTCGACGCCCCCGGCGAGTACTACGTCGACCGCACGGCCCGGCGGCTGTATTTCTATCCGCCCGGGCCGATGCAGGGGGCCCGCATCGTCCTCGCGGTACTCAAGGACCCCATCGTGCGCCTGCGCGATGCCTCGCACGTCACCGTCCAGGGCCTCGTCCTGGAAGGCGGTCGCGGTGACGGCGTTCACGTGCGCGGCGGGTCGCACAACACCGTCGCCGGCTGCGTCATCCGGGACCTTTCCGGCTCCGGGGCCGTCGTGCGCGACGGCACCCACAACCGCATCGTGGCGTGCGACCTCTACCACCTCGGCCGCGGCGGCATCCGCCTCTCCGGCGGCGACCGCAAGAGCCTTACCCCCGCCGGCCTCGCCGCCGAGAACAACCATATCCATCACTTCGGGCGGCTCCAGCGGACCTACGCCGCCGCCGTCCACCTCGGCGGCGTCGGCAATCGGATGCGCCACAACCTGATCCACGACGCCCCGCACGCCGCCGTCCTCTACGGTGGCAACGAGCACGTCATCGAACTGAACGAGATTCACCACGTGGCCCTGGAGACCAGCGACGTCGGCGCCCTTTATACCGGACGCGACTGGACCAGCCGCGGCAACGTCGTCCGCCATAACTTCATCCACAGCCTGACGAGCCAGGGCTCCGTCGGCACGATGGGCGTGTACCTGGACGACTGCGATTCCGGCGACCGGATCGTCGGCAACGTCTTCTACCGGGCCGGACGGGCCGCGTTCATCGGCGGCGGGCGGGACAACGTCGTCGAGAACAACCTCTTCGTCGACTGCGAGGCGGCCATTCATCTCGATGCGCGCGGCACCCGCCGCATCACGAACGGCAAAGGGGGAAGTTGGGACCTCCTGGCCAAGGCCCGCCGCGTCGGCTACGACAAGCCGCCGTGGTCCGAGCGGTACCCGAATCTCGCGCGCATCATGGAGGAGCAGTGGCAATTGCCGGAGGGCAACGTGGTCCGCCGCAACATCGCCCTCGGGTGCGAGAAGTGGCTGAGCGCCCACGGCATGAAGGAGCACATGGACCTGGTGCGGTTCGAGCACAACCTGCGGGAGGGGCCCGAGCAGACGATCACCGACACGGGCCGCATCCTGCAGCAGATTCGCCTCCGCCCCGAGGACCGGGCGAAGGCGGCGGGCTTCGAGGAGATTCCGCTGGAGAAGATCGGCCTTGTGCGCGACGCCTGGCGCACGACCCTGCCGGGTGAGAAGGCGAAACCAAACCCCGCCGGCACCAAGCCGAAGAAGCGCCTGCCCTTTCCGATGCCGTGAGAAGCCGTTTCGTTGAGCCGGCGCCCGAAGGTCGCCGCGTTTTGCGAGGTGCCCAAGACTGGACACCGCGCGACAGGCCGTTTCTCCCTTGCCCCCCGCGGGAGAGGGTAGGGTGAGGGGGAATGGGATAATGGCAGAAGATCTCTTCACCCTCACCCCATCCCTCTCCCGTCAAGGGAGAGGGGGAATCGGCGTCGACCTCCGGTCGACGGCTCAACGTCTGCAGGTCGGCGCGCCGCGGGCGAGATTTCTCCGTCCTTGACCTCCGCCGACGCGGTTCCAATTATGGAAGTACCGTTCTGGGGCGACGTGCCGCGCGGGAAGTCGCGCGAATGCGCGGTGGGCAGTCTTGCCCACCGCGCCCTCGATACCGCGACCCGATGGCTTGCGCGGTGCCCAAGACTGGACACCGCGCGGCATAGGGACGCCTTCAAAGAGGGGAAGCCATGCGCCTGACGATCCCGGCCGCCCTGGCGGCCATCCTCATCCTGACGGCCGCGGCCGCCGGGGAGAAACACGTCACGCTCTTCACGATCGGCGAGCCCGACGGCCGGGCCGGCGAGTTCGGATGCACCGACCGCCTCTGGCACGCCTACGCCGAGACGTACCCGGACCCCGTCGTCTTCACGGTCGGCACGAGCCCGCTCGCGGCGTGGCCGTACATCCATCCCAGCAACGCCGACACGTGGGCCGGCGGCAAGCCCCACACCTTCACCCTCCGGTTCGACGTGAAGACGGTGCCGGGCCGTCCGCTGCACCTGGTGCTGGGCCTCGCGGACGCCATGCCGCGCCCGCCGAAGGTCACCGTCTCGTTCAACGGCGTCTCGCTGCCGGCCCGGCGGGCGCCGAAGGGCACCGGCCGCGGGGCCTTCACGCCCGACGGCTGGCACGGGGCCAAGGCGATGGTCTTCCGCGCCCCGGACGGGGCCGTCCGCCCCGGCGCCAATACGATCCGCATCCGCTGCGAGACGGGCAGTTGGATCACCTACGATTACGTCCGACTCTCGACCGACCCGAAACCCGTGGACACCTCCGGCAAGGTGAACGGGCTGCTGCCGCAGGCCCTGGACGGGCCGCTCGCCGACGCCCCCGAGGTCATCCTCGCCGCCCGGCAGCCGGGCAAGGACGGCCACTGGTACGCCAACTTCAGTTACTATGCGGAGAGCACGGATCGCGTGACCTACGGTCCCGGCGGCCGGCTTTACCGGTTGAATCTCGCGACCGGGCGCCCCCGCACCCTGCTCGACGACCCGAAGGGCGGCGTCCGCGACCCGCAGGTCCACTACGACGGCCGGCGCATCCTCTTCTCGTACCGCCAGGGCGACTCGCCGCACTATCATCTCTATACCATCAATGCCGACGGCTCGGGCCTCAAGCAACTCACGGACGGCCCGTGGGACGACATCGAGCCCACGTACCTGCCCGACGGCCGCATCCTGTTCGTCTCCAGCCGATGCAAGCGGTGGGTCAACTGCTGGCTCACCCAGGTCGGCACGCTGTACGTGTGCGACGCCGACGGGTCGAACCTGCGGATGGTCTCGTCGAACAACGAGCACGACAACACGCCCTGGCCGATGCCCGACGGCACCGTCCTGTACACGCGGTGGGAGTACGTCGACCGCAGCCAGGTGCACTACCATCACCTGTGGTCGATCAACCCCGACGGCACGGGCCAGATGACCTTCTTCGGCAACCTGCATCCCGGCGTGGTGATGATCGACGCGAAGCCCGTCCCCGGCACGGATGAGATTATCTCGATTTTCTCGCCCGGCCACGGGCGGCGCGAGCACGCCGGCCCCGTCACCCTGGTCGATGCCCGCGCCGGGCCGGACGCCCGGCCGTTCTCGAAGCGCATCAGCCGGGGCGGCGATTTCCGCGACCCGTACGCCCTCTCGACGGACCTCTTTCTCGTCGCCCGCGGGCAGGACCTGGTGCTGATGGACCGCCGCGGACGCATGCAGACGGTCTTCACCCTGCCGGAGGCCGACCGCAAGGCGGGCCTCCACCTGCACGAGCCGCGCCCGCTTCGCTCCCGGCCGCGCGAACGCGTCATCCCGGACCGCATCGACCCGTCCGAGCCCACCGGCCGCCTCATGCTCGTCGACGTCACCCACGGCCGCAACATGGAGGGCGTCGCGCCCGGCGAGATCAAACGCCTCCTCGTCCTGGAGACCCTGCCGAAGCCGATCAACTTCACCGGCGGCATGGACCCGTTGAGTTACGGCGGCACGTTCACGCTGGAACGCGTCCTCGGCACGGTGCCCGTGGCGGAGGACGGGTCGGCGTACTTCGAGGTGCCCGCGATGCGGAGCCTGTTCTTCGTGGCCCTGGACGAAAACGACCTGGCCGTCAAACGCATGCAGTCGTTCGTCACGGTGCAGCCGGGCGAGGTGACCGGCTGCGTCGGCTGCCACGAGCGGCGGGTGACGCGTCCGGGGCAGGACCTGGTGGCCTCGACGTTCCGCGGCCGGACGGACCGCATCACGCCCGTCGAGGGCGCACCGAACGTGCTCGACTTTCCGCGAGACGTCCAACCCGTCCTCGACCGCCACTGCACCGGGTGCCACGGCTACGAGGCGACCGACGCCGGCGGCCCGCAGGCGGGCGGCGTCATCCTGGCCGGCGACCGCGGACCCATGTTCAGTCACAGTTACTTCAACCTGACGGTGCGGAAGCAACTCGCCGACGGGCGGAACCGGCCGAAGAGCAACTACCCGCCCCGCGCGCTCGGCTCCGGCGCGGCCCCGCTCATGAAGAAGGTCGCCCCGGAGGCGTTCGGGTGCGATCCGCATCACGGCGTGACGGTGAGCGATGCCGAGCGCCGCGTCGTCCGTCTCTGGCTCGACACCGGCGCCGCCTACCCGGGGACGTACGCGGCCCTCGGGTCCGGGATGATCGGCGGGTACGATGAGAATCATCTCGATACCGCGGACCGCAAATGGTCCGAGACGAAGGCCGCCGCCGAGGTCCTCCGCCGACGCTGCGGTTCGTGTCACACGAAGAACGAGCGCCCGCTGCCGCAGGCCCTCTCCGACGAGATCGGCATCTCGTTCTGGAACATGAGCCTGGACGACAAGCGGCTGCCGTTCAGCCGGCACCGGGTGTTCAACCTGACGAGGCCCGAGAAGTCGCTCGTCCTGCTGGCGCCGCTGGCGAAATCCGCCGGGGGGGACGGGACGTGCACGCCGACCGGCGGCGAGGGGAAGGGGCAGCCGGTCTTCGCCGACACGGCCGATCCCGGCTACGCGAAACTGCTTGCCATGTGCCGGCGGGGCAAGGCGCGGCTGGAGGAGATCAAACGGTTCGACATGCCCGGCTTCCGCCCGCCCGACGCCTACCTGCGCGAGATGGCCCGCTACGGCGTCCTGCCGACGGCCGCCCCGGACGGCCCCGTGGACCCGTATGCCCTGGACCGGGCGTATTGGGACTCGTTCACGTACGAGCCGTCGGCGGAGTGATCGTCTGCGCGGCGTGTGGCCCGGCCGCTGTTGTGGGGCCCGGCTGGGAGGATGCGCCATGTGACACGGCCGGCCTTGCCCGGCCGTGCGCTGCGCGGTGGGTCTGTGCAGCCACCGCGCTCGAAACGGCGTTTCCAGGGCTGCGCGGCGCCGGCGGAGACCCGCCGCGCACGAGTTAGCGTTGTCGTGTTAGCGTTGTCGTGTTAAACGGCCCCAGACAGGGCGCGGAGGCGCGCCGCCCCAGCGCGCCTCCGCGGGTCAGCCTGCGGGGACGACGACGTCCCACCATCGGCCGCCGCACGCCCCCAATCTGCGGGTGCGGTGTCGGATCAAGCCCGCGCGGAACGCCGGCGGGTCCACCACGTCAGCGCGACGCCGCCCATCAGCAGGGCCACCGTGGCGGGCTCCGGCACATAGGGCGTGTCGCTGCCCTCGACGCGGATCACGTCGTTGCCGCAGCCCCACGCCACCTGCGCGAGCCATTCCTCCGGCGCCTCGCTGAGCCCCAGGATGGCCGGGTCAAAGGTGTATAGAAGCAGATGCGTGGCGTCCTCCACGCCGCCGTAATCGAAGACGTCCGTCTGCACGCCGGCGGTGCCGAGCAGTTGCCCGGGGTCGATGTCGCCCGAGACGGCGAAGCCGCCCATGATGTCCGGGATGGTGGCGTCGGGCCCGTAGTCGTTCGCCACGAGACGCGTATCGCCCCGATAACTTCGCGAGTGGGCCTGGAGGCCGGTGACGTCGCCGGTGCCGTCCAGGCGGTACACGGAGCCGGCGGCCAGGCCCTCCTGCACGTCGGAGGTCACGATGCCGAACGTCCGGCCGTCGAGCGTCAGCATCAGGTCGCCCAGGTACCACGTGTTGCCGACGGCGTTGACGGAGGGGTAGTTGCTCGCGACGAGGAGCACGTCGACGGATGTTTCGCCGGGGCGGACGTACAGTTCCTCGAGGTCGAATCCCTCGCCCGCGGACCCGCCGGGGCTCGGCCGGTATCCCACGCCGGGGTAGTTGATGGGCGCGTAATCGTTGGCAATGGTTATCCACGTGCCGTCGGCGTGCGTGTTGGCCTGGTTCGGTTGGGTGAACGGCGTGACGCCCCAACCGATGACCTGCCCGCTGCCGTCGACCAGTCCGGCGGCGGCGGCGCCGGCCAGCAGATGGACCGCGACGGCCATGATGAGTGGTTTCTTCATGCGTAGCTCCTTCGAGGTGCAGGGGGCCGGGTGACGGCCCGCTGCCGGATTCTCGTCCGGGGCGCGAATGCAGGGGACGGCCGCCGACCGGCGACCGTTGCGGGACCACTCCACACCCTACGCATAAACGGGGAGCGGTCAAATCGGGGCTGCGGCGGGAGGGGGGCCGGGCGCAGGGCGAAGGGGCGGCGGGCCCCGCAAATCGCCCCTGGCGGGCCGGAAACGGCGATGTCCCGCCCCGGCGCCGGCCGGTCCGGAGCCATCGACCGCCTGGAGATTCTGCCCCCGCCCGTGCGCGCACCCGAGGAGAACCGGACGAAAAAGTCCCTGCCCTCGCCGGCCGCTTTGCGGAACCGTGCGACGCCGCGGCACGGGGGCCGCATGGCCGGCGCGTTGTCACTCTGAGGCCCGCTTGCGGACGGAAGAATCTCGCCGTCGCCGTTGCCTTGCCGTGTTTCACACGGCGAGACCCTTCGCATCGTTCAGGGCGACAATCGTGGGATCCGTGCGAACCGGGGAAACGTGCGGCGCGGTGGGCAGGACTGCCCACCGCGCCACGCGCCGTTCGAGCCGGGTGCGGGAGCACCCGGATACCTCCATCCGGCGTGGCATGTGCCACGGCAGGTTGGTGTGACCCGCCGCTTCCGCGGCGGGCTCGAACGGCATGTCCTACCGCCCCGCCAGGCGCACCTTCGTCGCGTTCTCCCCGCCGTTGAGGTGATACAGCAGGGGCAGGGGGCGGTCGGTGCCCTCGATGAAGGCCGGCCGGGCCTGCCACGGGGCCACGCTCAAGACGCCGGCCAGGTCCATCCAGTGCTCCAGCCGCGCGGGGGCGAGGTCCCACGTCATATGGAAATGATTCGCCGGCGCGTACTGCTTGTACTCCGGCATGGAGGCGTATGTCGGCACGACCCACGTGTGCGGCCAGGTGGGGGTCGAGGTGCTGGCGACGGCCTTCGCCAGGTCCTCGGGCAGGTCCACGGTCCGGGCCTCGTCCCAGACGAGGCTGAAGCAGCCGCTGACGCGGGAGTAGGCCATCCGGGCGGCGATCCCTTCGATGCCGCCGGGAGAGATGAACGTGACGCTGTTCCCCCCGCCGGGGAAGTAATGGAGTTCCGCCCCGGGCAGGCACACGCGTTTCATGCAGTCTTCGGGCGAGTCGCCGGGCCGGCCCGCCCAGTCCAGGCTCGCGCTGCCGGAGTTGTCGCCGTCCACCAGGCCGCGCGCGGCCCAGAGTTCCTCGCCCGTGTACTCGACGCCGAGCGAATCGGCGAGGCGGCGGATCTCCCACGGTTCCCACACCTTGCGGAAGTCCATGAAGAGCGGCGGGTGCCCGCCCGAGAGCCACGTCATCGCCAGCATCGTCAGCAGGCCCTGCACGTCGGCCTCGGTGGCGAACGGGACGGGCGCCTTCGGCCCGCGATGGTCGAACGTGGAGTTGAAGAGGCTCTCGGCGGCGTCGCAGATGGGCAGGGGCAGACCGCGGCGGTCGGAGCCCCACTCCAACTGGTTCATGAACCCGCCGCCGACGGCGTCCACCTCGTCCAGCAGATCGCGCATGATGAGGTACATCGCCAGGCCGCGCTCGAACTTCTCGCTCGCCCCGTCCTGCGAGAGGTCGAGCCGCTCGCCCAGCGACGTATCGATCCATTTGCGAAGGTCGCGCAGTTCCTGCTTGTCGTACGCCTCCTTCTGGAGCATGTCGGCGAGGAGTTTCATGTCGAGCCGCGTGATCTCCAGCCCCAGCGCCTGCCGCGTCGCCAGGACGTGCGCCAGGGCCGTTTCCATGCCCATCGAGTCGTGACCGAAGACGACCACCCGCCGGCCCACGAGGCCCGCCCGCGTCAGGGCCGCGTAGCACCAGTCCACCAGGGCGTCGACCGTCGAGTCGGCGATCTCGGGCTCGGCCCCCGTGTCGGACCACGTGCCGACGTTCAGCGCCGCCAGGCGCCCCGACTGGGCCAGGGCCCCGTTCAGGGCGTGGGCGTACACGACGCCGGGCTTCGGCCCCGAGTTGCCGCACGTGATGGCGAGCGGCACGTCGTCCGGGAAGTGGGCGAGGAGGCTGAGGGTCGTCAGTTGCGGAAACGCCCACGTGTCCGGCACGCAGACGAGGGCCCGGACCCCGGCGGCCAGGAACTGCCGGGCCACGCGGTCGGCCTGCGCCTCGCCGTCGATGAGAATATCGGAGTAGACCACGTCCACCGGGGAGCCGTCCGGCATTCGGACCGCCTCGGCGATGCGGTCGGCCACCATCCGGACGATGTTGGCGGCCCGGACGCGGGCCTCGTCGTCGATCCGCGGGTCGCACGGGGCGAACACGCCGAACGTCACGGTGCCCGCCGCGCGCGCGTCTGAATCGTCGAGTCGTCGGGCCTGGGGCACGGTGAGCCTCCTTTGCGATGGTGGGTGCGAGGGTGCCATGCCGTTTGATTTCCCTCTGCCCTGG
>CAZNYC010000149.1:0-4210 GCA_964577175.1 uncultured Anaerolineales bacterium
ACTCCGGTACTCCGGCACTGCCGTTCATCGCGCTTTTAATTTATATCGCCCATCCTCCATGCACCGAAAAAAGGCGCAAGTTCGGGACAAGTTTGCGCGCATCGGCGCGCGTTTCGATCAAAAAGTGGAAAAAAGGGGTACGTTTCGCCTTACCCATTTTAACATTCCGGCCACGGATCGTCCCACACGGGACAGAATCGGCGATTGGGGGTCGGAAAAAGCGCATTTTCGGGGGTTGCGCGGGAAGGCGTTTTCTCAGAGTATCGAAAGGCAGGCACCAACGCCCGGTGTGGAGCGAAGCGAAACGCCGGGAACCCGCAGCGCCAGGCAGCGACGACCACGACCACGGCGAGCCCCCCGTTCGACGTGCTTCGCTCGCTCGGGGCAGGATTCGACTCGGCGTCGCTCAGGGTGACAGCAGAAAGGCCACGGCGCAGGTTCCAATGGAGCAATGACGAATGCCGAACCGGCCGCTACGCCTCCGGCGAATGGAAATCGTCCCGCCGGCCCTCCAGATTCTGCCGGAGACGATCCAGAATGGCCGAGTGCATCTGGCTCACCCGCGATTCGGAGAGGTCGAGCGTCGCCCCGATCTCCTTCATCGTCATTTCTTCCCAGTAGTAGAGGATCAGGATGAGCCGCTCGTTCTTCGAGAGGCCTTTCGTGACGAGCGTCTTCACGTCTTCGTGGTGGACGGGTCCGAGGGGGTTCTGGGCCCGCGGGTCGGCCACGATGTCGGTCTCGCGGACTTCGCGGCTGGAATCGTTGTCCGTGAAGTTGCGGTTGAGGCTGATGACGCCGACGGCGCTGGCGTCGCGGAGGAGTTTCTCGTATTCGGTCTCCGAGAGGCCCATGAACCGGGCGAGTTCGTGGTCGGCGGGTTGGCGGCCGAGGCGGGCCTCCAGTTGCCGCCGTTTATGGGCGAGTTGATTCGCCCGGGCCCGCACCAGGCGGGGGACCCAGTCCTTGTTGCGGAGGGCGTCGAGGATGGACCCGCGGATGCGCGTGGCGCAGTACGTCTCGAACTTCACGCCCCGGGCGGCGTCGAACATGTGAATGGCGTCGCGGAGGCCGTCGATCCCCGCCGAGATGAGGTCGTCCAGTTCCACCTCGTCGGGGAGTTTGGCGGCCAGGCGTTCGGAGTTGATCTTGACGATCGGCAGGTAGTGCTCGATGAGGACGTTGCGCACGTCGTCGGACTCGGTGCGCCAGTACTCCTGCCAGGTTTCCTCGAGTTCCTCATCGCTGAGATGCACCGTGCGCTGCCACGTCTTCAAGCCGTCGGGCGAGCGAGCCATCACCAGCCCCTTCCTGAGCGGATCCCCACGTTGAACCGGCCGCGGGTGGGCGCGCGGTCCGGGCACAGACATTCTCCATTATCGGGCGGACCCCCCGAAAAGATTAGCGAGCCGTCGGAGAAACTTCCCCCGCGGTGCCCGCGACGGGGCCGCCGACGCGTCCAAAAGGGCTCCCGACACCCGTTTCAGACACCATGCCGCCTGCGAATGCGGGTACGCCAGGGCGAGCGGCTGCTGTTTCCGGACCGCCCGCCCCACGTGCCCGTCGCAGAACACGTGGCCCAGAAGGTCGATTCGGACGCCCAGGAACCGATCCGCGGTGGCCTGCAGCCGCTCGTGCACCTGTGGCCCGTCGCGGCGGTGCGATACCATGTTCACCACCAAACCCACCCGGCCGAGCGGGGCCGGCGCCCCCGTCTGCGCCGCCTTCAGCAGCGTGTAGGCGTCCATGACGGCGGGGGGTTCCGGCGTGGTGACGAGCAGCACCTCGTCGGCCTCGCGGACCATCGGCAGGACGGCGGGTCCGATGCCGGCGGGGAGGTCCAGGATGACGAAGTCGTGGGCCCGTTCCATGGCCGCGAGGCCGTCCGCCAGGGCGCTGCGCGCCCGGTCGTCGCCGGCGGACGGGTCCGACAGGTGCGACGCCCCCGCCACCCAGTGGACGCCGGCGGGGCCGTCCTGGACGACCGTCTCGAGGGCGGCGCGGCCCGTGAGGACGTGCCCCAGATGGGCCCGCGGGCGCCGGCCGAGCACGAGGTCCACGTTCGCGAGGCCGACGTCGGCGTCGACCAGGAGGACGCGCCGCCCCGCCTCCGCCAGGCCGATGGCCACGTTCACCGCCACGTTCGTCTTGCCGACGCCGCCTTTGCCGCTCGCCACGGCCACCACCCGGCCGCAAGGACGCATGTCGCGGACGAGGCGGTCCGCCCGGACACCGGCGGGTGCCGGGTCGGCGGCGGGGGAGGGCGGATCGGCCGCCCGGACGGTGGCGGGGGGCGGCGCGCGGCGCGCGGACGGTCGGCAGATCGGGCGAGGCGCGGTCCAGGGGCCGGCGTCGGTGGCGGCAATGAGCGATTCAGGCGTCATGGTGCGGGGCGTCCTCGGTTGAGACCGTGGATTCGGGGTCGCAGGCAGCGTCTTGCGTGGCCGGGCCGGGCCCGTCCGGCCGGGAGATAGGTCCTGTGCCCCGGCCGACCTTGGCCGGCCGTGCGCTGCGGGCGGTGTGTGGCCCGGCCGGCCTTGCCCGGCCGGGAGAGCCCGTCTGGCCCACCGCGGCGTCGCCGGCCGGGTGGGCGGTGTCCTCGGCCTCCAGGAGCCGGCGGATCTCGTGCAGGCGGTACCGCCGCTTCAGCCGCTGGATGCGGTGCAGGCGGCGGAAGACCGATTCGTCGAAGAGCCGCTGGCCCCCCGGCGTCCGCCCGCGCTCGCGGATGAGGCCGATCGTGGCGTAGTTGTGGACCGTCTGCCGCGTCAGGTCGAAGTGGTGGGCCACCTCGCTGGCCCGGTACAGTTTCGGCGGGATGGAGAAGGGGTCGCCGAAGGTGCGGTCGCGTTCGGCCGCATGGACCCGCCGGAGGTACTCGTTCACCGGCTCGCCCGGCCGAAGCCTGAGCGGCATGTTGCGCTCGTCCAGCATGGTGCCGTCCTCGACGTGCGTCCCCACGTGCGACGTGCTAAGCGGTGTCCGAAGTGCCGGCTCTTGGCCGGGTGCGCCAGGTCTATTTTGACTTTGGACGTTGGACTTTCGACTTTGGACTTCCGTTCAAAACTGTTTTGACGGTTTGGTAAAACCATTTTATCGGACGCTCGTCAAGAGGAAAATCAGGGGGAAACGAAAAAAACCCGCCGGCGCCGGGGCGGTGGAGGCCGGGCCAGCCTGCCGGAACCGAGGTGACACGCCCTTGCGGGCGAGAGGAAGGCAGTAACGCAGTGACGCAGTAACGAAGTGACGCAGGAGCAGATGGAACCCGGTTGCTTCTGCGGGAGGCCGGCACGTCCGGGGTGCCGAGTCCGAAGTCCAGGGTCCGGGAGGCAACGGGGGAGGGGCGTCGCGGAAAGCGGGGGCGCCTCGTAATGAGCGCGTATCCGGAATGCCGGGGCCTTATGTTACTCCGCCGCCCACGCGTAGGCGTGCTGCTTCACGGCCTCGTAGTTGGCATCGAGGGCGGGCTGCAAAAGGACAAGGGCCGACAGGCGGCGGGCCATGGCGGTGACTTCGCGGGCCTCGTCGGCCCGAAGCCCCCGGTCCAGCAGCGCTTCTTCCCGGTACGACAGCCACTTCTTGATGACCTGGTAGCCGCCGATGTAATAATCCCAGACATTGGCCGGCACGTTCTTCCAGTAGGCGTCGTCGTTCAGGTACACGTCGGCCGTGCCGTCGCCCAGCAGCGCGAGGGCCTGTTCGACGTTCAGGCCGCGGCGCCGGGCCGCGTCGGCGAGGGCGTCGCGTTCGTCCGGCTCGTAGTCGCGCGGATGGATGCGGCCCTTGCCGGGCATGACGGCCCCGCCCTTGCCGGCGTGTCCCCAGCCGGCCGTGACGGCGAGGTCGCCGGCGCCCGGGTTCAGATTGCCGCCGCCCACCTTGGCCGGGATGCCCACGGTCCGCAGGAACGGCTCGATGTCCCCCGCCGTCACGCCGGGCACGTCGGCTTCGGTATCCAGGAGGGCCGCCACCTGCCGGCCGAGGGCGGCCGAGGCGTCCAGGGCCTCGCGGCTGTCGGGCAGGGGCACGCGCGGCCAGTCGCGGCGAATGCCGTCGGCGTTCTCCGCCAGGTACGCCGGGCTGTAGCCGACGGCCAGGGCGTGCATCCAGATGAGTCCGGCGGTGCCGGCGTCGGCGTCGGGGTCCTCGACGCCCAGCGCGGCCAGGTACTCGCGCGCGGCAGGAGAGAGGTTGGCCGTGGGCTCTTCCT
>CAZNYC010000149.1:4310-9169 GCA_964577175.1 uncultured Anaerolineales bacterium
TAGCGGTTCTCCGGCGACGGCGCGGCCTTCTCGTACGCCGCGTTGAAGCGCTTGCGGTTGAGGCTGTCGAGCAGGTCCTCGCGTTTCGTGACGCCCCAGAAGTGGCGGAAGCGGACGAGGGGCGTCTTGGCGCGGCGCTCCTTGCGGACGATGACCGAGACGGCCGTACCGACGCGGATGCCCTCGCGGTTGTAACGGGTGGAGAAAACGGACGGGTCGGGCTTGCCGTCGGGGGTGAGTTTGCCCGTCTCGCGGCTGTCGCCGTTCATGCAGTCGAACCAGAGGCGGTCGAACTCCGCCAGGAATCGCTGCCGCATGACCACGAACGACGGGTCGCCCAGGTACGAGAAGTTGGAGATGAAGGAGACGACGCCCTTGCCGGTCATCTCGGCGATGCGGCGTTCGGCCAGTCGGAAGAAACGGACGTAGAGGTCGTCGAGGTTGAACTTCCTGATGCCCCAACCGCCGTCGGCGGGCGGCGTGTTCAGGCCCTCTTTGTACGGTTCGACGAGGCCCAGTTCCTCGTCGGGGCTGACGCCGGCGAAGGCGTTGTACGGCGGGTTGCCGAGAACGACGAGGATCCGCTCGTCGCGTTTGACGTGTTCGGCGGCGTCGCGTTCGGCCTCCAGTTCCGGGATGGTGAGTTGCTTCTTGGCCCCTTCGGGCGGTTCCCAGCCCGTGAGGGCGTTGGTGAGATAGACGCCGACGCGCTCGGGTTCGTCGCCCTCCGCGGAGAGCGGCGCGCCCAGGTCGTGGAGCATGAGGCCGAGTTGCAGGTGCGAGACGACGAACGGGGCGGGCAGGATTTCAAAGCCGAAGACGCGCTCCGTGGCGGCCTTCTTCACGTCAGACGCGACCAGGGCGTCGCCGCCTTTGGCCTTGAGCGTCTCGGCGATGCACTTCAGCACTTCCAGCAGATACGTGCCCGTGCCGCAGCACGGGTCCAGGACGACGACGTTGGGGTCGGCGAGGCCGTCGTCGAGCCCCAGTTCCTCTCGCAGGACCGTATCGACGCGGGCCACCTGGTACTGGACGACCTCCGGCGGGGTGTACCAGACGCCGAGTTCCTTCCGCAGGTCGGCGTCGAAGGACTCCAGGAACGGCTCGTAGAAGTACTGGACGGCGTGCTCGTCCTGGAACCGCTGGAAGAATTCGGTGCGGTCCACGCGGTTCAGGGCGGCGGCGGTCCAGTCCAGGACCTCCACGAGGCCGAGACTGCCGAGTTTGCTGGGCGTGGCTACCTGTTCGTACAGTGCACGGATGAAGGGCACGCGCAGGGACCACTCGGCAACGCGCCAGTCGAAGGCGTCCGTGCGCGTCGGCCTGTCCCTGTGCCAGAGCACCCAGGAGGAGAAGATGCCGTAGAAGATCGTTTGCACGAGCGTGGAGCGAAAGAAGTGTTCCCCGTGCTCGCCGGTGAACTTCATGCCGAGGGCTTCTTCAAGGGCCGCCCGCACGGTGGCCAGGGCCGACAGGTCCTTGTGCCCCTCGACGCGGGCGCGGGCGTCGCGGGCGTAGGAGGCGAGGAACCAGGCCACGTCCTGCGGGTCCGAGAGCGGGGCGACGGCCAGCATGGCCCGCTTCAGGTACTCGATGAATCGCTCGCCCTGTTCGGAGGCGGTCTTGCGGGGATGGGCGGCGGCCTGCCAGAAGTCGGATTCGCTGCCGGCGAGGGTGAAGCCCTCCTTCGGCAGGGTGTGGCCGTGGGCGTCGCGCCCGACCATCAGGAAGTCGCGGTAGTTCGTGACGAGGACGAGGCCGTACTTCCGGGTGTAGCGTTTGACCTGCTCGCTGCCGGCCACGCGCTGGACGTCGTCGGCGGGGCCCTTGACCTCGACGGCGCCGCGGGCCGGGAGTTGGCCTTCCTTGGGTTCGGCGTCCTTGGCGCGCTGAAACTGCTCGCGGGTGTAGAGGCCGCCGTCGGGATGGCCGGCTCCGACGTTGGCCGGGTTGATGACGCAGCGAACCTTGGGCCGGAGTCCGTCGCCCACCTCGTTGAACAGGTTGGCAAGGGCCGGATAGCCGGACGTTTCGGGGACGCCCGCCCCGGTGGCGTGTAGGTCGCGCAGGTCCCGCAGGTATGCCTCAAGCGGATGCATGCAGGCGTTTTACTGCAGGCGTGGCCGGTTGGCAAGGGCAATCAGGCACGAAGGCAGGCAAGAGGCGGCCGGCATCAGGCAACGACGAACGGGGAAGCCGGGACGCAAGTCGGCCTCCGCGAGCCCTCGGTCGAGATGACACCGTTTGTGCCGCGGCACGCCGCGGCCTGTTCGCTGTCGCTTACAGGCTGTGGCTTGGGGGGGTGCCGTTTCAGACCTTGATCTTGTACGCGCCCCGCCAGCCGCGGTCCTGGCCCGTCCAGACGGCCTTGGCCTTTGCCGTGGCGCAGGCGCCTTTGAGGGTTTCGGTGTCGGGGTCGATCTCGAGGACGGGTCCGAGTTGGATGTCGGCCTTCTTGGGGTCGATCTCGTTGGCCTCGAGGTGGGCGTGGAACCCGTCGATGACCTCTTCCCACGGCTTGTAGCCCTTGACGCGGGCCTTGGCCTCCTCCTTGTTGTACGCCCCGCCCAGGCGGTACGCCACGTTGCCGCAATGGCACCAGGCGGTGGAGTAGTGGCCCTGGAGGATGGGGGCGTTGAGGTCGCTTTCCTTGCGGCTTCGCATGGCCTTGACGAAGTTGGCGGCGTGCCCGCCGCCGGCGTTGCCGCTGAAACTCTTGATCTTCTTGCCGTCCTTATCGTAAGCGGACCCGCCGCCGCGGCCGCCGGCGTAGTAGCCGTTTTCACACTCGATGATGAGGAAGGCGCGGGTACGGCGTTTTTCGTAGACGTCGGAGGCATTCTCGCCGGCCTTGCGGGGCAGGTTGTGGACGTCCATGACGACCGGCACGACGCCCGTATCGAAGTAGATGAAGTGGGTGTTGGGCGTGTTGCCGCCGTCGTCCCACTTCAGTCGCCCGCCGCCCGCCACGCACCGGACGGGCAGGCCGACCTTGTCGCGGAAGACGACGTTGCGGCAGTCGTCGGTCAGGTGCGGTCCCCAGTTGCCGAGTTCGCCGTTGCCGGTGTTCCACACCCAGTGCCAGTCGTACTGGAGTTTGCTTCGGTAGATGGGGATGTCCGCGGCGGGGCCGAGCCAGAGGTCGTAGTTGATGTTGTCGGGAATCTCGAGCGGCGTGCTGCGTTTGCCGATGGGTCCGCGCCGGCCGTAGCGGTTCAGCCGCACGTACTTGATCTTCCCCAGGTGCCCCTCGTCGAGCCAGGCCTTCAGTTTGGCCTGCATCGGGTCCGACCGCTGCTGGGTGCCGGCCTGGACGATGCGGTGGTGCTTGCGGGCGGCCTCGACGATCTGGCGGCCTTCCCAGATGCTCCACGAGACGGGCTTCTCGACGTAGACGTCCATGCCGGCCTGCATGGCCCACACCGAGGCCAGGGCGTGCCAGTGGTTGCACGTGGAGACGACGATGGCGTCTATTGTCTTGCCGTCGAGGAGGTTGCGCATGTCCTTCTCGGCCCTGGCGTCCGGGTACCGCTTCTTGTTGGAGCCGAGTCGGCCCTCGTCGGGGTCGGAGAGGCCCGCCACGCGGACGCCGTCGACCTTCGAGAACCACTTGGCGGAGCCGCTGCCCCGGCCGCCCAGGCCGACGAAGCCCATCCGGATGGTGTTGTTGGCCCCGAGGACGCGCGACGCGCTCAGCGCGGTGACGGCCCCTGCGGCGACAGTGCCCTTCAGGAAACGGCGACGGGTCAGACGCATCATGATTGCCTCCCTCCTCGTGGTTCGTGGGTTGAGATTGCCGACAACCGGCGACCGTCCACGGGAAACGGACGCTGCGGTTCGGCCGGTATTCACCCGGCCGTGTCCACCTTACTCCGCCCGCCCGGCGGACGCAACGGTTTATTCGGCGGGTGTGAATGCCCTTCGAGCCCACGGCGTAAACGGTGGGGTACTTCCCAACGTCGATGTCAGTCTGGCGCACGCGCATCGCCCTGCACCGCCGGGTACCCGCGAACTCATGTTTGCGGCTCGGGGGCGTGCCGTTCGAGCCCCGAGATTTCTCCGGTTTTCTTCTGGACGCCGCTCTACTACAGTCGTAGTATTACGTGCGAAGTCGGAACGCGGGCCCCGGCAGGCGAGGGCGATCATGACGGCCGGCAGGCGGTTCCAACTCGGCGAACTGCAACTGGCGATCCTCAAGGTCCTCTGGGACCGGGGCCCGGCCGGCGTCGACGACGTCCGTCGCGGCCTCGGCCGGCGCAAACGTCCCGCCTACACGACCGTGGCCACCGTCCTTCGCCGCATGGAGGACGACGGCCTCGTCACCCACGATGGAGACGGCCGCCGGTACATCTACGAGGCGACCGTCGAACCGGAGCGTGTGGCCGGGTCGATGGCCCGTGACGTCCTCGACCGCGTCTTCGAGGGCAGCCTGGCGGATATGGTCTCCCACCTTCTTTCCAGCCGCGAGGTCGACGCGGACGAACTCGACCGCCTCCAGCGCCTCATCGCCGAGCGAAAGGACCGGACGTGACCCCCGCCCTCGACACCGCGGTGTGGCTGCGCGCCGTTGCCGGGCTCGGCCTGGGCGCCGCGGCCATCGTCGGCCTGGCGGCCGTGGCGGCATGGCGGGTGCGGAGCGGGCCGTGGCGGCGGACGATCTGGCAGGCCGCCGTCGCAGCCGTCCTGCTCCTCGTCGGGATGGAGGCGACGGGCGTGGGGCCGGGCGCTGCCGCGTGGGTCCTCGCGCAGGTTTGCGACGGACCGTCCGACGGCGGGGCTCGTCCGGCCGTGCGCCCAAGTGAAGACCACGAAGGGGCGCGGTGGGTCTCCGTACCCGCCGCGCGGCAGCCGAGTAGCGC
>CAZNYC010000150.1:0-9150 GCA_964577175.1 uncultured Anaerolineales bacterium
TGGTCGGCGGCCCCGGCCTCCGAAGCCTTGGCGAAGGAGGCAAGAAGACCGTCAAGCCGTGGCCCGATGAGATCGACGAATGGACGCATTACCTGTACGACGCGCAGGGCACGGCGGTGTCGAACGACCTCGTGGCCGGTTACCCGCGGGGTCTGCGGTGGGCGGGCGGGCCGTTCTGGGCCCGCAGCCACGAGCACGCGGCCAGCATGACGGCGATGGTGTCGGCCGCCGGCCGGGTCTTCTACGTAATGGACGAAGGGTCGGTCGCCTCCATCCAGTTGCCCGCCAGAAACATGCTGACGGCCCGCGACGCGTTCAACGGCGCGATTCTGTGGAAGCGGCCGCTCGAGGATTGGTGGAACCATCTGTATCCGCTGAAGAGCGGTCCCGGCTGGCTGCCCCGCCGCCTCGTGGCCGTGGGGGACCGCGTCTACGTCGCCCCCGGCGTCGGGCACGACATGGTGTGCCTGGATGCGGCCACCGGCGAGACCGTCCGGACGTACGAGGGGACGGCGACCACGTTCGAATTCATCGTCTCCGGCGGCGTCGTCTTCGCCGCCGTCGATACCGACGACGAGCCGTGCACCTACCACCAGCAGAACGCCAACTGCTGGCGCGAACGCGACCGGGCCAGCAAGAAGTGGCAGTGGCAGGCTGATACGGGCACCCGCCTCCTCAAGGCCGTCGAGGCCGACACCGGCAAGGTGCTGTGGCAGGCGGAGGCGCCCGTCGCCCCGATGACCCTGGCGGCGGACGACCGCAAGGTCTGCTTCTACGACGGCTCGGCCGTCGTGGCCCTCGACCGCAAGACGGGCGACGAACTTTGGACGACCGACGTCCGCGACATGCAGCACATCCGCACGGGCTACGCCGGGCCGCGGATGGTCCTCTGCGAGGACCGGGTCCTCCTCTCGCCCATGGGCAACATGGTCTGCCTCGATGCCGACACGGGCGAGACGCTCTGGACCGTCAAGAAGAAGCCGCGCTCCGGCCATTACAGCCTGGAGGACCTCTACGTCCTGGGTGATAAGGTGTGGGTGCTGCAGCGCGGCAACCAGGGGGCGTTTACGCTCTACGACCTCGCGACCGGCGAGGAGGCGGAGGAAATCCGAAACCCGATCCGATCGTTCTATATCCATCAGCGATGCCATCCCGGCCGGGCCACGACGCGGGTCCTCCTGCCGCCCATGATGGGTATCCAGGTCTACGACATACAGGACGACGCCTGGGAGAACAACCACTGGGTCCGCGGCGGGTGCATCTACGGCATCATGCCCGCCAACGGGATGGTCTACGCCACGCCGCACGCCTGCGCGTGTTACTACCAGTCGAAACTGAACGGCTTCAACGGCTTGGCGCCGGAGCCCTCGCCGTCGGAAGCCCCGCCCGCCGAGGCCCGGCTGGTGAAGGGGCCGGCGTATGGCTCGGGAATCTCGGATTCAGAATTCCAGATTTCAGAGGCGGCCTGGCCCGTCTTCCGCCACGACAACGCCCGCAGCGGCTGCGCCGAGACGACCGTTCCCGCTAAGGTCTCGCAGGCATGGGAGAAGGACTTCGGCACGAAACTCACCCAGCCCGTCGTCGCCGGCGGGAAACTCTTCACGTGTGCCGTCGATGCCCACACCGTCTACGCCCTGGACGCCGCGAGCGGCAAGGAGGCGTGGCGGTTCGTCGCGGGCGGCCGAGTGAACTCTCCGCCCACGCTGCATAAGGGCCTTGCGCTCTTCGGCTGCGCCGACGGGCGCATCTACGCGGTCCGGGCGGCCGACGGCGCGCTCGCCTGGACCTTCCGGGCCGCCCCGACCGACCGCAAACTCATGTCGTTCGGCCGGCTCGAGTCCGTCTGGCCGGTGGACGGCAGCGTGCTCGTCGAGGACGGCAAACTCTACGCCGTGGCCGGCCGGTCGATGTTCCTCGACGGCGGCCTGCGGATGGTGATCCTGGAGCCGGAGACCGGCCGCCTCGTCGCCGAGAACGTTATGGACCGCCGCGTGCCGGGCGCCGAGAAGCAACTCGACGACCTTATCATGGGCAAGCACCTGCCGGTGGCCATGCCGGACATCCTCTCCAGCGACGGCCAGTACATCTACATGAAATCGCAAACGTTCACCGCGGACGGCAAGCGGGTCCGCGTGCGGCCGCAGCGGCCGGACACCCAGTACGACGAGGAGGTCCACCTGTTCGCCCCCATCTCGTTCCTCGACGACGCCTGGCACCAGCGGACGTACTGGATTTACGGCCGGGCGGCCGGCGAGGGATGGGCCGAGTTCCAGTTGCCTCCCAAGCGGGTGCCCTGCGGCCGCATCCTCTGCCTCGACGGCGAGAACGCCTACGCCTACGGCCGCGACCCCGAACTCATGTGCAACACCTCCGTCAGCGAGTACCGCCTGTACTGCGCGGCCAAGCGGCCGAAACGCAAGGTGGGCATCAAGCGGCTGGAAGGGAAGTGGATCGAGGGCCAGACGCCCGACGACAAGTCCCTCGCCGCCCATACGGTCAACTGGCACCAACTCGCCAAGTTGCCGAAGGAGAAACTCAGCGCGCTCGATTACCGCTGGGTCCACGAGCAGCCGCCCGTCATGGCCCGTGCGATGGTCCTGGCGGGCGATGCGCTCTTCGTCGCCGGGCCGCGCGACGTGGTCGACGAGAAGGCAATGTGGGGCCGCTCGAACGAGCCGGAGTTCCAGGAGAAGATGGCCGAACAGGCCGCCCACCTCCGCGGCGACCACGGCTCCGTCCTCCAGGTCTTCTCGAAGACCGACGGCACGAAACTGGCCGAGCGCGAACTCGACGCCATGCCGGCGTTCGATGGCCTCATCGCCGCCGCCGGCCGCCTCTACTGCGTGACGACCGACGGCCGCGTCATCGCCCTCGCCGGCAAGCCGTGATTGTTTAACACGCCATCCCGCGGCGGCGGGTCTCCGTACCCGCCGCGCACAAAGAAGGGTAGCACTGTCCGCCGCCGGGCCCGTCTCCGGCGGGTGAACTTGGCCGGCGCGCATCAGGAGGTAAACCCCCGAATGACCCAACCTCACGCGATGCGCATCGTGGCGCCGGCCCTTATCCTGGCCCTCCTGCTGGCCCCCACCGCGGCGGCGACGGCGGACGAGGCCGCCCCCGGCGCCGACACGGTCGCGCGGTACCGCAAACTCCTCCGCGACCCGGACGTCTTGCCGGCCGGCGGTACGGCCACCCTCGTCCGTCCCGGACCGGACGGCCGGCTCGTCTACGGCCGGGACCCCGACGGCAACCGCATCTGCGATTTCTCCTACGCCGGGTACCGAGGCGGCGGGGTGGCGATTCCCAACGTGCCGGTACGGGCGACGCTGGAACCCCGGGCCGGTGATGACACGGCCCGCATCCAGGCGGCCGTCGATCGCGTCGGCGCCATGCCGATAGGCGACGGCGGGTTTCGCGGCGCCGTGCTCCTCCGCCGAGGCAAGTACGTCGTCTCCCGCACGATCCACATCCGTCACAGCGGCGTGGTGGTCCGCGGGGAAGGCGCGGGGTTCGGCGGCACGTGGATTTATCACCGCCGGATGGACCCGATCCGCGATCCCTCGCCCGCCCGCTACATCCACTATCCGCGGCCCGAGAAGGGCATGGTCCCCACGTTCCTCACCCACGGGGGGAAGGTTGAGACCCGCAAGGTGGCCGACGTCGTCGATCCCCTCGTGCCGGCCGGCGCCGACCGCGTGCACCTCTCGCACGTGCGCGGCCTGGCCCCCGGCGACGAGGTGGTCGTCGTCTCCCGCCAGACGCGCAAGTGGGTCGAGGCCCTCGGGCTGGCGGAGCAGTGGGGGGACCGGCCGATCGTCCTGCGTTTGCCGCGGGTCGTGAAGGCCGTCCGGCCGGACGCCCGCGAGATCGTCCTGAACGTGCCGGTCACCTCGCGCATCGACCGCGCGGCCGGCCACGCACGGGCGGAAGTCCACGTCGTCACCCGCGACGGACGCCTCTCGAACGTCGGCCTCGAGGACCTGCTCTGCCTCTCCGGGTACGACCGGTCCAAGCGCGGCAAGGGCGGGTACGTCATCGACGAGCATCATCCGAACTACATGTTCCGATTCCGCGGCGTGCGCGACGGATGGATCCGGCGGTGCGTCGCGCTGTTTTACAGTTGCGGCCTCGTCTCGACGGGCGGTTCGCAGCACCTCACGGTCGAGGACTGCGCCATGCTGGACGGCGTCTCGACCGACACGCCCGTTCACCACACGGGCACGCGGAAGTACTACTTCAACTCAAGCGGCGAGATGCTCCTCTTCCAGCGGTGCTACGCTCGCTACGCCCGGCACGCGTTCATCGGCAACGGGCCGTTCGGCGGGACGGTGTGGCTCGACTGCTTTTCCGAGCGCGACCACCTGAAGAGCGAATGGCACCAGCGGTGGGGGCACGGGCACCTGTTCGACAACGTGTGCTGCGAGGCGCAGGTCGGCCTCGCCGGCACGCGCTCGCCGCACGGGCAGAAGGCGGCCTTCGCCGTCGCGTGGAACAATCTTATCTGCAACCGTCGCACATACGAGGCGGACCTGTTCGTCAACCGGCTGCCGGGGCGCGTCCGGAACTATGCCGTCGGCAACGTCCTTCGCGGAAGCGGGAAGGTGGGGACCGACGGCTTCGGCGAGGTCGGCCGCGTGGAATCGCCCGGCCGGTTCGTTGCGCCGCGGTCGCTGTACCTGGCGCAACTGCGGGACCGGCTGGGGGCGAAAGCCGTCCGCGCCGTCGCCACACGCCGGCAGATCGACGGACCCCGCGGGTCCGTGTGGCTGGACCTGGCCGAGACGTTCGCACCGCTGCCCGTCTACGCGGACCCGGACGCGGCGCCGTGGGACGGGTTGGAGACGTGGGTCCCGGCGTTCGATGCGCCTGCCGCGGCGGAAGCCCTCCCGTAGGGCTACCGCCCCTCCACCTCGGCCGCGAAGCCGTGCAGCCACTGCTCCAGGTTCGTGTACCCGTCGCCGTCGTCGTCGCCGCAGGGGGCGTCCGGGAGGGTGAGGGGTCGGCGGTTCTCGGCGAGGTCGGGCCAGCCGCCCACGTCCGCCTGGCCGGCGATGATGTGCCCCTCGCCGGTCCGGACCTCGTCGATGAGGCGCGCGTCGACGGGGCCGCGGTCGGACGGCCGCGCGCCCGCCCGGTCCAGGACCCACGCCTTCACCTCCGGGGCCGGTCGGATGCGGAGGCCGGGGACGGTGATGGGCGGTTCGGCGGCGCGGTTGACCTGGGCCACGCCCGGCTTGAACGGCATCTTGACGAACTCCCACGCGTGCGCGAACGAGGCGGGCGAGGTCCCGTTGAAGAGGTTGCCCGTCCCCACGTGGTACCGCGTCTCGGGATGCATGGCCCGCGCCACGACCGGCGCGTTCGTCCGTTCGATGACGTTGGCCTGCCAACTGATGAACTGATGTCCGCGCTTGGCGGTGCAGTCGCCCTTCAGGGCGAAGTTCGCGTCGCAGACGAGGTTGTTCGCCACGACGGCCGTGGCGCCGCCGTTGACGGTGGGATTGCGGCCCTTGTTGTGGGCGAAGAGGTTGCCGATGACGGCCACCCGCTGCCCCTCCTGCCGGGTGTCGGGCGGTCCCTGGTTCATGATGAGGAGCCCGCGCGAGTGGCCGCCCTTGTGGTGTTTCGCGCTGTCGAGCCCTTCACTGAAGATGCAGTGGCGCAGCGTCAGGTCGTTGCCGCGGGTCTGCACGTTCTCGTCGGTGGCCCAACTGAACGAACAGTGGTCGAGGACGACGCGGTCACCGCCCACCTTCATGCAGTCGCGTTCGCTCCACTGGGTCCAGCCGGCCTTGTTGCGGAGGGGCCTGGCGGGGTCGCGCAGGTCGCCCACGCGGATGCGCATATGTTGAAGCAACACGTCGTGCGCCCGCACGTGCATCTGGCAGCCCTTCAGGGTGATGCCGGGGGAGGGGGCCGTCTGGCCCGCCACCGTCACGTACGGGTGCCGGATGCTCAGGTCGCCGCAGGGCGTGAAGTCGATGTTGCCGGAGACCTCGAAGACGATGGTGCGAGGCCCCTCGGCCTCCAGGGCCTCCCGGAAGGAACCGGGGCCTTCCGTCGCCAGGGTCGTCACCTTGATGACCCGCGTCGCGGGCGGCGTGAGATGCCGGCCGCTGCCGGCGGGCGTCGTGATGCCGAAGCCGGCCGCCCCGGGGACGATGGGCAGCGGGGTATCCCCGCGGGCGGCGGGGTGGGCCTGGAACGTCAGCGCCGCCATCGCCAGCACGGCCGCCCCGTGCCGGAGCAGGTGCCGGACACCCGACGGAACGCCGCCGGCCCGCGAGCGTGTGGGGCGTGTCGTCATGGCCTGTGCCTCCTTCGATCGGCCTTCGCCGTGTGCGATGCCGGCATGGTGCGGTTCGAGCGGTCTAACACTACAACGCTAACTCGTGCGCGGCGGGTGCGGAGACCCGCCGCGCGACCGTGCGAACTTAAAATGCTCTCGCCGCCGCCGGGCGGCCGCACGTACGATTGTACGGCCGCGGTCCGGGCGCACAAGCCTTCTCCATGCGGCGGCGGAATTGGCGGACCTCGCCGGGCCGTCACGGGTTGAATCGGGGGAAAGGAGACTCCCATGCCATCCCGACATGTGGTCGTCGCTCTCGTCGTCCTGGCGGCGCTGCCGCTCGCCCTTGCCGTCGGCGCTCGCGCCGTCGAACCCGCCGACCCCGACCTCATGCCGGAAGCCCGGGCCGTCCTTGACTACCTGGCGTCCGTCTACGGCAAGCGGGTGCTGACGGGCGTCAGCGGCACGAAGAACGCCGAGAAGGTCCACGAGATTACCGGCAAGTGGCCCGCCATCATCGCCACCGACATCAGCGGGTGGAACAGTCCCACCTGGGGCAAGAGTTACACCAGCGTCGTCGCCCGCTACACCGAGCGAATTCAGGCGGTGTGGGAGGCCGGCAGCATCCCCACCGTCCAGTTCCACTGGAAGCACCCCATGAAGGACAACGGCACCTCGTGGCGGGGCAAGCACGGCAAGAACCCGCCCAGCGGCCCGTTCGACCTCGAGAAGGGCACCACGCCCGGCACCGACGAGTACAAGGCCGTCATGCGCGATCTCCGGAAGACCGGCGATTACCTCGAAAAACTCCGCGACGCCGGCGTGCCCATTTTATGGCGGCCCCTGCACGAGATCGACGGCGGCTGGTTCTGGTGGACCGACAAAGAGGACGGGGCCAACACGGCCGCCCTGTGGCGGCTCATCTTCAACTACTATGTGAAGGAGCGGAACCTCCACAACCTCATCTGGGTCTACAACGCGGGGCTGAAGCCGCCCTCGGGCCGCGACGTCGAACAGATCGACGTGCGCAAGCGCTTCTATCCCGGCCCGGAGGTCGTCGACATCTCGGGGATCGACATCTATAAGAACGACTGGTACGGCTGGAAGCCGTACCGGGAATCGGCGTACCCGAAGGCGTTTTCCATCATGGAGCGGGTTTCGCCCGGCAAGATGCTCGCGCTCAGCGAGTCCGGCGCCATCCCGAACCCGGACCTCATGGCGAAGGACGGCCCGAAATGGCTCTACTGCCTGCCGTGGTGGGCGGGCGGCAAGCACAACCCGGAGGACTGGGTCAAGAAGACGTATACCCACCCGCTGATGATCACCCGGGACGAACTGCCGGACTTCAAGCAACTCGCCGAGAAGTACCGCTGACGCCCATGCACATCGAGGGAAAGCGCGGCGGGCCGGGAGTTCCTTGACAAAGCCGCCCTCGTGCCGTTTGCTGGAAGTTCACCGGCCGCAGGAGCGCCGGACGGTGTTTATTGAGGCCGATAATCAAATGTGACACGGCTCGCCGGCTGTCATTCTGAGGAGCGGCGCAGTTTACCCGCCGAAGGCGGGCCGCGACGAAGAATCTCGCCCTGGTCGTTGTCGTTTCTCGATGGCACGGCGAGATTCTTCGGCCCCGCGAGCGGGGCCTCAGAATGACAACCCCGGACATTACTTTTACCGGGATCAGTAACGGCACGCCCCAAGAAGGAGACTCGCATGACCGTCCGCACCACACGCCGTACTTTCCTGAAACAGATGGCCGCCGCCGGCGCCGCCGCGCCGCTGGTCCTTGGCGGCCGGGGCCGCGCCGCCGAGGGCCGGAAGATCCGCCACGCCTCCATCGGCGTGGGCGGGATGGGGTCGGGCGACCTCTCGCACATCAGCAGCCATCCGGACGTCGAGATCGTCGCGCTGTGCGACGTGGACCGGCAGCGCCTCGCCGCCGCCGCCAAGAAGCATCCCGACGCCGCCACCTACCGCGACTGGCGCGTCCTGCTCGAGAAGGAGGGCGACCGCATCGACTCGGTCAACGTGACCACGCCCGACCACATGCACGCCCCGATCGCGATGACCGCCCTCCGGATGGGCAAGCACGTCTTCTGCCAGAAGCCGCTCTGTCACGACATCCACGAGGTCCGGGCCCTGGCGCGCGAGGCCGCACGCCGGCCCGGCCAGGCCACGCAGATGGGTATCCAGATTCACTCGCACGTGGCGTACCGGACCGCCGTCGCGATGATCCAGTTCGGCCTCATCGGGCCCGTCAAGGAGGTCCACTCCTGGTCCGGCAAGGGGTGGACCGGCAAGAAGGGCCAGACCGAGACCCGCCCCGACCGCACGGACCCCGTGCCCGAGCACCTCGACTGGGACCTCTGGCTCGGCACCGCGCCCGAGCGGCCGTTCGTCAAGGGCATCTATCACCCGTCCAACTGGCGGCGGTGGATCGACTTCGGCACCGGCACCCAGGGCGACATGGCCTGCCACATCGTCGACCCGGTCTTCACGGCCCTGGAACTGGCCTCGCCCCGGTGGGTCATGAGTTATCACACGCCGCCGTTCGAGGAGACCTATTCGCCGAACAACAAGATCGTCCATCACTTCCCGGGCACGACGTACACGGCCGGTGACATCGACTACTGGTGGTACGATGCCGGCGCGTTTCCGGACTCCGGCGATTGGCCGCTCCCCGGCGACCTGCCGGGCCAGGGCTCGATGTTCATCGGCGAGAAGGGCCATCTCCTCCTGCCGCACGTCGGCGGCCCGCAGCCCCTGCCGCGAGAGAAGTTCACCGGCGACCTCAAGCGGTTCAAGGAGAAGGTTACCCTGCCGGACATCCCGAACCACTGGCACCAGTTGGTGGAGGCGGCCCT
>CAZNYC010000151.1:0-3237 GCA_964577175.1 uncultured Anaerolineales bacterium
GCGAGCACGCCCCCCCCACCCTCGACGCCGACGGCCTGGCGTTCGCCTACACGCCCGGCGAGCCGGTCCTCTCGGGCCTCTCGATGACGGCCCGGGCGGGGCGGCTGACGGCCGTCCTCGGCCCGAACGGCTCCGGCAAGACGACGCTCCTGAAGGTGCTGGTGGGCCTGCTGGCCCCGTCGGCGGGCCAGGTCCGCCTGGCGGGCCGGCCGCTCGCCTCCTGGCCGCGGGCCGACCTGGCGCGACGCCTCGCCTACGTGCCGCAGGAGACCCTCGCCGCCGTCGGCTTCACGGTGCGCGAGACGGTGCTGATGGGCCGGTCGCCGCACGTCGGGGCGCTGGGGTTCGAGTCGGACGCCGACTGGCGTGCCGCCCGCGAAGCGCTCCGCCTGACCGAGACCGAGCGCTTCGCCGAGCGGGACCTGGCGGACCTCTCGGGCGGCGAGCGGCAGCGGGTCATCGTGGCCCGGGCGCTGGCGCAGGAGCCGGACGTGGTGCTCCTGGACGAACCGACCTCGTTCCTCGACATCCGCCATCAGCACGGCATCTACGGGCTGCTCCGGCACCTGGTGACCGAGGGCGGCAAGACGGTCGTCACCGTGAGCCACGACCTGAGCCTGGCCGCCGCGTACGCCGACGAGGTGGTCCTCGTGGCGCGCGGGGAGGTGGCGGCCGCCGGCACGCCGGGGGAGGTCCTCCGGCCGGAGGTGCTCCAGGCCGTGTACGAGATGCCCGTCGAGGTGCGCACGGACGAGGCGACCGGCCGGCCGCTCGTCCTGCCCCGGCCGCCGGGGCGCCCCGAGCCGCGAACGCCTCCCCGCCGTGGCCTTGGCCAAGGCGGGTGAGTTCGCGGGCAGCCGGCGGTGCGGCGCGGGTGTCACCGGCGGTTTGTCCGCCGGTGTTCTGCGAATCGTCAGGCCCTGGGCGGCAAGCAGCCGGTGGCGCCCGGTGCTGTGTCCGTCGCCGCATTTTCCCCCTTCGCGCGACCGGCAAATGGCGTATGATGGCGTCGGGCACTATGCAGTCCACACGCGGCAAGACGTGGCGACACGGCCTGTTCGACGGTCCGTCCGGTCGGACCGAGCGGGAGGGGGCCGTCCCGCCGGAGCCCCCTGCCCCCGACGCCCGCCGGCAGGGGGGCCAGCGCGTCTGGGCGTTCCTCTGCCCCAACCCCACCTGCGACACCGAACTCGTGGTGTTCCCGGAGTTCGCCGGGGCGACGGTGGAGTGCCCGGCGTGCGGGTTCGCGTTCCTGGCGCCGCGGGTCGTGCCGCTGCAGATTGCGTCCGACTCGGAGGGCGAGGACGGCCCGGCCCCGCCGCGGCCGTTCGCGCCCGGGGCCGTGATGGCCCGCCCGGGCCCGCCGGCGCCGCCGCGGCCGAAGCGTCCGGCCTCGCCTCCCCCCAAGCCGGCCGCGACCAGGCCGAAGGTCGCGACGGGGGAGGTAGCGGCCCAGATCACCCAATCCGCCGCCGACGGGACGCAGGCCCTGGAAGCCCTCGCGCGGAGCGTGGGCGACGGCGGGCCCGGCCCGGCGCCGAAGACGTCTCCGCCGCCGGGCGGTTCGGAAACCGGCGCCTCGGCGGGAGCGGCGTCGAGCGAGGCGCTGCGGGCCCTGGCCCAGGCCGCCGGCACGCCGGCCGCCGCCAAACGAAAACCGCCCGCCCGCGAAAAGAAGGGCGGCAGCCTGAGCCGCCATCTGGCCGCCGCCGCCTTCGAGGGCGAACGACGCCGCTCCACGCGCATGCAGATGGCCGGCGACCCGGCCGCCGCCCGCAAGACGATGGACCGGTCCGCCGGGCGGACACCGCCCGCCTCCGAGCCCCTGCCCCTCTCGGAAGGCGAACGGCGGGCGGCCCGGCGGCAGCGGACGGACCTCGTCGTCACGTGGGCGGTGGCGGCCGTGGTGTCGGCGGGCCTGACGCTGGCGGCCTACGTGACCGGGGTGCCGGACATCGGCCTCGGGTCGCTCCTGTTCCTCGGTCTGGCGGGCGCGAGGACGTGGTGGGTGACGCGGACGACGGACTCGGCCGCCCCGCCCCGGCCGTGAGAGGCCGCACACCGGACCTCCCGAGAAAGGAGCGAGGCGATGAGCCGACGCAAACCGCATGGCCTGACGCGGCGCCGGTTTCTCCGGCGGACCCTCGGCGCGGGGGCGGGCGCGGGCCTGCTGGTCCTCGCCCGGCCGCTGCCGGGCGCCGACCCCACCGATGCCCTGCCCACGCGGACCCTGGGGCGCACGGGCGAGAAGGTCACCATCCTCGGCCTCGGCACCGCCCCCATCGGCGAGGGGCCGCCCGACACCGACGAGGCCGAGCGGATCTTCGGCGAGGTGCTCGACCGCGGCGTCACGTACGTCGATACGGCCCGCTCGTACGGCAACGCCGAGGAGGCCCTGGGGCGCATCGTCCCGAAGCGGCGCGACCGGCTGTTCCTGGTCACGAAACTGTGGACGGACTCGGCCGCCAAGGCGGAGCGGCTGCTCGCGACGTCGCTCCGGACGCTGAAGGTGGACCACCTCGACCTCGTGCACATCCACCACGTGGGCGGGAAGAACGTGGAGAAGGTCCTCGCGGGCGACGGCATCCTGCCGTTCCTCCTGAAGGAGAAGGAGAAGGGCACGCTGCGGTTCATCGGGTGCTCGGGCCACGCCCGCCCGCCGCGGTTCCTCGAGGTGATGAAGACCGGCGAGATCGACGTCGTCATGCCCGTCATGAATTACTGTGACATTCATAACTACAAGTTCGAGACGACGGTCCTGCCCGAGTGCCGCCGGCGGAACCTCGGGGCCGTCGCCATGAAGGTGTACGCCGGCATCAAGGGCGGGTTCAAGAACCATCGCAAGGGCCACGTGGGCTGCGTGACCGAGCCGGACCGGCTGCCCCTGGCGATGGCGTGGGCGCTGGACCTGCCGGGCGTCAGCGTCGCCAACGTCGGGCCGTACACGATGGCGCAGGCGGTCCAGAACGTGGAGTTCGCGCGGGCGTACAAGCCGCTCACCACGGAGCAGCGGGCGGACCTGGAGGCGCTCGGCCGGAAGCGCGCCCCGCAACTCGGCTGCCGCTACGGACCGGCGGCGTAAACCCCCTCTCCCTTGGCGGGAGAGGGATGGGGTGAGGGCAAGGAAGCCGCAGGCTGCAGATGTGCGCGGCGGGTCTCCGTACCCGCCGCGCAAGGGTGATATTCTGAGGAGCCCGAAGGGCGACGAAGAATCTCGCCGTGGCCGTTGTCGTTGCC
>CAZNYC010000151.1:3337-9138 GCA_964577175.1 uncultured Anaerolineales bacterium
TCAAACGCTGTCATTCTGAGGAGCCCGAAGGGCGACGAAGAATCTCGCCGTGGCCGTTGTCGTTGCCGTGGCCGTTTGTGGCTTGTCGCTCGCGGCTTGCGGCTCAAACGCTGTCATTCTGAGGAGCCCGAAGGGCGACGAAGAATCTCGCCGTGGCCTTGGCCGTTGTTGTAGCCGTAGCCGTAGCCGTGGCCGTTTGTGGCTTGTGGCTCGCGGCTCGCGGCTCGTGGCACCCCGTGGCGTGTCTCCAATCAAGGAACATCCGATGCACCGACGCACGTGGATGATTCTCCCGGCCGTCCTCCTCACCCTCGCGGCCGTCCAGGCAGCCGCGGCCGCCGACGCCACCGAACCGGTCACCGACCCGTTCCTCGGCGACTGGGAGGGCCGGTTCACGAAGGAGGGCAACCGCCGGCCGCAGCCGCTGGTGGCCCAGGTCATTCCCCGCGGCGGGGGACGGTACGACCTGGTGTTCCGCGAGGTCTTCGATCACCGGTGCCCCGTCTACGGCCGGGCCGCGGGCCGGGTCGACGGCGGCCGCCTCGTCTTCCGCGGCGACGAATTCACCGGCGAGGCGTCCGGCGAGACGATGACCGGCACGGGCCGGCGGCACGACCATCGCGGCGAGGAAACCGGCCGCCCGTTCATCCTGAAGAAGGTGTTGCGGCCCTCGCCCCGCCTCGGCGCCGAGCCGCCCGACGGGGCCGTCGTCCTCTTCGACGGCTCCGGCTTCGACGCGTGGGCGCCCGACCGCGGCGAGGCGGTCACGTGGAAGGTCTCCGGCGGCGTGGCCCACGTGTGGCCGCTGCTCGACGAGCACGCCATCGCGCCGGGCCTCGTGACGAAACGGGCGTTCGGCGATTATCACCTGCACCTGGAGTTCCGCCTGCCGCTGCTAGCCGGTTCCCGCGGCCAGACGCGCGCCAACAGCGGTATCTCGTTCGAGGATTACCGATGGCACGAATTGCAGATTCTCGATAGTTACGGCCTGCCGGGGACCTGGGACGAGTGCGGGGCCATCTACCGCATCGCCGCCCCCAAGGTGAACATGTGCGCCCCGCCCGGCCGCTGGCAGAGTTACGACGTGACGTACCGCCGGCCGCGGTACGGCGACGCCGGCAAACTGCTCCGCCCCGCCCGCGTGACGGTCAGCCATAACGGGAAGGTGGTCCAGAACGACCTGGAACTGCCGGGCGGCGACGTGCCGGAGAACCGCTTCGGCTCCCGCACGCTCGGCCGCATCCGATTGCAGAACCACGGCGACCCGATCGCGTTTCGGAATATTTGGGTGAAGGAGTTGGGGGGTGGGGGTGAGTGAGGAGCGAGACGAAAGGTGTTCGGGTGCATCCCTACTTACGGTAAGGCCATGGTACCTGAAAAGGGCGCCGCGTAACCGACCGACTGGACAGGATCAACCGTGCTCCAAGTACCGCGGTCTCCGCACAGGTGTCTACCACTCCTCGGCGGGCCCCAGAACTGACTCGGAACGCAGTAGCGGCACATGGCCAGAAAGCGGCCACTCTTCGACTCCTAAACCATCCCCAGAATCTCGAATCTGAATGCCCGGAAGCCATCCCCAAACGAAGCGCTGGATTGGCTGGCCACCCAGCTCGGCATAATTCGCGTCAGTCAGGATGTCGCCAATCTTGTGCTTATTGGCGGCATATAGATCTGGCAGGCTGATTTCCGTAAGCCAAATATGCTCCCGCCCCTCCTCTAAAACCGCAGGCAACTTCCCTGTGACTGCCTTCCCGTGACTGTCTCTACCTCCAATCAGATGGGCAAGATACTCTGTTCTCGTGCACAGGACGGTCCGCGCGACCACCCCCCGTCTCCTATGGCTTGTCTGCTTAAACACGCGACGCAGCCATTTGTTATCTTCCCCAGGCTCGCAGTATTGCTCCAGATTCGCGACTAGCTGTACAGCGGCCACCTCGGCGCTGTAGGGCGGCACTTCGACCCTACTAGGCATAAATGCCACCCCGAAGCGGGCCCGCCTCGTAAGGTCGTACCACGGCGAGATCTTATTTCGCAAATACCCTAACGGCATGCACACATACATTCCAAAGTTGTCATCTTGTATTATGAAATGGTCTACCCAGGCCGCGCTTGCATGATATCCGGCGAAGACCTGCGGCTCTGGGCGGTACATTAGCTCCGCCTCACAGTCCCACTTATCAGAATTCATCGTGTGGCCAACAACTGCGACTACATGACCCACGGAATGTGTGGGCCAAAAACCAAGAAGCACCGGACACCCTGACTCGACCAGCGGATACACCCACCGAGCATAGTCAATCTGCGGCAAGTCAATGAACTCCGGGGCAATCGGGTTCAAGCCGAGATTGGGATGCCGTGCAAGGTCATTAATCTGTTGGATGCTAAGCCCCCCAGGAGGGACAACGTGGTCTACATGGTCTATGTCCAGAAAGTCATTAATAAAACGGTTTGTCACCTTGGCGATGGCAACCCGTCCGGTGTTGAGGAGCATTCGCAACGCGGCGTGAGCGCAAACGTGCGTAACAGCGTTCTGCTGGCAGAAGAACGCCCCGTGGATTGCGTACTCCTTGTGATCGCCCTCTCCGCCGATTGTTGTGGGGAAGCGCGCATGACAGTGCACGTAGTAGTTGGTGATCCCTCGCGCCTCATGCGTTCCGGGGCCGGCCTGCGCGACTTTGCAGGGGGGGCGTGTAACGGCCTCCAGCACGTAGACCAAGTCAGGCGAAACGCCCAGATCCCTCACGACTTTCGAGTCGGCCGGCAACTTACAGTCAAGAATGACGGCGTAACCCAGGATAGACTCGCTCGGGAGATCCCGCCAGTTCTCGTCATCACAAGGTGCCGCGAAGAAGGTCAGCCGGTGGGCCTTCGGAGTATCCCGGAAGTCGGCCCCGAGGCGCGTCCTGATGTCTTCGAACTCGTGTTCGATTTCCTCATTCGGTTCCAGCAGTTCCTTGACAAGCGTTCGCGCCCCCATCTTCCGCATGAGGGAACAGAGCCGGTGCACAGCACCTTCAGCCTTGCAGTCCCGCCACATCGGCGCTATGAGGTCAAAGTAGAAAGAGTACCCTGGCGTTCCCGCCTCGCACGAACATACGTCAAGGGATGTTGAGTACACACCGTGCATCCACGGTGCCTTGAAGTGACCCGGGGAGTGTGATGACGGACCGCGCCTCTGCCGCTAACAGGCTGGCCCACCGATCATTAGTTGGCTCCGCAGCGACTTCCGCTGCCAAGCCTCGATTTCGGCGAAGGCTCTCTGTTGCTCCTCAGTGAGTCCGTAGCCTTCCGCCCTCACAGCGTGAGTGCTCTCGTAACGGTCGGTGTGGGCCCGTTCCTGGGGGCGAAGCTCTTCGTTCCGGCCAGAACGTGCTTCGTCCACAGCGCACCTCCTTGCTCGATCACCACGGTCAAACACTGGGTAATATACCATACAATCGCCGACTGTCAAGACGGGTGTCGGCGAAAATCCTTCGAGGGTTTCTTCGGTAGGACCGGCGTTCAGAACAACGCGCTTGGTATAAGCGCATGCCCGCGCCCCCGGTGACACTCCCATATGTCAGGGTATCGGCGGTTGAGGAAGCGTGTCAACAGGAAAATTGAGGGCCCGCACGGCCGCAGACCCCCTTCGTACGCCTTGCGCTGTAAATGACGCGGACAAAAGGCCTTACGTACGCAGCAAGCCGGCGCATCCCTTGATTCCCGCAGCGTTGTGCGGCCACTCATCAGGCGCCTGACCTGCGAACGCGTCTGCCGTGCCAAGGCCACGTTCACCGCCGTTGAAGGGGGGAACAGGCGTCTGGCTTCGCCCGTGCGGGCTGCGCCGTGACGGGTCCGGCCCCGCTCCGCCCGGCCTCGCCCCCCTCCGGCCGCTGGCCCACCCCGCAAGAATGCCTTTGCCGGTCCGTCCCGCCGTGGTAGCATTCGCAGGAGGTCTGCCCACCCCGGGCCGGTCGCGACGCCGCGCCGTCGCCGCAGACACGCGCGGCGGCACCCCCGGATGCCCATGAGCGAGACCCCGGTCAGGACGACAAGGAAACCATGAGGAGTATCGGAATGAGGAAAGAATCGATCCGCATCGTTCTCGCCGCGATAACCGCAGCGATGGTGTTCACCGGCGCCTGCGCGGGAGGCCAGCGCGTTGCCCTGTTCGACGGGAAGACGCTCAGCGGCTGGACCGTGCTCAAGTGCGAGGCCGACGTCCGGGACGGTCATCTGTTCATCAAGGGCGGCAACGGGCTGGTCCAGACCGAGAGGAAATACGGCGACTTCATCCTCGAATTCGAGTGCAAGGCCCTCAGCGCCGACAGGTGGGACAGCGGCGTCTACTTCCGTTACGACAAGGTGCCGGCGAACCGGCCGTGGCCGGACCGATACCAGGTCAACCTGCTCAAGGGCAGGGAAGGGAACGTCGGCGCGATCAAGGGCGCCGCCAGCAAGGGACTTTACAAGCCCGGCGAGTGGAACGCCTTCAAACTCACCGTGGAGGGCACGAATCTGGCGCTGGAGATGAACGGCAAGCCGGCGTGGAAAGCAACGGGCCTGGCCGGGCCGGAGAAAGGGTTCATTGCCGTGCAGGCCGAGGTGCCGAACGGCGGCCAGTTCCTCTTCCGCAACATCTACATTACGACAGGCGAAGCCTCGGCGGAGAAGGGCGCCGGCGGCGGTGAGGACGGACCGAGATCCTTGTTCAACGGCAGGGACCTGACCGGCTGGCACGTCGACGTGCCGCTTCTGGACAAGAAACCCGACGCCGGGCCGACGTTCATCGTTCGCGGCGGCAACCTGGTGAGCCTGGGCAAGCCGAACGGCCACCTGATCACCGATGCGGCGTACGCCAACTACCGTCTCGACGTCGAATACCGCTTCGCGGGCAAGCCCGGCAACTGCGGCGTGCTGGTCCACGCGTCCACGCCTCGGGCGCTGTACAAGATGTTCCCGAAGTCGATCGAGGTCCAAATGAACCATCGCCACGCGGGCGACTTCTGGTGCATCGTCGAGGACATCACCGTGCCGGACATGGTCAAACGGCGCGGCCCGAAGGAGAAATGGGGAATCACCGAAGGGAAGGCCCGGCGGATCCTGAACCTCACGGACAACTCCGAGAAGCCCGTGGGCGAGTGGAATTCGATGGTCATCGAATGCGTCAACGACGCCGTCAAAGTGTGGGTCAACGGCGACCTGGTGAACCACGGCACCCAGTGCACGGCGACCAGGGGCCGGATCGCGCTGCAGGCGGAGGGCGCCGAGGTCGAGTTCCGCAAACTTCTGCTGACGCCGATCACGAAATTGACCGACTGACCGGACGTGAGGACGCGCTCGCCGGCCTGCCCTACGGTGGGATGTCGCTTCCAGGCCTACCAGAAGTGCCGGCGGGCGAAGGCGTGGCCGGAACCCTTCTTCAGGTAACGCTCAAAGGCTTCCGCCCTGCCGTCATCTTCAAAACGAATGACCACGACGGCATGCCACGGGCGGTACTTGCGGGTGTGGGGAGATTGGCCGGCATTGTGTGCGGCAAGACGAGCGCGGACATCCTGCGTTCGTCCGACGTATCGCTTGCCAGGGTGGCGGATGCTTTCCAGCAGATAGACGTACTGCATCGTCCCCCCTCGGCCCCGCTCCGCGGCCCTTCTCCGCCCTCGCGGCGCTCGGGCCAGGCAGGGCTGCGCTTCGCAGGACATCCTCCGTCGCATCGCTATGGAGGATCAATCCTCCATAGCCTGCCGCTCGCGGCAGGCGACGGAGGATGGTGGAGGCACGGGGATTCGAACCCCGGACCTCTTGCATGCCATGCAAGCGCT
>CAZNYC010000152.1:0-9097 GCA_964577175.1 uncultured Anaerolineales bacterium
TCGCGGAGTTCCCATCGGACGAACGGCCAGAAATCGTTCGTGCCGAGGTACGCCTCGGTCATCTCGGCGAAGAACTCCTTGTGGTTCGTGAGGGCGTAGTGGCGGGCCTTGCGATGGCGGCGGCGCAGGACCGACTCGTACTGCTTGCTCTTCACCGCTCGCTTGTACGCCTTGACGATGGGGCCGTAATCCCAGCCGAGCACCTGGTCGTGGTAGGCGTGCGAGAGTTCGTGGAGGACGGCGAACGGCTGCTCGCGCGGCCGGATGGCGTCGAGGAAATGGTCCACGCTCGGAATGTGGACGGCCTTCGCCATGGCGGGGTCATACCCGTGCTCGCGCAGCCAGCCGACGTCCGGATGGTACTGCATGTTGCCCAGGGCATGGTCGGCGTCGAAGTAGATCGCGACGCGCCGCAGGTGGGCGAGGCGGTCGGCGGGGACGATGCGCGCGATCTCGAACAGTTTGTTGCCGAGCACCCGCAGGGCCCGCTTGCCGATGTCGGCGTGCTCGCCGGCGAGGAGTTGTGTGTCGACATGGACGGTCCAGCCCTCGATGGTGCGCGTCTCGTGCTCGATGCCGGGCGGACGGGCGTTCGTGTCCTTGAGGCGGCTTCGGGCCTTGGCCCGGATCTCGGCCTGGATCTTCCCCGCGCCCGGCGGGAACGCGAACGTCGGCGCCTTGGCCGGATCGTAGCCGGCCAGGTGCCCGGTAAGGCGCGTCCCGGGCTTTGTGTAGACGAGTTCGGTGTCGCCGAAGACCTCTTCGCAGAGTGTCGCAAGGGCCGGGTCGTACTTGCGGAGTTCCTTGCGGGTATTGACGTGGTTGTGGTCGTGGTCCGGCTCGCGATTGTTGCTGAACCAGGACTGGACGCCCTCGGCCCAATACTCACGGTGATTCGTGGAAGCGTACGTGCCGGCCCACAGGCCGCGCCTCAGCGCCTTCTGCCACGTGGCCTTGAGACGGTCGTCGAAGGTCGGGTCCACGTTCACGAGGCCGCGCAGGTGCATGTTGTGGGCGAACTCGTGGATCAGGATGCACTCGGTGGCGTACGGGTCCTCCGGATAGGCCAGGAGGTTCTCTTCGCCGCACGAGCAGACGGGGTCGGTCTCCGACCCCCCCAGGCCGCGGGCCCGCACGTTCCACCAGTCTTGGGGCTCGAGGTGGGCGTGTTCCGGCACGTCGGCCGTGTACTCGTCGTGGGCCATGACGACGACGCGGGAGCCGCTCTCCACCATCGCCTTGCGTACGTCGGGGCGCCTGGCGAGCATCATGTGGATGAGGTAGGCGGCCTCCTTGAGGGCGTAGTCGCTGACCTTCTCGGAACCCACGACGGGGTAGCCGCCCGCGCTGACGTACTTCGTGTAGACGTCCGGCAGGTCGAGCGAGGCCGGCGGGGCGGTGACCTTGAAGGCGTCGGGGGCTGACGGTGTGTCGGCGGCCTCCGCGCCGGCGGCGGCCGCGGCAAGGCACAGGCCGAGCAGGGGGGCGGTGGCGGCCGCGAGCATCGCCCGGAATAACCGTCGGGTCATGCGAGGTCTCCGCTTGGAAGGCAGGCGTCCGTGGGCAGATTACTGTACGCCGGGGAGGGCGGCGGGTCAACGGACCACACGGCCTCTTTTAGCCGCGACCCGAAGGGGAGCGCTCCCCTTCGGGTCGCGGCTAAAACGTGCCGACGAGGAATGCCGACCCTGGGAGGCGCCGTCCTCACCCCCTCAGGTTCGCAATCGTCCACGGCGGCCGCATCGCGCGGTCGAGCATCTTGGCCGCCTCGTCGTCGCCGACGATCTTCTCGGCCTTCGAGTCCCACTCAATGGCCCGGCCGGTGCGGATGCAGATGTCCGACAGGTGGCTGATCGTGTCGCTGCGGATCGCCGATTCCAGCGGGTTGATCGTCGCCTTGCGGGTCTTCATGCAGTCGAGCAGGTTTCGCCCCTGGTTCGTGCTCTCGTAGACGCGGATGTCGGAATCCTTCAGGTCGATCTTGTAAGCGTTCGTCGGCTTGCCGCCGAGGTTCATGTAGCACCCGCCGCGGTCCACGCTGACCCAGCCCTCCGTGCCGTAGAACGTGGTGCCGTGGCTCCGCCAGGGCCGCTTGACCATCTGCTTGACGACCGGCTCGGCCACGCGGTGACCCATGAACCGCATGGGGATGCCACTGGCATACGTGCACGTCACGTCCCAGGATTCGATGGAATCCCACAGGCTGCCCTCGGGGGGAATCTTGCCGGTGCCCTCGTACCTGACGGGGCCCGTGTCGTCGGTGTCCAGCCCCCACTGGGCGATGTCGAGCGGGTGGGCGCCCCATCCCGCGATGAACCCGAGCGCGTAATCATAGATGTGATACGCCCCGAAGCACGTGCACCGGTCCACCGTGTAGGGCTTCTTCGGGGCGGGGCCGAGCCACGTGTCGTAGTCGAGGTCGGCGGGCACGTCGGCCGGCTCGGTGGAGCCGTACGGCTTGACGTGGGCCGAGTTGAACTGGCTCGACATGTCCGGGCACCACGCCTCGATGCGCTCGACCTCGCCGATGTACCCGTTGCGGACGAGGTTGACGGCCCTTCGGAAGCCCCCGCCGCTCCGCTGCTGCGTGCCGTACTGGAAGAGGACGTTGTGTTTCTTGCACAGGTCCCGCAGTTTCCACGCCCAGGCCATCGCCACGCCGAGCGGTTTCTCGACGTACATGTCCTTGCCCGCGACGGCGGCCGCGCACGCGATGGGCACGTGCCAGTGGTCGGGCGTCGAGACGACGATGCCGTCCACGTCCTTCCGCGCGAGGACCTCGCGGAAGTCCGCCTGCGGCTTGCACACCTCGGAGCCGTACTTCTTGTTGACCTTGGCGGCAAAGGCCTCGCGGCGGCTCTTGCGGACGTCGCATGCCGCGAGGTACCGGACGTCGTCGAACTGGACGAAGTAGTGCCAGTTGTTGGACGAGCCGCGTCCGCCGACGCCGATGCCGGCCATGTGGATGCGGTTGCTCGGGGCGCCGGCGCCGCGGGCGCTCTCGCGGACGACCATGGGCGCGGCCATGGCGGCGGCCGCGGTACCGGCCAGGAACGCGCGGCGGGTCAGTCTCGTGTGCGTGTGTCGGCTCATCGTTTCCTCCTTATGGGAAGGCCAAGTGGTTACCGGCACGTGTTCTCTGGGCCCGGAGGAGCGCGGCGGGTCTCCGCACCCGCCGCGCCGACCACGTGTACATCGCGCGGTGGGTACGGAGCCCCACCCCGCTCGGCGCGTGGTCACCCGTGCCGCGCGGCCATGCCCCAGGCACTCTCTCCTTCGAACCCGCCGCCCTCCGGCCGCTACCGCGCGAAACGCTGGAACTCCGTCTTCAGCCTCGCCGCGTCCCATCGGCCGGGATGGACCAGGATGCGGTACCGCAGCGTCATCGATTCGCCCGCTTTCAGCGTGTGGGGCTTGTAGCAGAGGACCGCCGGGCTGAAGTACATCATCGGCTTGCCCACGATGACGTACCACGGCGTGGGGTGATTCAGGTTCTCGGGATGGTCGAGAATGGCAATGCCGGCCGGCTTGCCGCCGATAACCCCCGCGTAATCCATCGCCGTGTGCTTGCCGCGATACTTGTCGCCCTTCAGTTCGAGGGGCCCGTCGCTGCTGACGGCGCGGGGTTCCTGGAGGTCCTTGGCCAGGCGGACCGAGAGGCCGGCGTACCCGCCCCAGTCCTTGCCCCCGGGTTCGCCGGGGATGGGCGTGCGGTCCAGGACCACGTCCTGCTCCATGGCCGTGAACGTGCTGGTCCAGTCGACGTGGTAGACGCCGGCGGCCTCGGGGACGGACGTCTCCATCACGCGTTTCTCGACCATGACGGTGTCGGTCTCGTCGCCCGCGGGGCGGTAGGTCAGGTGGAGTTCGATGCGGGCCGCGCCGCCGCGAGGCACGGCGCGCGGGGACGGCCACGAGGTTACGCCGGGGGACGTGCCCGTCTTCTCGTCCAGTTCCCAGTAGTTGACCTTGTTGACGAACTTCCACGCGAACCAGAGGGCGTGGTGCCAGGCATGGTCCGGCGGGCTGTCCCAGGTCAGCGTCCGCCCGTCGACGGTGGCCAGGGGATGGAAGTGAGGCAAGTGGAGAGACTTGTCGAAATTGAATTGCCAGACGACCCCCGCCGGGCCCTTCAGTGCGACGGACTTCGTCCGCACCAGCCACAGCCGGTACCCGTCCGGCGGCTTGCCCTCGGCCGCCCACGCCGCGGCGGGGAGGACGGCCGGGAGGAGGAAGACGGCGGCGAGCGCCACCCACCGCCCGCATCCGCCGTGCCGGCAGATCGTTGCGCGTCCGGTCATCACGGTTCCTCCCTGGTTGAGGTACGTGCGAGGTTCTCGTCGCGGCCGCCCCGGCGACCCGCCGCGCCGAAGGCGCCCCGGCGGTTTGCCCCGGTCCGGCTCAATGCCCGAAGAAGACGAGCATCCGGGCGCCCAGGCCCAGGTAGATGACTACGCCCATGATGTCGTTCACGGAGGTGACGAACGGCCCGCTTGCCAGGGCGGGGTCGATGCCGATGGCGTTGCACATCAGGGGAATCAGCGTGCCGCTGCATGCCGCCGTCACGATCCCGCAGAACATGCTGAACGCCACCACGAACGCGAACCCGCTCTGGCCGTAGAAGAACACGTAGCCGACCGCGGCCGAAATCCCCGAGCAGACCAGCCCCACGAGCAGGGCCACCGCCACCTCGTGCCACAGGATTGCCCGCAGCGTGTAGGGGTGGATGTCCCCCGTCGCGAGGCCCCGCACCATCACCGTGGCGGACTGGAGACTGACGCTTCCCGCCATGGCGATCATCACCGGCACGAACAGCAGCAGCGTGTGCTTGGCCCCGGGGTCGAACCCCAGCCATCGCGTCACCTGCCCAACGAAGAATCCGAAGAGGAGGGTCGAGAGGACCCACGGCAGCCGCAGCAGCGCCCGTTTCCAGACCGGTTCGTGCAGCGGGTCGGTCGCGCCGGTGCCGGCCAGGCGGTAGAGGTCCTCGGCGGCCTCCTCGTCGGCGGCGTCCATGACGTCGTCGAACGTGATGATGCCCTTGACGCGGTTCGTTTCGGGGCTGACGACGGGGACGGCCAGCAGGTCGTAGCGGCGGACGATGTCGGCCACTTCCTCGCGGTCCATGTTCACGGGGACGGCGTGGACGTCGGTCTCCATGATGTCGCGGACGGACGCCTCGGCCGACGAGACGACCAGTTTGAAGAGCGGCACCTGGCCGATGAGGCGGCCGGCCTTGTCCGTGACGAAGAGGTAATGGCGATGGGTGGTCTCGCTGGCCCCGCGGGTCTGGGCGACGGCCTCGCGGACGGTGGCCTGGGCCGGCAGCGTGACGAACTCGGTCGTCATCAGGCCGCCGGCCGTCTCGGGCTCGTACTCGAGGAGTTCCTCGATGTCGCTGCGGTCCTCGAGCCCCGCCAGGGCCTGGGCGGCCTCGTCGGGCTCCATCTCGCCGATGACGTCGGCGGCCTCGTCGGGCTCCAGTTCCGCCAGGGCCTCGCGGAGGTCGTCCGGCCGGATGCGGTCGATCAGGTCCTCGCGGGTCTCGCGGTCCAATTCGACGAGGACGTCGGCGGCGGCGTCGCGCGAGAGCAGCGAGAACAGCCGGACCTGCTCCTCCACGTTGAACGCGTCGAACAGGTCCGCCACGTCGCTGGGGTGCAGGTCCGCCAGCGCCCGCGCCAACGGGCCGCGCCGGCCCTGCAAGAGCAGGTCCCGCATCATGTCGACGTACGACTCGTCCAGCGTCGGTTTGGGCGGCGGTGTATCGGGCACAGTGATCTCGGAAAGACGTGCAGCGGCTGGTCCGTCGGAAAACCGGCAGAACCGTCCAATCAACCTGAAATGCCAGTCTAGGTGGCCATGGGGCGGCGGTCAACGAGAAAAGACGTGCGGCCGGGGAGGTCCGTCCGTACAATAAGAGCCTATCCGAATCACCCTCTGGCTTCGGCCGGCTGCGGCGACCGTAGCCGGCGTCGGGCTGCATCGACAACCCGGAGACGGGTTGCCTGCTTCGCCCTCCTTGCCTGCGGCCGCCTCGCTCGGCCTCGGGCCGACGAGGGGTTATTCGGATAGGCTCTAAGGCACGCGTGTACGCGTGGAGGAGACTGGCGTGACCATCGAGTTCCGATGTTCCTGCGGCGCCATCTGCCGGGCCGACGAGTCCCAGGTGGGTCAACTGATGACGTGCGAAACCTGCGGGCTGGACCTGCCCGTGCCGTCCCGTCACGCCGCCCTGCGGGTGATGGAAGACGACGAGGCCGACGCCGGGGCCGCCCCGCCCGGCGGCCCCGAAGACGAGGCGCCCGAGGCCGGCGAGGAAACGCCCGAGGCCGAGGCGTCCACCGGGGGCGAGGCCGACCGGGCCGAACCCGGCGACGGCGAGCCGCCCGCCGAGACCGCGGCCGAGACGGCCGCCGACGCCCTGCGCGAGCAACCCGGCGGCGGCGCCGCCGCCGACATTGCCGCCCACATCCACGATGACGATGACGAGCCCGAATTCGCCGCCGCCGAGGCCGAGGCCCAGAAGCATCGCCAGGACGCCGACGCGCTGCGCGAGCAACTCGGCGGCGGCGACGCGGAGGCCGCGGCCGAGAAACGCCGCGGCGACGCCGACGCCCTGCGCGAACAACTCGGCGGCGGGGGCATCGCCGACATCGCCGACGCCCTCCGGGACGACGACGCCGGACCCGCCGACGGTGGTGGGGCGGGGGCCCCTGCGGCCGCTGCCGCCGCCGGGGGCCTCCCCGCGGCCGCCCGGCAGCGCATGACGGCGCCGAAGAAGAAGGTTCTCCGCGGCCACGAGCGGGCCGCCCATCACATCAACTTCAAGAAGGCGATCTGGCTGCCCGCCCTCCTGGTCGGCCTCCTCTGCCTGGGCGTCGGGGCGTATTGTTTCATTCCCCAGCCCGACCCCACCTACGAGAAGCACATGGCCCGGTTCGAGGAGAAACTCGAGCAGAACCACATCCCCCTGAACGGCTACGAAATCGTCCAGCACGGCGGCGAGATGTGGGCCATTCCCGCCGGCGCCGAACACCGCAAGACGAACACCGGCCGCGTCTACTATTCCAACCCGGCCGGCTTCGACGAACCCGCCGTCAACGCCGAGGATTACGCCAAGTCCCGCGCCGTTGAAGAGGGACGCATGTCCGGTTACTTCATGTACGGCGTGCTGCTGGTGGCGGTGGGCCTCGTGCTTCTTGTGTTGAGCATGATCACGTACCGGGACGTGCGCCTGGTCCGTGCGGCCCAGGCCGGGCCGCCCGACGCCGAACCCCAAGAGGCCCCACAGGGGGCCGAAGCGCCGGCCGACGCACCCGTCACGCCGGAGGTCGTCCCGGAACCGGGCGAGGCGCCGTCCGACGAAGCCGCCGAAGGCGAAGGCGAGGAGGACGCTGACGCCGACGGCGACACCTCCATCGGCGACGATACCTCCATCGGCGACGATACGTCCATCGGCGACGATACCTCGATCGAGGACGCCGGCGAGGCCGACGAGGACGAGACCGCGCCCGGCGGGAGTGCCTGAACCCTTCTGCCCCCTCGATCGACCGGCCCCCGCTCGCCGGATGACCGCCCATGCCCCAGCGCGACCCGTTACCCGGCACCGAACTCACCCTCACGGACCGCGAACTGTTCGACCGTCTCGGCTGGTTCACCCAGGTCCGGTGGGGGGCGGGCGTCCTGTCCCTCGTGTTCATGGCGATCGGATGGTACGGCTTTCACGTCCGGTTCGCCTGGCAGCCGGCGCTCGGGGTGGTGGCGGGGCTCTTCGCGTATAACCTGGTGTTCGTGTGGTGGGCCCGCCGGCTGTACCGTCACCGTGAGCGGCAGCGCCGGCGGATTCGCCGGTTGGCCCATGCCCAGATCACGTGCGACCTGCTCGCCGTCGCCGCCCTCGTCCACACGATCGGCGGCGTGGAGAATCACTTCATCGTGCTGTTCGTCTTTCCGGTGATCGTGGCGAGCGAGTTCTTCGCGCCGCGCATCGCTTACGGGTACGCCACCTTGGCGGCCGTGCTCATCCACGCCATCGGATGGGGCGAGTATTTCTTCTACGACCCCTTCCACCACGGCCTGACGGTGTGCGATTCGGGGGCCGCCGAGCGCGGCGCCCCGCTGGTGGCGGCCGGCGCGGGCCAGCATTACGTGTTCGTCCTCCAGGTCTGTTTCGTGATGACCTTCGCGGTGTACGCGACGGTGTTCGTGGCCTCGAGCATCGCCGGCCGGCTCCGCCAGCGGGAAGAGGAACTCGAGGAAGCGTACCGGGGCCTGAAGTCGCTGGAGAAGATCAAATCGCAGTTCATGCGGAAGACGAGCCACGAACTCCGGGCACCCCTTGGGGCGATGCAGAGCCTCCTCCAGGCCGCCACCCGCCGGATGCCCGACGACGCCCCCGGCCGCGACCTCGTCGACCGGGCCCTGGCGCGGTCCAGGAACACGCTGGACCTCGTCGACGACCTCCTCCGCTACAGCCGGCTCCAGGCGGTCCTGGACGTGGACCGGTTCGATGCGGTGGAACTGGCCGAGATCGTCCGCGGCGCAGCCGACATGTTCCGCGCCCAGGCCGAGGAGAAGGGCATCCGCCTGGAGATGGAGGCGGCCGCCACCCCGGTCCGCGGCGTCCGCGACCGCCTCATGGACCTCGTGAACAACCTCGTTTCCAACGCCATCCGCTACACCGGCGACGGCGGCTCCGTGACCGTCCGGGTCGGCTGCCAGGAGGGCGAGGCCGTGCTGGCCGTCTCGGACACGGGCATCGGCATCCCGCCGGAGGAGCAGGACCGCATCTTCGACGAGTTCTACCGCGGCGAGGAGGCCAAACGGAGCGTCGAGCACGGGACCGGCCTCGGCATGACCATCGTCCGCCGCGTCGTCGACCTGCACCAGGGTCGCATCGCGGTCGACAGCGCGCCCGGGCGCGGCACGACGTTCCGGGTAACGCTGCCCATCTGCCGGGGCGAGGGATGATTCGAAACCTTGCGCGGTGGGCAGTCTTGTCCGCCGCGGGGGGGTGCCACTGGCGGCTTGTCCGCCAGCGTGTGGCCCGGCCGGTCTTGTCCGGCCGGGATAGGCGCCGGCTGTGTGGCCCGGC
>CAZNYC010000153.1:0-8947 GCA_964577175.1 uncultured Anaerolineales bacterium
ACGAAGGGGCCCCGGCCGGACAAGACCGGCCGGACCACACGGGTTTCGGTCCGCGAGCGGGGGCGCTACTCTTCTTCCTCTTCCTCCTCGGCCTCCTCATCGCCGAAGAGGGCCTCGCGGGCGGCGGCCTCGGGGGCTTCGAGGGTAATCTTGCCCTCCAGCACCTCCTGGACGACCGCTTCCATGACGGTCTTCTCGCCGCGCTCGACGAGCAGGGGGGCCCCGAGGGTCACGTCCACGAGCCGTTTCTGGACGAGGACGGCGAGTTTGAACCGGCCGCCCACCTTCTCGACGACGTCATCGCTTTTGAGTGCTTCGATCACACCTGGTTCCTCCGTGTTTCGATGCATTCTACCACATGGCGGACGGCCTCTTCCAGCCGGTCGTTGACGACCTCGCGGTCGTAACAGCCGGACTCGCGGGCCACGCGAACCTCCTCGGCCGCCTTCCGGAGGCGGCGCTCGATCTGCGGGTCGGACTCCGTGCCGCGCCCGGCCAAGCGGCGCCGCAGGGTCTCGGCATCGGGGGCGACGACGAGGACCGCCAGGGCCTGCGGGTAGGCGCGTTTGATCTGGATCCCCCCCTGGACGTCGATCTCGAGGAGCAGGAGGTCGGCCGCGTCGCGTGCCCGCTGGACCTCCTCGACGGGCGTGCCGTAGCGGTGCCCGAAGACCTCGGCCCATTCCACGAATCGCCCTTCTTCGATACGGCGTTCGAACTCCTGGTCGGTCACGAAGTGGTAATCCTCGCCGTCCGTCTCGCCGCGCCGCCGCGGCCGCGTGGTCGCGCTCGTCGCGATGGGCAGGCCGAGGCGGTCGGCGGCCCGGCGGCAGATAGTGGTCTTGCCGGCGCCGCTCGGGCCGCTGATGACGACGAGGTACCGCCCGAGGCGCGCGGCGCCCGCGCGGGCGGGCGAGGCGTCCGGGGTGTCGGCGGGCCGGGTCATTCGACGTTCTGTGCCTGTTCGCGGAGCCGGTCGACGCCGACCTTGATCTCGACGGCCTCGCGGGCCACCTCGGCGTCGTTCGACTTCGAACCGATCGTATTGACTTCGCGATACATTTCCTGGGCGATGAATTCGGCCTTCCGGCCGACGGGCTCGGTCGCCTCGAACAGGTCGCGGAACTGCTGCACGTGGCTCGCCAGGCGCGCCAGTTCCTCGTTCACGTCGGCGCGCTCGGCGAAAAAGGCGACCTCGCGCGCCAGCACCTGGTCGTCCGGGGCCACTTCCATGCCGTCGAGCAGCGCCTCGACGCGTTCCTGGAGCCGCCGGCGGTACTCCTCGGTGACCGCCGGGCCACGGTCGGCGACGGTCGCCGAACGCCGCTCGATGTCGTCCAGGGCGCCGGCCATGTCGTCGGCGGTGGCGCGGCCCTCGACGTCGCGCATGCGGTTCAGGTGCTGGAGGGCCTCGCGGACGGCGGCCTCGATCTCCTCCGGCAGGTTCTCGATGCCGGTGAGGCGGCCCTCCTCCTCGCCGACCACGCCCGGCAGGGCGAGCAGCGCGTCGTCCGTCACGCCCGGGGCGGACGATTGCAGGTCCTGCCGGTACGCCTGCAACAGGTCCGTGTTGACGGGGACGCGTGCGACGGCGCCGCGCGGTTCCACCGTCACGTTCACCGTAACGGTGCCGCGGCTGACGGCGTCGCGGAGGAGCGATTCGATGCGCGCCTCCAGGGCGCCGAGGCCTTCCGGCATCCGGACGTTGGCCTTGAAGTAGCGGTTGTTGACGGAGCGGATCTCGACCGCGACGCGGACGGCGTCGGTGGTCCGCTCGGCGGTGCCGTAACCGGTCATGCTCCGGATCATGGTCTGGCCTCTCGATACGCGCCGGGCAATTGAGCCCGGCAAAAAAGCCTTCATGGTTGTCATTCTGAGGAGCGGCGTAGCCGCGACGAAGAATCTCGCCTTGTCGCCTTTCCCGCGGCGAGATTCTTCGGCCTCGCAAGCGAGGCCTCAGAATGACATCTACATCCCGCGCGGTGGCCGTCCCGGGCTACCGCGCCGACGCGCTGTGCGCGGCGGGCCGGGAGGCCCGCCGCGCGGCATTAGATCTCCCGGCTTCCGGGTTTGACCAGCGGCAGCCCCTGGCGGCACTGGGGGCAGTCTTCGGGGACGTACGTCGGCGCCTCGATCTGGACCAGGGCCGTCAGCGGCATGCCGAAGCCGGGGTCCGCGCCGGCGGTGCGGTCGACGAGGGCGGCAAGGGCGAGGACGTCGGCGCCGTCCGTTCGGGCAAGTTGCTGGACCTCCCGCAGGCTGCCGCCGGTCGTCACGACGTCCTCGACGCAGAGGACGCGCTCGCCCCGCCCCATCGCGAAGCCGCGCCGCAGGGTCATGGCGCCGCCGGCGCGTTCGGCGAAGACCGCGCGGGCGCCGAGGGCCCGGGCCACCTCGTGGCCGACGATGATCCCGCCGATGGCGGGCGCGAGGACCGTCTCGACACCCTCACCGGTGAACGCGCGGGCGAGGCGGCGGCACAGGTCCTCGGCGAGGTCCGGATGCTGGAGCACGAGGGCGCACTGGAGGTACGCCGGGCTGTGCCGGCCGCTCGTGAGCAGGAAGTGCCCTTCGAGCAGGGCGCCGGCCTCGCGGAATCGATCGAGGATGGCGTCGTGGTAGTCGGCCATGGTGGGCCTCGCGGGATCAGTTGGCGGCGCCGGCGTCCGGCGTGGACGGGGCGTCGGGTTCGCCCGCGGCGCCGGCGGGGTCGGCGTCGGAGGGCGCCTCGCCGGCGGGCGGCGGCGCGGTATCGGCCGGCGTCTCGCTGCCGCCGGCGCCCGTCTCGGCGGGCGCCTCGATGGGGACGGGCTCGGGCGGCGGCTGGGCGTCGTCCGGGCGCATGACCCAGGCGGTGGCCATCGAGAGGAGGAAGAAGATGCCGCCCAGGACGGCGGTGGCCTTGATGAAGACGTCGGCCGTCTTGGTGCCGAAGGCGCTGTGGCCGCCGGGACCGCCGAAGGCGCCGGCCAGCCCCCCGCCGCGCCCCTTCTGGATGAGGACCAGGAGGATGAGGATGACGGCGGCCAGGAGGAACAGGATCATGAAGACGGTTTGCACGGTTTGACCTTTCGGTTCGGACGCGGTTGTCATTCTGAGGAGGCCCACAGGCCGACGAAGAATCTCGCCTTGTCACCTTTCCCGCGGCGAGATTCTTCGGCCTCGCAAGCAAGGCCTCAGAGTGACAGTTGTCGTTGATACGGCTTACAATTGTTTCGCTTTGGCGGCCTCGGCAATGATGCCGCTGAAGGACTCGACCTTGAGGCTGGCGCCGCCGACGAGGGCGCCGTCGATGTCCGGCTGGGCCAGGAGGTCGTGGGCGTTGGCGGGCTTGACGCTGCCGCCGTACTGGATGCGGACCGTCTGCGAGAGGTCCTCGTCGTACAGTTCCGCCAGGAGCGTGCGGATGAAGGCGTGCACCTCCTGGGCCTGGTCGGGGGTGGCGGTCTCGCCGGTGCCGATGGCCCAGACGGGTTCGTAGGCGATGACGACCTGGGCGGCCTGGTCCTTTGCGAGGCCCTCGAAGCCGCTCGCGACGTGGCGGCGGACGACGTCGCGGGTCTTGCCGGCGTTGCGCTCTTCGAGGAGTTCGCCGACGCAGAGGATGGGCTTCAGGCCGAAGGTGAAGGCGGCCCGGACCTTGCGGGCGATGAGGTCGTCGGGCTCGCCGAAGACGTGCCGCCGCTCGCTGTGGCCGAGGATGACGTACTCGCAGCCGAGGTCGACGAGCATGGGTCCGGCGATTTCGCCCGTGAAGGCGCCCTCGGCCTCGGTGTACATGTTCTGTCCGCCGACGACCATGGGCGTGTTCGCCGCAGCGGCGACGACCGCGTCGATGTAGCAGGCGGGCGGGCAGGCGCCGACCTCGACGCCGGTGTGCTCGGCGGCCGCGCCGGCCGTGCCCTCGGCGAGGACGACGGCATCCGAGCGCGTCGTGTTCATTTTCCAGTTGCCGCAGATGAAGGGTTTACGTGGCATGCGGGGGCCTTTCGATTTCGGATTTCGGGTTTCGGATTCTGGATGCCGCTCCGTCCGGCTTTACTCATTGCACCGCGACGGCCACATTTCGGGCGGTGGGTCTCCGCACCCACCGCGCAACCCAAAACGCTCTTTCGCACGCGGCGGGTGCGGAGACCCGCGCGCACGAGCGCGGTCAGCCTTCGCCGGCCCGGTGCAGGGTGCGTCCGACGGCGTCGGCGATGGGGCCGAGTTCGTCCATCATCTGCCGGAAGGCGTCGGGCGTCAACTGCTGGGGGCCGTCGCTCCTGGCCGTCTCGGGCTGGGGATGGACCTCGACCATGACGCCGTGCGCGCCGGCGGCGACGGCGGCGCAGGCCATCGGCACCACGAGTTCCCGCCGGCCGGTGGCGTGGCTCGGGTCCACGATGACCGGCAGGTGCGAGTCGCGGCGGATGACGGCGACGGCGGCCAGGTCCAGCAGGTACCGGGTGCTCTTGTCGAACCCGCGGATGCCGCGCTCGCACAGCATGACCCGGTGGTTGCCCTCGCTCAGGATGTACTCGGCGGACATCAGGAGTTCTTCGATGGTGGCGGCCGGATTGCGTTTGAGGAAAACGGGTTTGCCGGCAAGACCGACCTCCGTCAGGAGTCGGAAGTTCTGCATGTTTCGTGCGCCGATCTGGAGGACGTCGGCGTAGCGGACGACGAGGTCGACCTCGCGGACGTCGAGGACCTCCGTGACGGTGGGCAGACCGACCTCGCCGGCGGCGTCGCGGAGGATTTTGAGGCCGTCCTCGCCGAGCCCCTGGAAACTGTAGGGGCTGGAACGCGGCTTGAACGCCCCGCCGCGGAGCATCGTGCCGCCGGCCTCCCGGACGACGCGGGCGGCGGCGCGCATCTGGTCCTCGCTCTCGACGGCGCACGGCCCGCCGATGACGGAGACGGCCTCGGCGCCGGCGCGGAAGGGGCCGACCTCCAGGACGGAATCCTCGCGATGGAAGTCGCGGCTGGCGAGTTTGTACGGCTTCATGATGGGCATGACGGACTCGACGCCCGCCAGCCCCGCGAAGTACTCGGGCTTGAGGAGGGTCTCGTCGCCGATGGCGCCGATGATGGTGCGGAACTCGCCCCGCGAGACGTGGGCCTTCAGGCCCATGTCCTCGATGCGCCGGATGACGGCGTCGGTCTTTTCGGCCGGCGCCCCGGATTGCATGACGATGATCATCTCGAATCCTGAATGATGTTACGGCCCGTGCCACGGCCGGGCCACACGTTCGCCTATTCGGCCGACACCGCCACCGGGAACGAGCCGAGCACCTCCAGTTGCCGGCAGTGCCGGCGGGCGTCCTCCAGGGCCCGGCGGACGTTGTCGTCGTCGGCGTGGCCCTGAATATCGACGAAGAAGGTGTACTCCCACGTCTTGGTCGGCGAGGGGTGCGACTCGATCTTCGTCATGTTGATGCCGCACCGGCGGAAGACGTCGAGCACTTCCACGAGCGCGCCGGCCTTGTCGACGACGCTGAAGAGGAGGCACGTCTTGTCGCGTCCGGTGGGCGTGGCGCTCTCGCGGCCGAGCACGAGGAAACGGGTCTGGTTCTGGGGATTGTCCTCGATGGCGGGGCTCAGGATATCCAGGCCGTACATCTCCGCCGCCATCCGGGAGGCGATGGCCGCCGTCCCCTCCACACGGGAGGCCAGCAGCGCCGCCTCGGCCGTCGACCCTACCGCCACGCGGTCCGCGGTCGGGCAGTTCGCCATGAGCCACTGGCGGCACTGGTCGAAGACCTGCGGCTTGGAGTAGATCTTCTGGACCTGCTCCAGCGTGGTGCCGGAGAGCAGGTTCTGGTGGATCGGCAAGGCCATCTCGGCACACACCTTGACGGGCCCGCGGACCCACAGGAAACACTCCATCGTATCGCGGACGGCCCCGCCGGTCGTGTTCTCGACCGGCACGATGCCGTAGTCGGCGGCGGCGCGGGCCACCTGGTCGAAGACGGCGGAGATGTCGCGGACGGCGACGAGTTGCACGCTCTGGCCGAACTTATCGAGTGCGGCCAGGTGGCTGAAACTGCCCTCCGGCCCGAGGTAGGCCACCTTCAGGGCCTTCTCGAGCGACAGGCTGCCGCTCATCATCTCCTTCCAGATGGCGATAAGGGTGTCGTCGGCCAGGGGGCCCTCGTTGCACGAGAGGACGTGCTCGAGGACCTCGCGTTCGCGGCCGGGGCTGTAGACGGCGGCCTCGCCGGTCTCGCGTTTGACCTTGCCCACCTCGACGGCGCAGCGGGCCCGCTCGTTGAGGAGGCAGACGAGTTCGGCGTCGATCTCGTCGATGCGTTGTCGGAGGCTTTCGAGATCCATCGGCGACCACCGGACCGGTGCCGGAGACGCGGCGCGGCCTGAGCCGGCCCTCGGCGCACACCGTCCCCTTGTTCAAAGCGGCGTACTTTACCCGGCAGGGACGGGAGCGTCAACCAAAAAGGGGGTCGGGCGGCGTGGCGGGGAGCAGCACTACAAAACGCTAACTCGTGCGCGGTGGGTCTCCGCACCCGCCGCGCAGCCCTGTGAGAGGCGTTGCGAGCGCGGTGGGTGCGGAGACCCACCGGGCGGGATGTGGCCGGGCAATCGCGTTCCCTCCGGGCCACCGGCGGATTCGTCCCCCGGTTGGCGAAATCGTTGACTTGCCCCCCCTGCCCTGATACACTCGCTTCAGGCGGGGCGCCGGTCTGCGGTGCCCCTCGTGGGTAGGATAGCGTCCGAGACTCGGGAGGGATTCGTTGCAAATTAAAATCGCGCTGAAGGATGACTCGATCGGCGATGACATGAAGGAGCGGGCCCGCGAGAAGGCCCAACGGCTTCTGAAGTACTACGACAAGATCCAATCGATCCGCATCGTGCTCGACAAGAACGGCGAGGGGTACTCCTGCGAGATGATCGCCGACCTGGAACACATGCACGACCTGGTCGCCGAAACCACCGGCCGGAACCTGCAGGCGGTCATCGACGAGACACACAACCGGCTCGAGCGGCAAATCCGCAAGCACAAGCAGCGGACCCGCCACCGCAAGGGCCGCGGACCCAACCCGCACCAGCCGTCACGCACCTGAGGGGGACGGTCCGGACGGAGCCGTACCGCGGAGGAACCGCCTGCATGAAGTTCAGCGCCTTCATCGTCACCGAAGCCATCCGTACGGACCTGAAGGCCGACACACCCCGCTCCGCCGTCGACGAGATGGTCGGGGCACTCATCGAGGCCGGCGCCGTCGCGGAGGACCAGCGCCGCCGCCTCGTCGACGCCGTCATGCGCCGCGAGAAGAAGGGGACGACGGGGTTCGGCAACGGGGTGGCGATTCCGCACGCCAAGCACGAGGACGTGGAGGGGGTGGTCGGCACGGTCGCCCTCAGCCGCGACGGCCTGGACTTCGAGGCGCTGGACGGCGAACCCGTCCACCTCCTGTTCCTGCTGCTGTCGAACCCGGAGGCGCCGGAAGCGCACCTGAGAGCCATGGAGCACATCTTCCGCAGCATCAAGAACGACCACCTCCGCCGCTTCCTGAGCCAGGCCTCGTCGCGGCGGGAACTGGTCGACGTGCTGCACGAGGCCGACGAGGAAACCGGTTGACGCCCCCCGGGGGCGTCCATCCTGCGGAAAGCCGACCCGGTGCCCGAACGCGAGGTGGAAATCGTGAACCCGCTGGGGCTGCACATGCGGCCGGCGGCGAAGTTCGTCGAGACCGCCAACCGGTACCGGGCCGGCGTCACCGTCCGCAATGGCGACCAGGCGGTCAACGGCAAGAGTATCACGGAGATGATGCTCCTGGAGGCGATGCCGGGCACCACCCTGGTGCTCGAAAGCACCGGCGACGACGCGGAGGCGTGCCTGGACGCCCTCGCCGGCGTGGTAGCCAACTTCGATAAGAACCTGGACTCCGGCGGTAACACGGCACAGGCGGATGGAAACCCGTAAAGGCATCGCGGTCTCGCCCGGCGTGGCGATCGCTCCGGCGGTCGTCCTGGACAGCGAGCAGTTTCGCATTCCCCGCCGCAGCATCCACCCCGACGAGGTGGACGGCGAACTCGCCCGGTTCCAGCGGGCGGTCGACCGCGCCCAGGAGGAAATCGGCGAACTCCGCGAGCGCGTCACGAGCGACGTGGGCGAACGTCTCGGCGCCATCTTCGACGTCCAGGACGCCCTCCTGAGCGATCCCCGCCTGCTCGGGGAAGTCCGCGAACTCATCCAGCGCGAGCACTACGCGCCCGAGTACGCCGTCGCCCAGATCGTCCGCGGCTACGCCAAGAAGATCCTCGCCCTGCCCAACCGGTACATGTCCGAACGGGTGGCCGACGTCTGGGACGTGGAGAAGCGCCTCCTGCGGAACCTGATCGGCGCCAAGCGCGAGAACCTGAAGGAACTGACCGAGCCGGTCATCGTCATCGCCCACGACCTGACGCCGAGCCAGACGGCGAGCCTGGACCGCTCGAAGGTCCTCGCCTTCGCCACGGACGTGGGCGGCCGGACGAGCCACACCACCATCGTGGCCCGCGCGATGGGCATCCCGGCGGTCGTCGGCCTCCAGACGATCACCGCCGACCTCGCGGGGGGCGACACGGTGATCGTGGACGGCAACCGGGGCCTCGTGGTGGCCGACCCGGACGAGGTCACCATCCACCGCTTCCGCGAGGCCGAAGAGCGGTTCCACCTCATGGAGGAGGACCTCGGGCACCTGCGGGACCTGCCCGCCGTCACGCAGGACGGCCACGAGGTCCGCCTGTGGGGCAACATCGAGTTCCCCCACGAGGTGGCCGCCTGCATCCACCGCGGCGCCACCGGCATCGGCCTGTACCGGACGGAGTTCCTGTACCTGGACCGCGAGGAGGAGCCCACCGAAGAGGACCACTTCCAGGCCTACGCCGAGGCGGTCGAGGCGTGCCAGGGCCGCCCCCTCACCATCCGCACCTGCGACCTGGGGGCCGACAAGTTCACCCACCT
>CAZNYC010000154.1:0-8595 GCA_964577175.1 uncultured Anaerolineales bacterium
CATCTCGATCTCGGAAACCGTTTCGACGGTCGCCGCCGGACACGCCGCCCTGGCGTGGTACTCGGCACGGTGCGGTTGGGCCGCAGTCCATTCCCCATCGTTGAATGTCCAGGCGCACGCGTCGCCGTCGGCGGTCCGACCATGCAAACGGACAGGGGCGGCCAGGAGTTCACGCCCCTGGGAAACCGCCGAGTCCCACAAGCCGAAGCCGTTCATGCGATAATCGCGCAGCACCACCGATACCGTCTTGTTCCGGACCCGAATCGGCTCGTAGGGCGGGAAGACCTCCTCGGTGACCCCGAGTTGGTTGTCCTCCCACGGGAAACTCGCCGCCAGGAACGCGACCGGCGCGGATTGCAGCGCTTCGCCGTCCACCGTCACCGAAGCGCGCAGCGTATAGACGCCGTCGGGAAGATCCGGGGTCTCGATGCGGTGCATCGTGCCGTCCAACGTGCCCTCGACCGACAGGATCTCCCGGCCGTCGTCATCGACCAGCCGCACGGCTGCCGTTTCGAGATGACCGTTCGCCTCCTTTGCCGACATCGTGTAGTAGATCGCGTTCTCGCTCGGCAGCCGCCAGGCGCTCAGGTAAATCGGGGCAGGCGGTTCCGCCGGCACCACCTTCTTCGGATCCACGTAGCTCCAGTACCGGTTGGCCACCTCGTTCGCACTCAGGCGGTGCTCGTAGAAGCAGAGTTCGTCGATGTCGAATTGCGGCGTGAAGTCGATCTCGCCCAGCAGCCCCTTTCGGCCCGTGGGAATCGCATTCTCTCCCGCGGCGAGGCGCTCGCCGTTCATGTAGATCACGATCTCCTGGGCATCCCACGTGAGCGCCATGTGATGCCATCGTCCGGGATGCACCTCGACGTCCGCGTCGTGCATGCGCAGGTTGCCCTCCGCATCCTGGTAGTAGAAGGACAGGGGGCGATTTGCGCGTACCGTGTTGAAGAAGTACACCACCAGCCCCGAGGCGCGCACGATCTTCACGTTGCGGTCCGAGATGCTGTTGACCCCCCGGGGGCGGAACCAGAACTCGAAACTACCCCCGCGCCAGTCCGCCAGCCGGAATCCCCCGATGCGGAGGTCCCCGTTGACGGCCTTTCCTTTCACGCCGGGGACGTGGTCCCCCTTGAAGGACACGTCGAACCGCTCGACGATCGCCGGATCGCTGGCCAGCAGCGCCGGCGACGCCGTCGGCCGCACATGCTCGTCCAGGTGGAACAGCAACCGCGGCTGCCGGTCCGGCTCCAGCACGTCGTCCAACGGAGGCAGGCCCTTCTCGGCGATCCGGTCGATCCACGGCATGGGATCGAGCGGCCAGAAACGCCCCACCCGTCCGTGCACACGCACCTCGTCGATGACCCCGGCCAGGCCGGCGCCGTCCGGGGCGCCGCCGACGTGAATCGGCGCCGGTGAGACGTCCGCCTCCGTGCCCGCCGCACCGGAAGCGGGGAAGTCTGCGACCGCCGTGCCGTTCACGAAAAGCCGGTCGCGCCCGACCGACAGATGGCCTCCGGCGAAGACCCCGGCCACGTGCGTCCATTCGCCCAGGGGAACGGCCGCCTCAGGGCTCGTATGCGCCGTCTGCTGCCGGGCGCCGCAGGATGTGGCCGACATGCCGAGGGCCCCCTCCGGCGTGACGAAAAGGGAGAAGCCGATGGCTTTGCGTTTGTTGTCCGGGCGAAAGAGGATATACGCCTTCTCCCCCGCCGCGGGGTACTTCTCCAGCCGCACCCATCCCTCCAGGGACAACGTGCGGTTGGCCCCGTGAATCGCCATGGCGTTCGGATCCAACGGTTTCGTCGGGAAACGGGCGAATCCGTCGCCGCCCACGCGCAGGCCGCCGCCGAAACGGCCTTCGGGCTCCAGCACGGCGTCCCCGGTCCGCTCGCCCGCCCCCTCGAGTTTCCCCGCTCCGCTCATCGGCGCGGCCGCGTCAAAATGGAGCAGCGCATACGTATGGGTGTCGGGGGCGTAGGGTTTCCAGAAGGCCGTGTCGGTGGCGGTCGCGACTCGCGGAGCCAGCAGGCAAACCCCCGCCGCGGCGAGGATGAAGAGGCCGTTGGCTCCCCGCGCAAACCGAGCCGACGACCGGATTCGAGGTTGGAGAGGACTTTGCATTCTCAACTCCAGTTTTAGTGGGATATGACATTGGGTTGTAGGAGTTTTATCTGGGGTTTCGTTATCTGGGGACACAGTCCATCCCGTTCGGCCCGGACATTGCACCATCATATTGCTTTGGATGCAAGAGGTCCGTGGCGAGGGTGGGCGTCCGGGGCGGCGGACGCAGGGTCGCGAGGGCGGCGCATCCCCGGGTTTCAATGACGCGCACCAATGGCATTGGGATAAGCATTCTCGGCGTGCCTCGTCACGAGCAACGCGGAGGTGGTGCTATCGAACGGGGTCGCGTTTGATGAGGCGTGGCTTGGAGCGTCCGGGTCGGTAGGGGTGCGGCGGCGGGCGATCTGCAGGAGCATCTGCACGTAGAGCAGGCGGCGCCCGGACGTCGTCGGACGTGACCCTGTTGGTGACGGCGTTCCAGAACCACGCGGGCCAGACGCTGACCGGCGGGCGGAAGAAAGTCGCCGCGGCGACGTTTTGGCGAAAGCGGACCGGCGCCGAGGCCGCCTGCCACGGGTTAAACCCTCCAACCCCATAGACCCTGCAAGGCCGCAATTGGACCACGAAGGAGTACACGCCGTGTTACACATTCTTAAACGACGACGGGAAGCGATAGCGAAACCGCCCCGGCGGCGTTGGGTGGCGGCGCTGGTCATGTTCTGCGTGCTGCTCGCAGGTGGGGCGGTCGCGCGCGGCGAGGCGACGTTCCACGTAGCACCGGACGGCGACGACGCCGGCGCGGGCACGCGGGCGGCGCCGTTGGCGACGGTCCATCGGGCGCAGCGGGCGGTGCGGGCGCACCTGAAGGAGAACCCGGGCGAGGCCGTGACGGTCGTGATCCATCCGGGCACGTACCGGCTGGCGGAGCCGCTTGTGTTCACGCCGGCGGATTCGGGGACGAAGGACGCCCCGGTCACGTACCGCGGTGGGGAGGGCGGTCGGCCCGTCCTCAGCGGCGGGATGCGGATCACCGGGTGGCGGAAGGACGGCGAGGTGTGGCGGACGACGGTCGACCCGGTGAAGCGGGGCGACCTTTTCTTCCATCAACTGTTCGTGAACGGGCGGCGGGCGACGCCGGCGCGGGCGCCGAACCGGTTCTATCTGCGGACGGCGGGTCCGGTCCGGCCGCTCGGCGACCGGCGGAAGGCCCGGCGCGACCCGTCGACGAAACAGGGCTTCCGGTTCCGCGAGGGCGATATCCGAGAGTGGCGGAACCCGGACGACGTCTACATCGAACTGTATCACTCGTGGACGACGTCGCTGCACTGGATCGAGTCGCTCGACGCGGAGCGGCGGATCGTGCGGTTCACGAACCGCACGGGCTGGCCCGTGGGGTACTGGGAGACGTTTGAGCGGTACCGGGTGCATCACTGTTTCGAGGCGCTCGACGCACCGGGCGAGTGGTATCTGGACCGGGGGACGGGCACGCTCACTTACCGGCCTCGCGAAGGCGAGACGACGGCGACGGCCGAGGTCGTGGCGCCGCGCCTGGCGGACCTCGTCCGCTTCGAGGGGAAGCCGGCCGAGGGCCGGTTCGTCGCGCACGTGCGGCTGGAGGGGCTGTCGTTTCAGCACGAGGACTGGGACTACGAGCGGACGGAGACGATCGACGGCCAGGCCCACGCGAAGCGGCAGAACGCGGCGATCACGGCGTTCGGCCTGCGGCACGGGGCGATCGAGCGGTGCGAGGTGGCGCACGTGGGGGGGCACGCCATCCGCCTGGACGCGGGGTGCCAGAACGTGCGCATCGTCCAGTGCGAAATCCACGACTGCGGCGGGGGCGGCGTCTACGTCGGGCCGGACGCCAAGGTCGGCTACATGCCGCCGACGGACGCCCTGAAGGTGCAGCGGAACACGATCGAGAACAACTTCATCCACCACACGTCGTACGTGCTGGGCGGGTCGATCGGGGTGTGGGTGGGGTCGGCGTCGCTGAACCGGATCCGTCACAACGAGATATCCGACTTCGATTACACGGGTATCTCGGTGGGGTGGTCCTGGAACCGGAAGCGGGACATCTTTCAGCACGGCAACGTCATCGAGTTCAACCACGTGCACCACAACGTGGGTGACATCCTGAGCGACAACGGGGGCATCTACGTGTTGGGTTACTCGCCCGGCAGCGTGATTCGCGGCAACGTGGTGCACCACATCCGGCACTACCCGTACATCAACGATTCGCGGGCCATCTACCTGGACGGGGCCGTGAGCGACTACCTCGTGGAGCGGAACCTCTCGCACCATATCGATAGTTTCGGCCTCATGATGAAGGGGCAGCGGAACGTGGTGCGGCACAATATTTTCGCGTTCTGCGGCGACAGCGGGTTGAACCGGCTGGTCGACGCGAGCCTGAAGGACGCCGAGTACGCCCCGAGCCGGCTCGAGCACAACATCGTGTACCAGGCCGACGGGGCGATGACGTCCGGGTTCCACGGCCCGCAGTGGACGCGGCTCGACCACAACCTGTACTGGAGCACGCAGGGGCGCGAGGCGGTGCGGTTTAACGACCGGTCGTCGACCGTGCGCAAGGACGCCCCGAAGGTGGACGGCGCCTCGTTCGCCCGCTGGCAGGAACTCGGGCGCGATGCGCATTCCATCGTGGCGGACCCGGCGTTCGTGGATCCGGCGGCGGGGGACTTCCGGCTGAAAGAGGGGTCGCCGGCCAAGCGGACCGGATTCAAGGCGTTCGATCACGACGAGGCGGGGCTCTATGGCGACGCGGCGTGGACGTCCCGGCCGAAGGCAATTCAGAGGGAGCCGCACGTGTACGCGCCGCCACCGCCGTCGGGCCTGCCGGCCGAGTACGGCTTCGAGGTGTACGATGCGGGGTCCGTGCCGCTTGTCAAGGGCCGGCTCATCGACGGCGGGGAGACGGGCATCCGCGTAACGGACGAGGCGGCGGCCGCGGGCAAGAAGTCGCTCGCGTTCACCGACGGGCCGGCCAAGCAGAGTTGGCTGCCGCATTGGACGATGCAACTGCCGCGGCACGAGCGGGGCACGGTGGCGCTGGCGTGCGACCTGATGAACGATGCGGAGGCGCCGGGCCGGGTGCGGCTGGAGTTCCGCGACTGGTCGGATCGGCCGCTGAAGGCCGGGCCCATCGTGACGGTCCAGCCGAACGGAGGCGTGCAGGCGGGCGGGAAGACGGTGGCGACGGTCCCGCCGGGCCGGTGGTTCCGGCTCGAGATCCGGTTCGCGTACGGTCCGGAGGCGGCGAAGACGTGGTCGCTGGCCGTGCGGCCCGCGGCCGGCGAGGCGACGACGGCCTCGGCGCTGCCGATGGCCAGCCGGAAGTTCGGCACGTGCACCTGGTTCGGCGTGTCGGGGCTGAGTGACGGCAAAGGGCGCTTTTATCTCGATAACGTGACGTTGGCGGTCGAGCCGGAGTGACGGGGCGAGGTCGGGAGGGTTGATCCATGCGTAGTGCGGCGGTCGGCGGCGCGGTTCGAGCGATGTTCGCGGGGCTGGCCCTGGCCGTTCCGGCCGGTCCGGCGGCCGCGGATTCCGAGGAGGCGCTCTGCCGCGAGTACCTGGCGGTGGTCGAGGACGCCGTCGACCGCTTCCTCGTACGGGGCGATTCCCTCTCCGAATCCACCAACGCCGCCGCTTGGGACACCGCCGACGCCGACCTCCTCTTCCTGCCTGGTGACGACGACGCACACACCTTGACTGTTACCGGTGCGGCCGGCGGGGGATGAACGGACAACTTCGCCTGGGGCAGCGACTTGAGGCCAGCCCGCCGACGACGCCCAGCACCTGCCCGGTCACCCCGCTATGGGCCGGACCGAGCAGCCAGCAGATGGCCGAGGCGACGAGCGCCCGGCCCGGCCGGCAGGTTCGCCCGCATCGCCAGATGAAACACACCTGGTCCGTCCAGGAAGACCTTTTTCGCCATCCCGACCGGTCCGGCCTTACTGGACGCTTTGCCATCGGCCGCCCATACCCATCTCACGGTTCGCTGACGACGCTGCGGGAGAATCTGATTAGGATCGGGGCGAAGGTCGTGGCGCATTCCCGGTACGTGATCTTCCGGATAGCCGAGGTGGCCGTACCCGAGAATCTCTTCCAGGCCATGATGTCGAGCAGAGAAAGTGCTTGCCGGTCTCGTTGTCGGTGATGAATTCGTCAGAGAGGCTGGCGGCGGTCGTCGGCCGAAGTCATCCGGGAAATCCCGGATACGCGGCGTGCGTACCAGTGCTTCGACCCGAATGACCTGAGTCTTGGCCAGACCCCGTCCTGGTACGAAACCATCGTCCCGGGTGTAGGCCATGTTCGGGAGGTGGACTATTGGAACGATGATCCGCCTATGACGATGAGCCTCGTCGCCGTCATCCCCGAGCCTGCCACAGTCACTTTGCTGGCCGTCGGCGGGATGGCGATGGTTCGTCGGCGTCGCTGATGCGGAGAAACCGAGTAAAACTCAAAGGAGAACTCGACCATGAAGGCGAAGCGATTCTCGATGCACCGGAGGGCCTTGGCGGCCTTGGTCCTGTGCCTGACCTTTGGCGGATATGCTGACGCGGCCTTTTCTGCCGCCGATGACTTTAATGACAGCGCACGCGACACGCGCTTGTGGCATGTCCACGCGTCCTTCTATGGGATGTTGGCGGACGCGACTCATAGACGTCAATAGGGCGCGACAGGTCAGTCAGAGCGTCATGAGCACTACGCGTATTACACTTACGTTGAGGATCTTCCGTATGATCGACCGTGGCACGTTACACTCGATGTCCACGTTGGCGTATACGAAGTGGATGCACTGGCTGAGGTCCTTCACGGAATGGCCATAAGGGTGACCAACCCGAATGATGCGAGAGACGTCTTGTGGGCTGCCTTAACTCAAGAATGGGGCGAGCGCATCTGGAGCATCTGCGCTGAAGAGGGCCACGGCACAGAAGGGGGAGGAGATATTTTCGACGAACACGATGTGTCGAACGCTTCCGAAACGGGGGCGCTAAAACTGTCTTGGGACGGAACTCATTTCAACGCCCATTACGACGAAGGCTCCGGTTGGCAGGACATCGGCAAGATAGATATAAGGCCGGGGCACAGGGATGTCAATAGTTCATTCAGGTTGGGTATCGGGGGGGGGCAGACGAGTGCTGCGACTTCGTCTTGGATGACGGCACAAAGGTGTACGCCGACAATTTCAGCCTCATCCCCGAGCCAGCGACGCTGAGCGTGCTGGTCCTGGGCGGCCTGGAGCTGGTCCGTCGTCGGCGTGTGCGAGATTTTATTCTGGCGCGACGCCAGTGCGGTGTTACGCCTCAAAGGATGGATAGAGTCTCTTCAGTTTGATTCGGGCGTCGTCGGTGGTGAATTGCCAATCAAACTGGTCCGCGAATACAAGGGCCAAATGATGGAGGCACGACTCCTGCCAGACGGCAGGGTCCAGTTCCAGGGGACCCGCTATGAGCCCTGTTCCGCCGCCGCCGCAGTCGCCCGGAGCACCGTCACCGGCAGGAAGATGAGCACGAACGGGTGGTGTTTCTGGCAGACCCGTGATGCCAGCGGCAGCCTCCATGAGTTGCGGGAGGCCAGGGAGCAGTACCTTCAGCAGAAGAAGCAGGAATGAGGCCCTCTCCAGCCGTTGCCACTGCCGGTGCCCTGCCGTTCGCGAGGCGGGGGATGGGGCACGCAAGGGTCGGCAGGGGGCGGTCGGGGCCTTCGTCGGGCCCGGCCCTGGCGGGACCCGAGGCCAGGGCGGCTACGCCTGGTACTACAACGCTACGAAGGTTTCGACTGGCGAGCGACCGGAATGAAGGTCTTGGCCAGTGTTTTCGGGCAGTTTCGCCGTGTCGACTGGCGCCGCCGCTGGGCGGGCCTTACCCTGGTGCTAATGCCCCGTGCCGGATACTCATAAGCTATTGTCGAATAGGCCTATGCCGTTCACGCCACCAAGCCCACGGGGTTGATTGGCACCCTCGGACAGTGCCCCACGGGTTGCGGTCGGTGGCGTCAAGTAAATAGCCCTATTGTCGAAAAAGGCCTTAGCGTAGTTGTCGCGGTCTTTGTAGCGTAGTAGTATTAGCGGCTATTCCCGGATGGGTTTCAGCCCACGAGCCTGAAACGATTGTATCCCGACCCGTGACGTTCGCAAGGGCTTCTTGGCTCAGAAAGAAGGTTTCTGGCCAGAGAGGGACCGGGACGGCGCGAAACCCCCCTCGGGCTGGCGGTCCGGGACCGCCGAAAAAGTCTGTTCGGCGTGTTCTTTCGTTATGCCGCATATGACTGGCCTCACGTCTACCCAGGCCCTATGACTTGCCCCTGCGACCACATCCGTCGCCCCCACCAAAGCCCTAACACGTATTGACCTGTGACCATTTCTGTCGCACCCGTCCCGTAGGATAGTGGCGTGGGGCGAGGTGGCCTTTCCGCTTCTCCCTCTATCCGGCCCATACGGGTCCGTACGAGGACGAGAGAGGCCGGAATGAGGGGGCATCTCGCGGGCAGTTTGCTCTCCCATCGAGGAAA
>CAZNYC010000155.1:0-8496 GCA_964577175.1 uncultured Anaerolineales bacterium
GGCACCGCGCGGTATCTTGATCGGCCACCCGCCATAACCTCCGGCCGGGCCCCGCCCTTTTCCCTTGTGACCCCCCGTGGCCGGTGATACGATGCGCCGTTGCCGCATCGTGCAATGGAAGTGCGCCCGGAGGGAAGCCGCGTCCCATGGCCGAGGCCCAGTCCCAACCCGTGCCCCACGTCCTGCGCGAGCGCGGCGAGCGGGTGGAGGCGGCGCTGGACCGTCACCTCACCGCCCCGGACGAACCCAGCCGCGACCTCTACGAGGCCATGCGGTACGCCGTCCTGGGCGGGGGCAAGCGGCTCCGACCGGTGCTGGTCCTGCTGGCGGCGGAGGCATGCGGCACCTCGGACGAGGCCGCCATGCCCGCCGCCTGTGCCGTTGAGATGGTCCACACGTACTCGCTCATTCACGACGACCTGCCGGCGATGGACGACGACGCCCTCCGCCGCGGCCGGCCGTCGTGTCACAAGCAGTTCGACGAGGCGACGGCCATCCTGGCGGGCGACGCCCTGCTGACCGAGGCGTTCGGCGTCCTGGCGCGCGACGTGCCGGACGGCGAGACGGCCCGGCGCCTGGCCGCCGAACTCGCCGCCGCCGCCGGGGCCGTCGGGATGGTCGGCGGGCAGATGGCCGACCTGGAGGCCGAACGCACCGGCCGGCGCGACGCGCATCTGCTGGACGTCATCCACCGTCGCAAGACCGCCGCCCTCATCGCGGCGAGCGTCGTCATGGGTGCCGTGGCCGCCGGCGCCAGCGAGCACCTCGTCCGCAGCCTCCGCGAGTGCGGCGAGCACCTGGGCCTGGCGTTCCAGATTGCCGACGACGTCCTCGACGCCTCCGCCACGACCGAGGACCTCGGCAAGACGGCCGGCAAGGACGAAGCGGCGGGGAAACTGACGTTCGTGACGCTCTACGGCCTGGGGGCCGCCCGCCGGCGGGCCCGGGCCGAGGCCGAACGGGCCGTCGACGCCCTCTCGCCGTTCGGACACGAGGCCGACCCGCTGCGGGACCTCGCGCGATTCGTCGTCGAACGGACGTTTTGAAATCGGAAATGGGAAATCGGAAATCGAAGGACCCGCGGCAACACCTTTTAGCCGCGACGCGCAGCGGAGCGCGTGGCCCGGGCGCAACGATGGAAACAGCAACGACAACGACTACGGCGAGATCCTTCGCGTCGCTCAGGATGACATCCAAGGCCACGGTGCAGGCCGCGGCTCAATTAGCCGCCGCGCTTGCCCGGTGCGTCAAGCCGCGAACCAAATGACGAATGACCGATGACTAAGGACCCGTAACGTCGTGCCCGAATCCTTACTCGACCAGATCGACTCGCCCCGCGACCTGCAAGGCCTCTCGGCCGAGGACCTGGAGCGCCTGGCGTCGGAAATCCGTGCGCTCATCACCCGGACGGTGGCGGCCCGCGGGGGGCACCTTGCGAGCAACCTGGGCGTGGTCGACCTCACGCTCGCCCTCCACCGCGCGTACGACTTTGCCCGCGACCATCTCGTGTGGGACGTCGGCCACCAGTGCTACGCCCACAAGATCCTGACCGGCCGTCGCGAGGCGTTCGAGGGCCTCCGCACCGCCGCCGGCACCAGCGGATTCCCGAACCCGGCCGAGAGCGCGTACGACGCCTTCCGGACCGGCCACGCCGGGGCGAGCGTCTCAACGGCCCTCGGCCTGGCGCTGGCCGAGCAGGCCGCCGGCACCGGCATCCGGACCGTGGCGGTCATCGGCGACGGGGCCCTGGCCTCCGGCCTGGCCCTGGAGGCCATGAACCACGCCGGCGACGCCGGCGCCGACCTGCTCGTCGTCCTGAACGACAACGAGATGGCCATCTCGCGCACCGTCGGGGCGCTGGCCCGGCACCTGACGCGGCTCCGTGCCATGCCGGCCTACGGCAACCTGAAGCGCGACGTCCACGAGGTGCTCGACCACGTGCCGATGGGCGACCTCCTCTCCCGTTCCATCCATACGTTCAAGGACGTGCTGAAGGAGGCGGTTGTCCCCGAGCACATGTTCGAGCGGCTGGGCTTCCGCTGCTACGGCCCCGTGGACGGGCACGACGTCGCCGACCTGCTGGAGGTGCTGGCGGAACTGAAGGGCCTGGCGGGGCCCGTCCTGCTGCACGTGGTCACGCAGAAGGGGAAGGGGTTCCGCCCCGCGGCCGAGAAGCCCGAGGCCTGGCACTCGGCCTCGCCGTTCACGCAGCGCAACGGCCAGGTGCTGGCCGGCACCGAGGCCGTCGGCCGCGATACCTGGACCCGGGCGGCCATCGACGAACTGCTCGCCCTGGCGGAGGCGGACGAGCGGCTGGTCGCCATCACGGCCGCCATGCCGGAAGGCTCCGGCCTCATCCGGTTCGCTCACCGGTACCCGGAGCGGTTCTTCGACGTGGGCATCTGCGAGCAGCACGCGGTGGGGCTGGCGGCGGGGCTGGCGCGGGGCGGTCGTCGGCCGGTGGTCGGCATCTACTCCACGTTCCTCCAGCGGGCGTATGACCAACTGTTCCACGAGATCGCCCTCCAGGGGTTGCCCGTCGTGTTCCTGGTGGACCGGGCCGGACTCGTCGGTGCCGACGGGCCCACCCATCACGGCCTGTACGACGTGGCGTACCTGCGGCACCTGCCGGGGTTCATGGTGGCGGCGCCGGGGGACCGGGCGGAACTGGCGGGCCTGCTGCGCCTGGCGACGGAGGCCGAGGGCCCCTGGGCCGTCCGCTACCCGCGCGACCACGTGCCCGCCGAGCCGTTTACCGACGAGGCGGTCCAGCCGGGCCGAGGGGCCGTCGTCCGCGAGGGGAAGGACGGGGCCGTCCTGGCCCTCGGGGCGACGGTAGGCTCGGCCGTCGAGGCCGCCGACCGCCTGGCCGAGGACGGCGTGAAGGTGGCGGTCGCGAGCGCCCGGTTCGTCCGGCCGCTCGATACGGACCTGGTGGCGGACCTTCTGGGTGAGCAGCCGTGGCTGCTGACCGTCGAGGACGCCGCCGCGGCCGGCGGGTTCGGGGCGGCCGTCCTGGAGGCCGCCGAGGCGATGGGCGCCGGCGCCTCGAAGATTCGCCGCGCCGCCGTCGGCGACGAGATCGTCGAGCACGATACGCGGGCGTCCCAACTGGCGGCCCAGGGCCTCGACGCCGACGGCCTGGCCGAACGGATCCGGGCGCTCGCGGAGAAGGCGTAGGCCGCGGCGTGCCGCGGCACGACCACTGGCGGGCAAGCCGCCAGTGGCACCCGCCCCGCGGGATCTACACGGGAGCCGTCCATGACACGCGTCCTGATCCTCGTCAACCCCGAGAAGCCGCAGGCCCGCGAGGTGGCCGGGTCTCTCTGCCCGTGGGTCCGCGAGCGGGTCGAGGTCCAGACGATGGATCTCGCCGACGGGCCCATCGAGACCGAGGCGGACCTGATCGTGGTGCTCGGCGGCGACGGGTCGCTGCTGAAGGCGGCCCGGATGCTCGGGGGCCGGGAGGTGCCGGTCGTCGGCATCAACATGGGCAAACTCGGGTACATGGCCGAGTTCTCCGCCGAGGCGTTCTGCGAACAGTTCGATGCGATCGCCGCCGGCGAGGCGCCCGTCTCCCGCCGGCTGATGCTCTGCGTTTGCTGCGCCACGGCCGACGGCGAGAGCGAGTACCTCGTCCTGAACGACGTCCTCGTGGCGGGCGGCGACGCCCACCGGATGACCGGCGTCCGGGGCACCATCGACGGCGAGGCGATCACCACCTACTTCGGCGACGGCGTGCTGGTCTCCACGCCCACCGGCTCGACGGCGTACTGCATGGCGGCGGGCGGGCCGCTGCTCGCCCCGGGCCTGGAGGCGATGGTGCTGGTGCCCGTGTGCCCGCATTCGCTGACGCATCGGCCCATCGTCCTCCGGCCGGACTGCGAGGTCGTCCTGGAACCGACCGACCTCCAGCAGGAGGCCGTGTGCGTCGTGGACGGGCAGGACAAGGTCCGCATGCAGCCGGGCGACCGCGTGACCATTCGGCGGGCGGCGTCCTCGTTCCTGCTCGTGGAGCGCGGCCACCGGCAGCCGTTCGAGACCCTCAGCCGGAAACTGCATTGGGGGCATTTGCCCAGGTATCACGACAAAGGCGAGTGACTGAGTCACTGAGTAACTGAGTGACTGAGCAAAGGGCTCGGGTCTCTTGACGTTGTTGTCACACGCAGCGACTTCGTTACCCAGTCACTCAGTCACTGCTCCAAGGAGCAATTGACTTCAGGCATCCGCCGCGCGTACCATACGGCCGAACCCGCATTCACGAGGCCGGCCATGGCATATCAGATCCGCATTCTCACCCGGTACTGCAAGGGCTGCGAACTGTGCGTGGCGGCGTGCCCGAGGGGGGCGCTGGAGATGAGCGAGGACCTGACGGACCTCGGCGTCCGTCCCGCCCGGCTGAAAGAGGGCGCCGAGTGTTCCGGCTGCACGCTGTGTTACCAGGTGTGTCCGGACGCGGCGATCGAGGTGCTGGAGATCGTCGAGTCTTAGGCGGCGGCCGCGGTATGCTGCTCCGGGCGCGCTCCTCTTCGAGTCGCGGCTAAACGGGCGTTGCCGGTGGCCTGCCGCCGGCGTTTTCGCGTTGCCCCCGTGCCGGGCCCTCCTTAAGATGAAACGCCCCTGTGTCATGCGCGCGGCGGGCCGGGAGCCCCGCCGCGGGGGAAGCGAGACGTCGGCAGGCGGTGCCATCGTCGAACCGGAGGGAGGAGACAGGCGTGACGGTCCAGACCCCCACCCAGCCCCGGCGCGGGCAGAAGGTGCTCATCACGGGCAACGTCGCCGCCGCCGAGGGCGCGATCCGCGGCGGGTGCCGATTCTACTTCGGGTACCCCATCACGCCGCAGAACGACCTGCCGGAGTACATGTCGTGGCGGGTGCCGGAGGTGGACGGCACGTTCATCCAGGCGGAGAGCGAACTGGCCGCCGTCAGCCTCGTCCACGGCGCCGCCGCCGCGGGGGCGCGGGCGATGACTTCCTCCTCCAGCCCCGGCATCAGCCTGAAGCAGGAGGGCATCAGTTACCTGGCCGGAAGCGAATTGCCCGCCCTCATCGTCAACGTGCAGCGCGGCGGGCCGGGATTGGGCGACGTCCGCTGCGCCCAGGGCGACTACTTTCAGGCGACGCGCGGCGGGGGGCACGGCGACTACCGGCTCATCGTGCTGGCGCCGCACACCGTCCAGGAAACGTGCGACCTGGCCTGCGAGGCGTTCGACCTGGCCGAGGCCTGGCGGTGCCCCGTCCTGCTCCTGTCGGACCAGCAACTCGGGCAGATGATGGAACCGGTCGTCCTGCCGCCCATGAAGGACGTGCCCGCGGTCCGGGACCATCCGTGGGCCCTGACCGGGGCGGCCGACGGCCGCGAGAAACGTATCGTCAAGAGTTTCTACTGGCGGCCGGGGGAACTGGAAGCGTTCAACCGCCGCCTCCGCGCCAAGTACGAGAAAATGGAAACCGAACTGCCCCGCTGGGAAGAGGACGAGACGGACGACGCCGAGATCGTCCTGGTGGCCTACGGCACGAGCGCGCGGATCGCACGCGACGCCGTCCGGGCGGCACGGGCCGAGGGCATCCGGGCGGGGCTGGTGCGGCCGATCACGCTGTGGCCGTTCCCGGCCGAACCCCTTCGGGCGGCCGCCGACCGCGGCGCCCGGTTCCTGGTGGTCGAGATGAGTTGGGGCCAGTTGGTGGAGGACGTGAAACTGGCCCTCTACGACACCCCCCGTCCCGTGGACCTGCACTGCCGCGCCGGCGGCGGTGTGCCGGGGGTGGAGGAGGTGGCGGCGAGGGTGAGGAGCCTCATGGTCGCTCGGTAATTGGGTGATTAGGAACCCAGTGACTCAGTCACTCAGTCACCCAGTGATCCAGTGAGGTGCCCGCACACAACCAAAGGACTCTGCTATGTCGCAATCCAACGCCCCGACAATCAGAATGGGCCGCCCCGAATCGCTCCTGCCCGCCCGCACGCACTACTGTCCCGGCTGCGGGCACGGGGTGGTGCACCGGCTGCTGGCCGAGATCATCGACGAATGGGACATTCGCGGGGACGTCATCGGCATGGCCCCCGTCGGCTGCGCGGTCCTCGCCTACCAGTACCTCGACATCGATATGTGCGAGGCGGCCCACGGCCGGACGCCCGAGGTCGCCGCCGGCATCAAGCGGGCCCGGCCGGACAAACTCGTCTTCTCCTACCAGGGCGACGGGGACCTGGCGGCCATCGGCACGAACGAGATCGTGCACGTGGCGAACCGCGGCGAGCCCATCAGCGTCATCTTCATCAACAACGCCATCTACGGGATGACGGGCGGCCAGATGGCCCCGACGACCGTACCCGGCCAGAAGACCTCCACCAGCCCCAAAGGCCGCAGCGTCAAGGGCGAGGGGTACCCCATTCGCGTCTCGGAACTCCTGGCCACGCTGGAGCAGCCGGCGTACATCGAACGGTGCGTGCTCGGCACGCCGAAAGACGTGAAGCGCGTCAAGACGGCGATGAAAAAGAGTTTTCGCGTGCAGCGGGACCTGAAGGCGTTCAGCCTGGTCGAAATCCTCTCGCCGTGCCCGACGTACTGGCGCGTCCCGCCCCCCAAGGCGGCCGAGTATATCGAGACGTGGATGACCGAGATCTTCCCGCCGGGGGTGATCAAGGATACGACGAAGTGACGAAACGCGCAGGCCGCGGCGCGCCGCGGCAGAGGCCGCGCATGTAGGCCGCGGCGCGCCGCGGCAGAGGCCGAGTGACGGAGTAACGGAGTGACGGAGTAACGGAGGCGAAGGATAACGGGGGTTGTCATTCTGAGGAGCGGCGAAGCCGCGACGAAGAATCTCGCCGTGCACGCCGTGACGTAACGTCGAGGGTTGTACGAGGTTCCGGATTGTGTGGGGCACGAGATGAGCCACTCAGATCATGTCGCTGAATCGTTGAAGACCTTGGTTGACTTGGATTTTGAGAAGACAAGCCTCGACAACGTTCTGGCTTATTTGTCCGAGGTTGTGCCTGGGCTGAACATAGTAATTGACCCCGACATTGAACTCGCAGGCATAGATTTGTCCACGAGGGTCGTTGACCTGAAGGTCAAGGCCGTGTCTGTGGAGACGGTGCTCGGTCTGGTGTTGGGCTTTGATCTGGGCTACAGAATTCGGAGCAACCACGTATTGGTCACACCTGTCGAGCGTCTTCATGATGGGCTGGAGACTCGCGATTTCGATGTTGCAGAGTTAGTCAACAGAATTGCAGGGAGTGCCGGAAATCTCGATTATGCGGGTGAGAAGTTAAGAGATCTTGTCCAGAGGACGGTGAATAACATCTCCGACCGACACGTTGCAGTCTGGGGTGACGAAGGCGGGCCGGCAAGCATTGAGTTCTTGGACGGCAGATTGATAGTTACGCAGACCGAACAAGGATTCCGCAAGATTGCGCACTTGCTTGAGAGACTCTGCGAGCGACCGAGCGTAGCCGTCGAGCCGGTGCCGACCAAGGGCACCGGCTCGACCCGGATTGGTGCAACCGGTCAGCCATCTAAGGTATTCATTGGGCATGGCCGGGATGTGGGGGCAAAGGAAGAAACCGCTCGCTTTCTTGAGAAACTAGGCCTGAGCACGGTGGTCATTGGGGAGCAGGGCAGGGGTATGTCTTCGTTGATGGAAAGCGTTGAACGCTCTGCCTCTTCCTCGGATTTTGCGGTGCTTCTGCTTACGCCTGACGACTTGGGTATGGCTAGAGGAAGGATTGAAGCCGCAGAGAGCAACGCGGCGAAGATCGAGTGTCTCGAACCGCGTGCAAGACAAAACGTGGTCTTTGAACTGGGCTACTTGGCGGGTGTCCTGGGCAGGGACAGGGTCTGTGCCTTGCGCAAGGGCGGCTTTGTCATCTTCTCCGAGTTATCCGACATGCACGGGGTTTTTTGTCCCGAGATGGATGCCGCTGGCGGATGGAAGGACAATCTTGCGCGAACCTTGAAGAAGGCTGGCTTTGAAATAGACCTGAATCGATTGGCAGACTGAGTTTCCGACGCGAAGTGGAGCACAGGGCTGGGTTTCCTGGGGTTGGACTCTCGCTACCATCCAAGGAGGTTCCCATGAGTGTTGCCCCGAAAGAGAAGCACGGTGCTAGGGTCTTCTTGCTGGCTGATGGCGTATATCTCGTTAAGCAGACGGTCAAGTCAGGTGGTCGTTATGTGATAGATGGCCATAAAGAGGCCCACGTTGATCCTGGCAGCTACTCAGCGCTGGGCGAAGCAGTGGCACAAGCCTGCACAGGAGGCCTCAAGGCGGGACGTGACACCCGTGGGAAGGTATAGGCTTCTGCCGCGCGCGCAGCACACGGCCGGGCAAGGGCGGCCGTGGCACGCGGCTTTGACGAAGAGCGCGGCGGGTACGGAGCCCCGCCGGGCCATCACCCTTCACTATCACCGGGCGCTGCCGGTGGCGCCTTCGTTACTGCGTTACTTCGTCACTGCCGCGGCGTGCCGCGGCCTACGCCCTTCGTCACTGCCGCGGCGT
>CAZNYC010000156.1:0-8476 GCA_964577175.1 uncultured Anaerolineales bacterium
CGTGCACCCCGAGCAGGTGCTGTGCGGCAACGGGTCGGACGAACTGCTGACGCTCTGCGTCCGGGCGATGGTGGGGGAGGGCGAGCGCGTGGCCTGGCCCACGCCCACGTACTCGCTGTATCCCGTGCTGGCCGACATCCAGGGCGCCGGGACGGTCGAGATTCCCACGGGCATCGACTTTTCGCCGCCCATCGACGCCCTGGCCGAGGCCGACGCCCGGCTCCTGCTGCTGTGCAACCCGAATGCGCCCACCGGCGTCCACCTGCCGGACAAGGCCGTCCTGGAACTCGCGGACCGGTTCGACGGCGTCGTCGTGGTGGACGAGGCGTACGCGGATTTCGGGCCGGGGTCGGTCATCCCGGCCGTCGAGGACCGCGACAACGTCCTCGTGCTGCGGACGTTGTCGAAGTCGTACAGCCTGGCGGGACTGCGGTTCGGCTACGCCGTCGGACCGGCGGCTCTCATCGCGGGCCTGGCGAAGTGCAAGGATTCCTATAACTGCGATGCCATCAGCATCGAGGCGGCGGCGGCGGCGATCGAGGACGAGGGGTGGATGCGCACAAACGTCGAACGCCTCCGCGACGAGCGCGCCCGCCTGGCCCGCGACCTGGAGGCCCTGGGCTTCGGCGTCACGCCGTCGGAGGCGAACTTCGTCCTGGCCCGTCCGCCCGCCGGCCGCGCGGAGCCGCTTTACGAAGGGCTCAAGTCGCGCGGCATCCTGGTTCGATACTGGAACCTGCCCCGGCTGGATGATAAGGTGCGGATCACCGTCGGCACGCCGGAGGAAACGGACGCGCTGCTGGCGGCCGCCCGTGACCTCGTACAGGAGGAACAGACGTGAGCCAGGACGAACCGCTTCCGCCCCGGACGGCCGACCTCTCGCGCGCCACGCGGGAAACGCAGATCCAGGTCAAACTGAACCTCGACGGCACGGGCCGCGCTACCTTCGACACGCCCGTCGGGTTCCTGAACCACATGCTGGACCTGCTGGCCCGCCACGCCCTGGTGGACCTGACCGTGCGCGCCAGCGGCGACGTGGACGTCGACCTGCATCACACGACCGAAGACATGGGCATCTGCCTGGGCCAGGCGCTCAACCAGGCCCTCGGCGACAAGGCGGGCATCGCCCGGTTCGGCTGGGCGGCCGTCCCGATGGACGAATCGCTGGCCCAGGTGGCCCTCGACATCTCCGGCCGGGCCTACCTGGGGTACCGGGTGGCGTTCGTCGGCGAGCACATCGGCGACTTCGAGACCGAACTCGTGGAGGAGTTTCTCGGCGGGTTCGTCAACCACTCGAACGTGACCCTGCACGTCGTCGTGCCGTACGGCACGAACGATCATCACATCGCGGAAGCGATCTTCAAGGCGGTGGCGGTGGCGCTGCGCGGTGCCGTTGCCCGTAATCCCCGCATCTCCGGCACGCCGAGTACGAAGGGGGTGCTGTGAGGGAGGGGGGTGACATGTGGCCGCCGGGCTTGCCCGGCGCGTATCGCACAAGGCGCGTGAACGACACGCGGCGAGTAAACTCGGCGGATACATGGGCATGAAACGCGCGGTGGGTGCCCCTCGGCTTCGCTCGGGACAGGCTCCGACCCACCGCGCTTTCCTGTGCGCTTACACCAGCGACTCGGCGTCCGGGATGCCGCCGGTCAGCGGCAGGCAGTAGTCGACGAACGAGGGGCGGAGGTCGTTGCCGCCGGTGGCGATGTACTTCTTCGGCACCTCGCGGTTCTTGCCGGCCACGCGTTTCAGGGCGATCAGTTCCGTGTACGACGCGTACTTCTTCGTGTCCTTCCGCTTAATGGCCACCGAGCCGTCCTTGCCCTGACAGGCGTAGCGGACGGCGTCGCGGCCGACCTCGCGGGCCTCCTGCTGGTCCACCGGGCTGGCGAAGCCGGGGAACGACCGCTGGAGGTACCCGAACGTGTCGCCGCGCACCCGCGTCACGTTCAGGCCGGAGAGGCCGTCCTTGATGCGCATGGTCAGGTAGTCGGCCAGGGCGCCCGTGCCGGAGAGTTGGAAGTGGCCGAACGCGTCGCCGGCGACGTCGGCGTCGGAGGCCTCGGCGAGTTTCTTGGCCCACAGGGTCCCGTGGTTATCGCGGATGCCCTCGCTGACGGCGATGACGGCCCGGCCGTGCGCCTGCACCACCTGCCGCACGTCCGTCAGGAACCGGGTGATGCTGAAGGGCACCTCGGGCAGGTAGATGAGGTGGGGCCCGTCGCCGTCCTGGCGGCGCGCGAGGACGGAGGCGGCGGTGAGCCAGCCGGCGTCGCGGCCCATGATGACGTCCACCTTCACGCCGGGAATGCTGCGGTTGTCCATGTCGTCGCCGCGCACGGCGCTGGCGACGAACCGGGCGGCGCTGCCGAAGCCGGGCGTGTGGTCGCTGCCCACCAGATTATTATCGATGGTTTTTGGGATATGCACGCAGTGCATGTCGTAGCCGGCCTTCTCGGCCATGCCGGCGATGATGTCGGTGGACTTGGCCGAATCGTCGCCGCCGATGTAGAAGTAGTACCGCACGTCGTGCTTGCGGAGGACGTCGAGGATGGCGGCGCAGTCGTCCTCGTCCGGCTTGTGCCGGCACGAGCCGAGGGCCGCCGACGGGCTCTCGGCGACGGCGTCGAGTTTCCGGCGGCTGGTGCGCGTCAGGTCCATGAAGTGCTCGGCCATGATGCCCTGGGTGCCGTGGACGGCCCCGAGGATCTTCTGGATGGGTTTGTGCTTGCGGGCCTCCTCGACGGCCCCGACGAGGCTCTGGTTGATGACGACGGTGGGCCCGCCGCTCTGGCCGATGCAGGCGTTGCCTTTGAGTGTGGCTGCCACGACGTTCTCCTTCGTGTGGGTGGTGTGGTGCGAACGTTTCCCTTCGAGCCGCGTATCTTCGCAGCCGCGGGCCCGATGTCAAGGGCGTTTTGGCGCGCGCCCGGCCGCCGACGGCACGTCGATGGTCGTGCACCCCTTGGTGCGCGGCGGGTCTCCGCACCCGCCGCGTCAGTTGGCTCCGAGCGCGGTGGGTACGGAGACCCACCGCGCTGATTCGTGGAGTCGCCGCCGTTTCCTTGCACGCCGCGCGGCGGCCGTGTAGCATGGCCGGCCGAGGCCACGCACCGGCGCGGGTTCGCCCGCGCCTTGGAAGGGACACGCCCATGCCCGATGCCCAGCCGCGCTCCGACGCCGCCACGTCTTCACCCGCCGATGTTGCCCGCACCATGGCCGCCGATTCGGACGGCGCCGCCACCCGCGCCCTCGCCGCGGGCGGCCCCGTCGGCTTCGACAACGCTCAGTACCTCCAGGAGCAGACCCGCGCCATCCTCGAGCGTCTCGACCGGTTCGACAACAAACTCTACCTGGAGTTCGGCGGTAAACTGCTCTTCGACTTCCATGCCGCCCGCGTCCTGCCGGGGTTCGACCCGAACGTCAAGATGCAACTGCTCAGGGGCCTGCGCGACCGCGCGGACATCATCCTCTGCATCTGGGCGGGCGACATCCAGCGCAAGAAACTCCGGGCGGACTTCGGCATCACCTACGACGTCGACGCCATGAAACTCATCGACGACCTCCGGGACTGGGGCATCGAGATCACCGCCGTCGTCATCACCCGGTTCGACGAACAGCCCGCCGCCGTCACCTTCAAGAGCAAACTCGAACATTTCGGCATCCGCGTGTACACGCACCGCGCCACGCCGGGCTACCCGACGGACGTGGACCGCATCGTCAGCGACGCCGGGTACGGGGCCAATCCGCATATCGAGACCGACAGCCCGCTCGTCGTCGTCACCGGGCCGGGGCCGGGCAGCGGCAAACTCGCCACCTGCCTTTCGCAACTGTACCACGATCACCGGCGCGGCACGCGCGCCGGCTACGCCAAGTTCGAGACGTTCCCCATCTGGAACCTGCCGCTGAAGCACCCCGTGAACGTGGCGTACGAAGCGGCGACGGCTGACCTCGGCGACGTGAACCTCATCGACCCGTTCCACCTGGAGGCCTGCGGCGAGACGGCGGTCAACTACAACCGCGACGTGGAGGCGTTTCCCGTCCTTCGGCGGATTCTCGCGCGCATCATGGGCCAGGCCGACCTGTACCGCTCGCCGACGGACATGGGCGTGAACCGGGCGGGGTTCGCCGTCTCCGACGACGCCGTCTGCCGCGAGGCCGCACGCCAGGAGGTCATCCGCCGTTACTTCCGCTACGCGTGCGAGCACGCCATGGGCTTCACGCCCGAGGCGACCGTCGACCGGTGCAAACTGCTGATGGACGAACTGGACCTCGACCCGCTCCAGCGCCGCGTCGTGGGTCCGGCGCGCGAGGCCGCCGAGGACGCCCACCGCCGCGGCAAGGGGAACAAGGGCATGTTCTGCGGGGCGGCGGCCGAGTTGCCGGACGGCACGATCGTGACCGGCACGAACTCGCCCCTCATGCACGCCGCCAGCAGCCTGGTGCTGAACGCGATCAAGCACCTGGCGGGCATCCCGGACACCCTCCACCTGCTGGCGCCGCAGGTGCTGGAATCCATCGCGCGGATGAAGGACGACATCCTTTCCTCGAAGAGCGTGAGCCTGGACCTGGAGGAGGCGCTCATCGCCCTCTCCGTGAGCGCCTCGACCAACCCGACCGCCCAGATGGGCCTCGACCGACTGCCGGCCCTCAGGGGCTGCGAGGTCCACCTGACGCACATCCCCCGCTCCGGCGACGAGACGGGCCTGAGGCGGCTCGGCGTCAACCTGACCACCGATCCCGCCTACTTCATGCGCGACCTGTGTCAGGCGTGACGGTCGCGCTATATGGACGGGGGCGCCGAAGCGAATGGCGCATGTGGGGTACCGTGTGCGTCGCTGCGCCGCAAGCCACGCGCCCCGCGAGCGGGGCGGTGAACCCACGCTGTTTTGTGGGCGCGAGGCGTGCGTCGAACCGTCGCGCAGCGCTTCGCGCGCAATAAGGCGCGGGTGTTCGCCGCGGCGCTTACGCCGCGCGCGCCGTTGCCGTCTTGGCGGTTCACTTTGAACGTGCCGTTCTGACTTTGGACTCGCGTTGTTGCGGTTCCGACTTTGGACCTTGGACTTTCGACTTTGGACTCGTTGATCATCGTTGCCGAAGTCTTCGAAGCCGGCATGCTCGTCTGTTTCGGCGTGGCGTGGCCGGTGGACATCGTGCGCACGCTGCGGGTCCGCCGCACGGAGGGCAAGAGCCTCGGCTTCATGGCCCTCATCCTGGCGGGGTACCTCTTCGGCCTGTCGGCCAAGGTCGTGCGGGCGTGGGGCGCCTGGCCGGAGATGGTGACGGCCCTCTACGCCGTCAACGCCCTCATGGTGGCCGTGGACATCGGCCTGACGCTCTGTTTTCGCCGCGCACGCCAAAACAGCGATCCTCACGCAAAGGCGCAAAGCCGCAAAAACGGCAAAGACCAAAACAGCAAAGGTGACAGGTTTGAATAACGGCAACGTCCACGTCTGTCATGCTGAGGAGCCCGAAGGGCGACGAAGCATCTCGCCTTGCTGCCTTTGCCTTTTCCCGGCCTTGCGCCGCTGCTGTTTGCTGTTTTTGCGGCTTTGCGCCTTTGCGTGACGCACTGTCTTTGTCTTTGCCGTTTGGCGCCTTGGCGCGAGGCCTCTTCTCAGTCTCGCGAGAGGAACACCCGGCACGGCGCCGCCTCGGCGCCGGCGAGGCGCAGCGGTCCGCAGAAGAGGTGATAGTCGCCGGGCGCCACGTCCGCCAGGGCCAGCCATTCGATGGCCCCCTTGATCGTCTCACTCCCCAGGATGGCCATGTGGGCCGGATGGCCGGGCGTGCCGAGCGGGTCCAGGGCCGGCGAGTCGATGCCGACGAGCACCGGCCGGACCGCCTCGGCCAGGTACCGGGCCGCGTCCTCGGCGAGGCCGACGAAGTCGTCGCGGAACTCGCGGGTAATCCACGCGGAGTTGGTCGTACGGAAGAGGAGGCGCTGTGCGCCCGCCAGGTCCAGCCCTTCCAGCACGGCCCGCGTGATGACGGGCGCCTCGCCCACGTCCACCACCCGGCAGGGGCCGACGAGGGCCTCGGGGGGGATCGCGTCGACCGCCCCGCCGCCCTCGATGAAGTGGAGCGGGGCGTCGATATGCGTGCCCGTGTGCGACCCCAGGGCCATCCACGAGTTGTTCGACTCGGCCCCGCGGGCGAGTTTGCGGATGAACTGGAACTTGAAGGGCGGGTCGTTCGGATACGTCGGCATGTCGCGATGCATCGGGACGGTGACATCGTGGGTCGGCATGGCGGCTCTCCTCGTTCGCCCGGCGCGTGGTCCCTCCAGTATACGACGCGCCGGGCGGCATGGCCACCTGCCGTTGGGTGGCCCCGTGTCCGAGACCGCGCATCGCGCGGTGGCCCGTCCCGGGCACCGCGCGGGGTACGACGGCCCGCCGCGCGAGTCACCGCGCCACGCAAGCGTGGCCAAGCCACCCGCCGTCCGCTATACTGCGGGCGAAAGAGCACTGGAGGTGGCGGCGTGATCGTCCCGGCGCAAGAACGGCATGTTGTGCGCGGCGGGTCGCCCGGGCCACTGCGCACGGTTGTTCCCCCTCTCCCCCGGCGGGAGAGGGAGGGGGTGAGGGGGATGCTCGAACGGCCTCGCAGCGGTCACCCTCGCCCCTGCCCTCTCCCATCAAGGGAGAGGGAGTATGGGTTGCCGCGCTGCGGTTGGGTCCTCCTTCTGCTCCTCCCACTGATGCTCACGGCTGCCGGCTGCGGCCGTCCTTCGGACGCCGCACTCGCCGGCGTCCTGCCCGCGCGCGCCGTCTCGGCCCGCGGCCGCGAGCGCGTCGAGGCGACCGAGGCGGCGCTCGACCTCGCCGAGCGCCTGGCCGACGCCGGCGACGCGGAGACCGCTGAGCGCATCTACAGCACCCTGTGGGAGGCAAGCGACACGCCCGACCGGCGGCACGTCCGCTGCGCGGCGATTCGAGGCCTTGCCCGTGTGCTCGGCCGCGCGGCCGTGGAGGAGGTGGCGTGGGCGATGGCGGGCGAGGACGACCAGGTGGCCGCGGCCGTCTTCGCGGCCGCCGTCGAGACGGGCGGCGAGGACGTGACGCGTGCGTGGGCCGACTACTTGCCGTCGGCCCCGGCCGCCGTGCAGCCGGAAATCGTTCATGTGGTGGGCCGGCGGGGCGGCCCCGTCGCCGCGGAGGCCGTTCTGGCGGCCGTCGACTCCGAAGACGACGCGGTCCGCCGGGCGGCCATCGAATCGGCCGGCCGTCTCGCGACGCCGCGCGCCGTCGGCCCGCTGCTCGGCCTGCTGGATTCGGCCGACGCCGGCGAGCGGGCCGCGGCCGAGACGGCGCTGGCGCGCCTCTCGGCTCCCGGCGTTAGCGAGGCCGTGGCGGAGTATCTGGCCCGCCAACAGTACCTCCCAGATGGCGCAGCGGGTGCGGCGACCCGCCGCGCATCCGCTTTGATTCGCATCCTGGTGGCCCGCGCGGCGCGGGATCAGACCGACGCCGTCGCCGGGTGCCTCGCCGACGGTCCCCCGGAGGTGCAGACGGCCGCGCTCGAGGCCCTGGCCGTGCTGGGTGGTGAGCGACACGTGCCGGCGATCCTCGCCGCACTCGTCCAGGCGAAGCACGACGATGTGCGGCGGCCGACGGAGACGGCCCTGGCGGCTATTGGCGCTCGTGCATCGCGCGGGGGGTCGGAGCCTGTCCCGAGCGACGCCGAGGGGCACCCACCGCGCGAAGAGGCGCCTGTGGCGGCGAGCGCGGCAGGTGCGGCGACCCGCCGCGCTTCAGTTGGCGCGAGGCTTTTTGCAGCCCAGGTGGTTGGCGGGATGGAGGGCGCAGGGCCGGAGGCGCGCGCCGCCCTCGTGCGGGTGCTCGGCGCCGTGCCGACGGAGGAGGGCCTGGCGGCTGTGCGCGACGCCTTGCGGAGCGACGAGGCGGCGGTGCGGCTGACGGCGGTCCGGGTGGTGTCCGACTGGCCGACGGCGGCTCCCGCGCCGGACCTGCTGGCGGTCGCCCACGAGGCGGCGTCGGCGAAGGCGCGCATCCTGGCGGTGCGCGGTGTCGTCCGGCTGTCGGGGCGGGTGGCGGAGCCGGCGGCGCGGACGCGCCTGCTCGGCCGGGCGCTGGCGGCGGCGGAGCGGGTCCAGGAGAAGCGGCTGGCCCTGGCCGCGCTGGCGGACGTGGCCTCGCTGGAGGCGCTGCGGGTGGCGCTGGCGCACCTGGAAGATGCGTCGCTGGCCGGCGAGGCCGCTGCCGCGACCGTGGGGGTCGCGGAGGGCATTGCGGAGACGCATCCCGAGGAGGCCCGGGCGGCTCTGAAAACGGTGCTGGAGGCGACGGAGGCCCCGCGGCTCCGCGAGCGGGCGGACCGGCTGCTGGGGCGGCTGGGTGGGCCTTAAGGCACAGAACCGCGGCGGGCAGGACTGCCCGCCGCGCAGGGTGTGAGGGTGTCATTCTGAGGCCTCGCTTGCGAGGCCGAAGAATCTCGCCGTGGTCGTGTTATT
>CAZNYC010000157.1:0-8394 GCA_964577175.1 uncultured Anaerolineales bacterium
CGTTCATGACAGTCTCCTCCAATCACGTGATAACTCTTGCGACATAGAGCACCCTTCGCAAACAGGAGGGCGTCTATCAACTCCAGGACGGGGCATGCTGATCACCTTGCTTTCAATCCCGTTTAACCAATCGCCACAAGGGTCACCAGTACCGCCAGGGCGGAAACCCCGAGTCCGATTCCATCCCCGGTTTTCTTCTTCGGTCCACGCTGGTCCTCGGGAAGGTCACTCTTTTCGTTCACGAACGGAAGGAAGCCCAGGATTATCAGCCCAACAATCCCTCCCGCGAGGAACCAGCAGGCGGGGTTGTATCCCTTCCTGTGGGCCAACAGGGCCATGAGAATGCTAACCAGGATCCCCACGATCAGGAGACTCATTCCGGGCGACAGTGCACTGTTCCCCAGGCTCATCATACTAGAACCTCCTCCGGTACGTGACATGTAGTATTCCACCAACAGGAAGACGACGGCAACGACGGTGATGACGGTCGCAAAGAAACCCAGTATGGCGCCCGCGATGGCCAGCCCCCGGCCGCGTTTGCCGGACTGCTTGATCCGTCCCAAGGCCGTATAGCCACAAATCAGGGCCGGAAAGCCTGCTATGCCGCCTAAGCACGTGACGCTGCCAAGCATGCCGACGATGCCCAGGACAAGGCTGCCGATGGCCAGACCGCTCGTACCCGCATCGGGGACGGCGGGGACTTCCGGGGCGTCAGACTGCTCAGCAGGAGGTGGCGATTCGGTCATGTCAAGCTCCTTTCGTGCCGATAATCGCGTGGGCGCTGCATTTCGAACAGTTCCTCACTGTCGTTCGGGGCTGCACCAAGATCAGCCGCCACCCCGTAACGGCCGTAGGAATGGCCAGCCCTCAGCGTCTCGCGTCGACTGCATCCCACCATCGGCCAACCGAGATGCCACCGCTTTCAAGGTGACGATTACGACGAAGCGCAGGCTGGCCGTTTGCACGGGCACCTTCGGCGGGCGTTACGGCGTTCTCCGCGGCTAACCGCGCGTAGACGCGCGTCAGGCACACGTCCAGTTCCGCGTACGGCGGTTCCGGCTCGCCGCGGAGGCTTGCCATGGCTGCCGCGGTAGCGCGGCACCCGCCCAGGCACTCCGAGTGATACCGACAACCGTCCCTCGAGCAGCGGCCGCGCAAGCGGCGGCTGAGCGTGTCGAAGGTCAGAACCGAGGGCGCGTCCACCTCCATGCGGCCCGTGTGGGGGTCAAGCCGGCCGATCCTCGCCAGATCCGGCCGCGACACCATCGTGCAGCACCAGTAGATGTTGCCGGACCGCAGAGAGATGGCCCGATGGCCACCACCCATCACCGGACACAGGCGCCGGCCGCTGAGGCGGGGCCGGGGTTCCCCGTCATCCGGTCCGTCGTCACCCGGCTGCCTTCGCGATCTCCGGGACGGTGGCTTGCCGAAAAGGTTGGGGCCGAAGTTCAGGCCCATGGACAACCGAAGGCGGCCGGCGAATCGCCGTCTCAGCCGCTCGAGTTCGCCCACGACGGCCGGCATGTCCTCCTCCCGGAGCAGGTGCTTGATCAGCGTCCGGTCGCCCGAACTCCGCGGCACGCGCCGGTGGAAGATGACCTGCCGGACGCCAAGGGAGACGCACGTCTCACACAGGGCGGGGCGCGACTGGGCCGTCACGCGGTCGAGCACGTTGTAGACGACGACGCGCATCCCGTGGGCGACCGCTTTGCCGATGCCCGCCTTGGTCTTCTCGGAAAAGCCGGCCCGCGTTCCATTGAAGTAGGCCTGGTCCCGCCGATGTGCAAACAGCGTGACCTTCAGGGCCGCAACGCCCGCCGCCTTCAGCGTGCTGACCAGGGGTTCCAGGCGAATTCCATTCGTCACAACGGACCGCTGGCCGATGCGGCGGAGGAAGGGAATCAACTCGGGGGTGTTCGTGATCTCCGGAGGGTACACCAGGACCGGCGCGTCGGGGTAGTTGGCCATCACCTTCAAGGCCAGCCGCTTCTGCTCCTCCAGGGTGAGGCCGAGCGTGTCCCGCTCCGCGCCATACCAGCACCCGGGACAGGACAACTCGCACGGCCGGCCCATGCCGAGGAAGGTGATACTGATGGTCGAATGGCCCATCCCGGTTCCCCCCTTCACGGTGCTTGCCCAGGCGTTTCAGTCCTCTCGATGTGACGCGCAACTCAGTATCTCAAAAAGGTGCTTCAACGTAAAGGAGTCTTACGCAACACCGCTCGGCCTCAGTCCCGGCCCCCTCGGCGCCGTCGCGAGGGTGGTTGGAACCGCGAGCCGTCATCTCCGATCCGTTCACCGCGGCTATCATCTGCCGGGGCGTCGGCGTCGTTCGGGAAAGCGCTCAGGGTGACGCACGCCTGTTCCACGATCAAGGCATGCCCCGCCAGGTCCTCCGCTTCGAACCGCCAATCCTCTCCCAGGCCGGGCGAGGGGTACGCCTCGCACGCGACCTGGCCGAGGCGTTCGAGGATCGCCTTCGGCCCTTTCGGCTGGAACGCCGGCTCTATGCGGTCGCGCCGGCCGAGGGCATCCATCGCGTAGCCGGTCACGAGCCGCGGCCACACCTTCTCGAGCGTCGCCGCCCGGTCGAACAGATCCACGGCCGCGAACCGGTCGCCCACGGCCACGAACACGCCGCGGGCGCCGTCGGGGTACGGCAGGGCGTCACAAAAAGCATCAAGATCCTCCTGCCGATGCCGGATTGCGTCGCGCATCGCCTTCGTCCGCGAGGTGGCCCCCATTTCCCGGAGATCGGCCTCGACCTCGTCCCACACGCCAGCCTGGTCGCTCTCGTATCGGCCGCGGCCCCGCAGCGAACGGTACACGTCGCGGCTCTTGCGACCCCGCATATGGGAGGGCGAGACCGAACCCGACCGGAAGTCCGGGCTTTCTTGTCGCCAGCGACCTTGCTCGACGCAGGAGACGGGGACCACGGTCTTCGCCCGGGCCGGCAGCAGGACGGCCGTGTTCAGGATGCGGTTCTGCTTGGCCCCGACGAGTTCCTCGCCGTCGAGCAGCAGGACGGGCGCCTCGGCGGTGGTCGTCGCCAGGAGTTCCGCCACCGTGCCGGCCTCGCTCGTCTCGGTGACGGTGAGCAGGCCGGCCTCCAGGGCCTCGGCGGCCAACAGATAATCGGGCCCGTGCCCCTCTCCCCCCGCGAGGGGCACGAGCGTCAGGTTCTTCTGCTTCAGGGGTTCCCCTGGAGCGAGGGTCTCCAAATACGATTTGAGGTTAGCCACTGTTTTCCCCTTGCTCGTTTAATCATCGCGCCATCTGGCGCGATGGCCTCGACAGACCGACGGCGCCGTACCCTTTTCGGGGGGTGTTGCTTACGCCGATGTGACGTCTCTACTTGGGGGTACGTAACAAGAGCACGAAGGATGCGCACAAAACCGAGGGCCCGGCAGGTTATAGCGCCTTGGCTGTCCCGCCGGAAGTCTTGGAGCTTCCCGTCAGGCTACCCCACCCACCGGTACAACGGCTTTGCCTCGGCCATAGTGGCATTACCGAGATGCAGCACGAGAGTTGGCAACGCTTATTCTGCAGATTCGTCCAGCAGACCTCTTCAGGCCCCACAAGTACGCTCCATCATGAAACAGCGCTTCGTACTGTCCGGAAAAGTCTTGTACGATTCCAGCCTCGACAAGCCCCTCAAGACGGGCCTTGTCCAGGTCAACCTCATACACTTTTCCCTCAGTGCTTGACACCCACAGGCTCCCACCACCCCAGGCCACGCCGCTAATACCGGAGTCCTGCGTGGGCAGATGGATAACGGGCTTCCATGACCCGAATTCCAGAGCGTGTACACCATACTCGCCGTCGATGCGGTTATTCTCGACGTACCAAATATGCTTGCCGTCATACGAAAGGTCGCGCGGCCAGTGTGTCTGAAGGTGCCGGACGAGACGCGGCTCTTGGCCGGCCTCCAATTCATAAAGGCGGCCGGGCCAGACATCTACTGCGTAGAATTTACCCCGGGCAAGGGTCAGGCCCTTCGCGGCAGGCAGGGAACATACCTCGGCGAAGCCTTCCCCGTTCTTTCGCATACCGAACAGGGTTTTGCCCTCCCCATAATAGACGTGCTCCGCATCGAGGACGAACGACTCGACATTTGGGCTTCCACAAGGAATAACGGAAACCACATCCCCGAACCGGTACCGGAAACGGTTCATCGGGATATCCGCCACGACCCGACCTCCGTCTGGGATTGCCAGAGCCATCCGACCTGACTGTTCGTAATCGGGTGAACCGGCCTTCAGTCGCGCCGGTCCCGGAGGCAAAACCATCTGAAAGTGACCATTGGGGCCGCTCGTCGTCGACACGGACGCATCGGAATTGGTCACCGTCGCACCCGCAATTCCCTCTTTCGTCTTGGCATCCAATACGCGGCCGATCACGCCTGATTCAGTCGGTCTTCTGGTGATGGTAACGCCGTGGAGTACCAACCGGGCGCGGGAGGGCGTGAATCCCGCCGAGGTCGCCGCTGATACACAAAACCGAAGATGCCATGAGGGTAGTCGGGAAATGTCAACCACCCGCAGCGGAACGTTTGGCTGGCTTTGGTCGCATACAATCGCATAGCCAGATGACCGCAAGATCATAATCTTTAGAGACCGGCGAACCACGTCGATGGCGCCGCTCTTCTCGGCTTTAGCGTTGAAAAGACAGGCGCTTTGTAAATCACTATGCGAAGAGAGGTTTGCGTCTGCGATCATCACCTTGATAAGGGACCCGGAGCCGCCGCTCGCTTCTCCCTCAAAATCAACACCAATCTCAGCTTGTTCCCCCTTTTCCTGCAGCACCTTCAGGTCGGGCGTTGCCTCAACCCATACGGCTTGTGTACATGACCAGCCCCCCATGTGTTCTGCCCTGCTTTCCAAGAGCAGAGCTCCGTCCTGCTGAATGATTTTCCACGACCTCCGGCCCGGAAACTTATTCCTGCTTGCACCCTGCCTCCATAGCGTCTCGTCGATCCGAGGACCCGAGAAACGATCTGAAAAGAGCTGAACCGGGCTCCGCGCCCCCGCCTCCGTCGTCGATCCGCCACCCCTGTCCGGTTGCTTGACCGTGGTTCTCAGCGGCAGCGTACGGTCCCAAATCCAGATTCCAAATACCAGGAGCATGGCGCCAGCGGCCGTCGCGAGAATCAGGCGCTTGTGGGCCTGCCACGGGGTCCGTCCGGAACCTTTGTCCGGTTGCACCAGACGCCCTCCCGCTTGCAGCCCGGCAAGGGCTTCGCTTACAGAGCGGCAATCCGGATAGCGGGCCCGGGGATCCGGGGCAAGCATCTTAAGCACGATGCTGTCAAGTGCCCGGCTCACTTTTGGGTTGAACGTACTCGGAGGGCGTACGGCGCCGCGTCTGTGCGCCACGGCGAGTTCCGCGCGGTTCTGCGGTCGATGCGGTGGGCGCCCGGTAAGCATGTAGTACACGGTTGCGCCGAGGGAGTACACGTCCGTGGTCTTGCCGAGTCTACCCCCTTGATTCTGTTCAGGTGACATATACGCCGGCGTACCGAATGACGCCTCTCCGGTTTGTGTTTCTCCTGACAGGTGCCCGGTGAGGTCCCGCGCGATGCCGAAGTCTGTCACTCTCACGCGTTCCAGGTCGTTCTCGAGCAAAATGTTACTGGGTTTTATGTCCCGATGAATGGTATTATGATCATGGGCGCACTGCAAAGCCTCGCAAACCTGGATGGCGATCCTGAGCGCTTCCTCGGGCTCCAGGTAACCGGACGCTTCGACCTTGTCGCGCAGCGACTTGCCCCGCACGAATTCCATTGTGAAGTAACGCGGCGGTTCGCGTCCATCCACGTGAAAGATGGGTACGATGTGGGCATGGCTTAAATTGGCAGCTAAAATGGCTTCGCGACGAAACCGTTTTCCCATAGAAGCATTGGAGGCAATGTTGGCATTGAGGACTTTCAGCGCTACCACCCTGCGCAACGGATGCTCGTACGCTCTGTAGACTATTCCCATGCCCCCCCGACCCACTTCGTCCAGAATCTCGAAATCATCCATCCACTCGCCAGCCTGGAACTCAGTGGTCGCTTTCCCTTGTGGCTCGCCTCCACTGAGAGGAGGGACACCGCTTCCAGCGTGCGGTTGCGTCATCGTCATCGCCCCCTTTCCACTCAAGCAGCATCCGGCCGCCACCCCATCGCAGTTGCGCGGGCCCTCTCGCACGCTCGGGCGGCGTTCAGCGACATGCTTTCAGAAACGCAATAGATGAGCGCTCTAATACGACAACGCGAAGTCGGCGTTTTGCGGGGTGGGCCTCCGTACCCACCGCGATTGAAACGCCTCTTTCAGGGCTGCGCGGCGGGTGCCCCTCGGCGTTGCTCGGGACGGGCTCCGACCCGCCGCGCACGAGTTGGCGTTGTCGTGCTAACGGCCCCAGGTTGTTGTACGGCGTCACTGTGAGCTCGCACGACATAGCTCCCGAGCCTCGCCGAACAAGCTATGGAAATCCGGAGGCATCCATTGCTTCGCCGTCAGCATCGCGAAGGCTTGCCTCAAACCCTCGGGCCCATGCTCCGTGACCTTCTCGTTGGCAGAGACAAGCGCCCGAGCTATTGCTGCGTAGTAAATCGTGGTAGCCGCGACGTGCGCGGGGCCCTGTCCGGCCCTGGCCGCTATGGCCTTCGCCCAGTCCTTGATCTCTCTGAAAACGTCGGCCTCGACCGGGGGACCGAAGAGCACGTCCCGGACGGTGTAGCCGTCGCCCGAGGCGCCCTTTCTGAAACCCGCCGCCAGCAGGTCCTGCAGCCATTCGTCGACCGTCTGAGGTACATCCGATCCGGCGCCGGTATCCGCATCGCTTGTCCCAATACGCAGAATCCTGGACAGTTGCTCCCGCGAAAGCCTGGATGTGGAATCCCCGCCCATCGCTCTCCCCAGTCTCGGTGCCGACGATGTTCGCACCCCTGCCCTGACCACGCGTCAGCCTGCCACGACAGCCTGCGGGGCCGGGCCACCCGGCGCCCATTCAACGGTACGGGAAACGTCTTACGGCGCTGCGCGCCCTTTGGCAAGGATCGCCATCAGGTCCTGGATTTCCTCTTCGATCTCCGCATCAGAGCCGACCAGATCGCCCACCCGCCTCTGCAGCACGACACGGAACTTCCGCTTTACGGTCGTGACCATGTTCGACGCAGTGCGTATGTCCCTGATGTCGTGCGCGGCGCAGAGGTCCGCCAGCGGCGGCCGGTCCGTCTGCTCGAATATCGGTTCGAGAATCCGCCGTCGGAACAACTGCCAGTGAATCCCTTTGCCGTCCGCCACGAGGGTGTCCCGGACCTCGCCCAACACCTCATCCAGGAGCGCCGATACCCACTGGAACTGGAACGCCTCCTCCGGCGAGGCAAAGGTGGTCTCGGCGTCGAAGTTCTCGTCTTCGACCTGATCCAAGTGGAGCAGACCGCCCTCTGGACGCCGCTTCCTTGCCATCCCCGCCCTCTGGACGTCCGCGACGTACCGGTCCAGCGCCGTTAACAGAAAGGTGCGGAACCGACCCTTCTCCCGGTCGGCTTGCCGGACGAGGCCACGGCCGAGGACCACCTCGTGGAAGAAGCCTTGTGTCAGGTCCTTGGCGTCCGCGTTGCCATGGCCCTTCCGGCGCAAGTAACCGTAGACGGGTTTCCAGTACCGTCGCAGCAAGTCTTCCAGCAGCGCGCGGCGGTCGGTCTCGTCGCCGGCTCGGGCCCGGAGGATCTCCGTCCACCGCGTCGTCTCGAACCGGCGTCCCGGTCCACCCATGCTTGTTCGGTCGCTCGGGGCCATTCGATGCGCACTGGCTCTCAGCGGGTTCTCGCCCTTCAGGCCTTGCAGGAATACACCGACCCGAGCCACAGACACATCGCCGCACCAAACTCTTACGGTCGGCTCGAGGCCGGGGCGTACTCGCTTCGGCGAGGATGTCCCCATCGTAGTTGAAGGTCGGTGGCGGCTCCGGGGTTCATGTTAACCGACCTTTCGCGATGCGGCAACCTGTTTGCCGCTCTCGGCGTCGTCCAGGTACGCCTTCAGGATCCAGAGGTGTTGATAGCCCATGATGCGGCGGAAGCGCGTTTCCGTGGCCACCCACGCCGTCGCCGCCCACCGCAGGGCCATCGCCCCGTCCCGCCACCGCGTCACCCGACGCGTCCGCCGACGCACGCCCGACTGCGGCGACTCGATCAGGTTGGTCGTCGCCAGGCACCGACGCAGCGCCGGCGGCAGGCCCAGGGCATTCACGGTGAACGTCTCCTCCAGGCCCTCCCGCAGGCTCGCCGCCGCCGTCGGGTGCTCCACCTGGAGCCACTCGGCCTGCTTCCGCAGCCGCGCGATCCCCTCGGACGGGTCCAGCCGGTACGCCGCCCGCATCGCCGCCTTCACCTGGTCCCGCAGGTGC
>CAZNYC010000158.1:0-8349 GCA_964577175.1 uncultured Anaerolineales bacterium
AGGTACTCGTCGAGCCAACTGTCGGCCTTCAGGACGCCCTTCCGCTGCGCCAGGGCGAGGCGCTCGGCCCGCCGCTGGGCCCTGTTGAAGAGGCGCCGCGTCACGGGCCCCGAGACCTCCCGCTGGGTCCGCCCGTACCGCCGGCGCAGAAACGCGGAGGCGTGCGGGGCGTGTCGGCGGACGAGTTCGTCTTCCAGGCTGACGACGGCCCCGGCCGAGCCCGGGTCGCCTTGCCGCGCAGCGCGTCCGAAGAGTTGGCGGTCGATGCGGCCGGCCTCGTGGCGTTCGGTGCCGATGACGTGCAGGCCGCCCAGGTCCGCCACGCCGCTGCCGAGTTTGATGTCCGTGCCGCGGCCGGCCATGTTGGTGGCCACGGTGATGCGTCCCCTCTGGCCCGCGCCGGCGGTAATCTGGGCCTCCTCGCGGTGGCGGACGGCGTTCAGGACGGCGTGCTCGAGGCCCTCGTCGGCCAGGAGGCCGCTCAGGTGTTCGCTGGCCTGGACGCTGCGGGTGCCGACGAGCAGCGGGCGGCCCGTCTCGTGGATGCGGCGGATGGTGTCGACGATGGCCCGCCACTTGGCCTCGGCCGTCGCATAGACGCGGTCGGGCAATTCCCGGCGAATGCACGGCCGGTTCGTCGGGATGGTGACGACCGGCAGGTGGTAGATCTGCCAGAACTCGCGCCAGGCCTCGGCCGCGGTGCCCGTCATGCCGCAGAGTTTCCGGTACAGCCGGAAGAACCGCTGGAAACTGACCCGCGCGTACGTGTCCTTGGGGGGGTTGACCGCCAGCGCCTCCTTCGCCTCGACGGCCTGGTGCAGGCCGTCTCGCCACTCGCGGTCGGGCATGAGGCGGCCGGTGAACTCGTCCACGATGACGACGGCGTCGTCCTGGACGATGTACTGTTCGTCGCGGAGGTAATACTCGCGGGCGGTCAGGGCTTGGGTGACGAGTTCCTCCCGCCGCCGCGCGCCGGCCCAGACACCGCCGCGGTCCTCGGCCAGGTCCGCGAGGCGCTGCTTGCCGGCGGAGGTCAGGTCCACCTCGCGGAACCGCCGGCTCGTGCGGAAGTGGCGCCCCGGTTCCAGGTGCGAGGCCAGGTCGGCCGCCGTCCGAAACGCCTCCACCTGCTCGGGGTTCGGCGCCTCGCCGGAGATGATGAGCGGGGTGACGGCCTCGTCGATGAGGAGGCTGTCGGCCTCGTCGACGATGGCGCACGCCAGGCCGCGCTGGACGAGCCGGTCGGTGCCGCGGCCGGCCCCCTCGGCGATGTGGGCCATGAGGGCCTCGGGCAACCCCTGGAGCCGCCCGAGGGCCAGGCGGTCGCGAAGGAAGTCCGCCGTCATCTCCTTGTTCGTGCCGTAGGTGATGTCGGCCTGGTAGGCGTCGCGGCGGGCGGGCGGATCCATCTCCTGGTCGATCGCCGCCACGCGCAGCCCGCAGAACCGGTACACCGGCTCCATCCACTCGGCGTCGCGGGTGGCGAGGTAATCGTTGTGCGTGACGACATGGCACCCCCGGCCCCGCCAGCCGGCGACGGTGGCGGGCAGCGTGGCGGAGAGGGTCTTGCCTTCGCCGGTGGCCATCTCGACCACGCAGCCGGCGTCGAGGGCCAGGGCGCCGGCCACCTGGACGTGGAACGGGGCCATGCCGACCTGCCGGCGGGCCACTTCCCGCACCAGGGCGTAGGCGCGATCCAGGTGGTCGGCCGTCTCCTTGCCGCGGCGGAACAGCGCCCGCATCTCGTCGCCGGCCTCGCGGAGGCGGGCGTCGGTCAGGTCCCGGTAATCCCTCTCGAGGGCGAGCACCCGGGCCGCGCGCCGCATGAACCGCGACCGCCGGGGCACCATCGCCTTCAGGATGCCGGCGGCGGCGTCCCAGACGGCATCGAGGCCCGTGGGGAGCGGTTCGTCGGCCGCCCGCTGGGCCAGCGTCCGCCACGTTGTGCTCGGCAGGGTGGTCACGTCAGATCTGGAACCTCTGCTGGAGGGTCTGGCGCAGCAGCCGCCACCCCTGGACCGCCAGCGGTTTGGACGGCGTGGTGAACCGGATGACGACCCGCTGGGCGGCCAGCAGGCGGACGGCGTCGGACGGCTCGGGGCGGACGTGGATCTCGAAGACCCGCTCCGCCGTCTGCGTGCCGCTCTCGTCGTCGGGCTTCGTCGCAATGGCCCCCCCGGCGGCGAAGCCGAGGGCCGGCGAGGGCAGCCGGTCCTGCCCCGCCGGCAGAAATGCCGTAACCCGGCCGGTGAGTTCGAGGTCCGGCCGGCCGGCCACGCGGATCGCGACCTCCGGGTCGGCCTGCTCCTTGAGGAGGCCGGCCACCTCCTGCTCGGCGACGGCCCGGACCTTCAGGCGGTCGAGGGTGGCCACCAGGCCGATCGCCTGGCCGCGCTCCACGTACGCCCCGCGCAGGCGGTCGATCTGGGGCGAGACCCAGACGCCCGCCACGGGGGCCCGGACGGTGAGGGCGGCCAGTTGCTCGCGGACGCGGGCGAGTTTCTCGTCGGCGGCGGCGATCTGCTCGTCGATGATCTGGACGGCGGCGGGTTCCTCGCGCAGGGCCGCGCCGCGGCGGGCGTCGAGTTCCCGCCGCTTGGCCTCCAGGCGCGCCAGGCGGCTCTGAAGGGTGGCGTTGCGGCCGCGGGCGAGCGGCTCGCCGTCCGGCGTCACCTCCCGGCCGGAGGGCAGAAACTCCTCCAGGAACCCGTCCGCGCCGGCGTGGACGATCGTCATTTCCTCCGCTTCCACCACGCCCTCGATGGTGAACCGGTCCGGCACGGGCAACAGGCCCAGGCCGCCGACGAGGGCCGCGACGAAGAGGAGCGTGGCCCCGACCGCCCGGCCGCGCGTCCGAACCAGTTCCCCGCTCGACACCAGGTAGTGGACCCATTTGCCGAGCGGCACGAGGACCCAGGCCGTGACGGCCCCGGCTGCCAGGAGCACACCGACGAACGGCAGGAAATCCGCCACGAACATCAGGATGGCCACCGAGATGAACACCCGGTACGTGGTGGAGGCGAGGGTGTAGAAGAGGAACCAGAACTTCTCGCCCCCCGTGTGCGACGGGTCGTGGGGATTCCGCACCCCGTACACGTACTTCTTCACGAGGTAGTACAGGTACTGCTTGCCTCGCTGCGCCAGGTTCGGAATCTCCACCAGGTCCGACAGGATGTAGTACCCGTCGTACCGGAGCAGCGGGTTGCCGTTGAAGAGGACCGACGAGACGCTGGCGATGAACATGACGTTGTAGCAGATGGCGTGGAGGGTGCCCTCGCCGGTGCGGGCCCATATGACGGCGGCGACGGCGGCGATGCCGATCTCGACGAGCATGCCGCTCATCCCCACGACCACGCGGTGCCACTTGTTCCGCAGGGCCCACGCGCTGGAGGCGTCGACGTACGGCAAGGGCGTGAAGACGAGGAACATGACGCCCATGACGTGGACCTCGCCGCCCGACCCGCTCGCCTTCCCGAACCTTTTGCACGCGAACGCGTGGCCGAACTCGTGGAACACCTTCACGAGGACGAAACTGGCGTACAGCAGCAGGAGCGATTCGAGTTGCGGCGACAGGATGTTCGACGCCTGGTCCACCAGGGCGCCCGTCTTGTCGGCGATGAAGGTGATGCCCGTGGCCACCAGGCCGATCCACAGCACCAGGCCCCACCACGAGAAGACCGCCCCGAAGAGCGGGACGAACCGTTCCAGGAACCGGTCCGGGTCGATGAGAGGAATGCGGATAAAGAGGAGGTTCGTCAGGTACCCCTGGACCTCGCGGGTGACGCGTTTCTTGTAGCGGCGGAAGAGGCCCTCGGCGTCCGGGGGCACCTCGCCCATGAGCAGGTTCGAGGTGTAGAGTTGGCCGAGCAACTGGATGGCCTCGCCCTGGGTGGGGGCGGCGTCGCCGAGGCGGTCGTTCGAGATTTGCCAGACCTCGGCCACGGTGCGCCGGCCGTCGAGCATCGCGACGAACTGGTAGGCGGCCTCGTTCAGGCGGAAGAACTGGTTGCTGGCGGGGTCCTGGAGGACGTGCCACATCCGCCCCCGGTAATGCTGCCGGTACGTCTGAAGGGCGGAGCGCAGGCGCGGCCGCAGGCCGGCCACCCGGTACCACGACTCGCTGAATGTGGGGCGTTCGACGGGCATGAGAGCATCCACACCATCGCGTGCGCGGCGGGTCTCCGCACCCGCCGCGCTCGCACCGGGCCGTTACGCCCTGCGCGGTGCCCAGCCTTGGGCACCGCGCGGTGGGCAAGACTGTCCACCGCGCACAGCGCAAGACTTGCGACATGTCATTCTTCGGGTCGCCTTGGCGACCCGAAGAATCTCGCCTTGGCCTTTGCTTCCGGTCGTTCGCACGGCGAGATTCTTCGCTCGCGACGCTCGCTCAGAATGACAAGAAGGCGGCTCGATGCGCTTCGGCCTAAATCCAGAGTTTCATCCGCACCCAGCGGACGATCGGGCGGGTCCAGATCCAGATGTACCGCCGCTCGCCCACGTCGACCTTCGCCACCCCCTCCATGCCGGAGAGCATCCGCGGGTCCAGCCGCTTCAGCCGCACACGGACCTTGTAGACGTTCTCCTTCTCCTCCACCTGGGCCACCGGCGTGATGCGTTCCACGACGAATCCGAAGTGCCGACCGGGGAACCCCGCGGTCGCGAGTTCGCCCTCCTGGCCCACCTCCAGGTCGGCGATGTCCTCCTCGGGGACGGCGAGTTCGGCCCGCAGGGCCTCCAGCGGGGCCACCTCGAACAGGACGTCGCCGGTCGCTACGGGCGCGCCGATCCGTTTCTTCAGGTCGCCGCTGACGACCCGCCCCGTGATGGGCGCCACGATGTCCGCCTGCGCGATCTTGTGCTCCAGGAGGTCGATGCGGGCGGATACCTGGTCGGCCTGGGCCTCGGCAATCTGGGCCTCGACGGTCTTGAAGTCCCGCCGCGCCGCCGCCGCCTGCTTCAGGTACGACGCCCGTTCGGCCCGGGCCTCGGCGAGTTGCATCCGGAGGTCGGCGGTCTCGATTTCGGCCATGACCGTCTCGCCGCCCACGACCGGCTCCGGCGGCTCCACGTGCACGGCCTCCAGGAAACCGTCGAACGGGGCCGGGACGACCTGCTGCGTGACCGGTTCCAGGGCGAACGGCGCCTCGACCTTGTAGGTGCCTTTGCCGAAGATCATCAGCGCCAGGAGCACCACCGCCACAAGCACCGCCACCTTGATCCAGGTGTGCTTGGGCCCGACGACGGCGGCGGCGGTCTTTCGGACGGCGGCCGCCGCCCGCGCGCCGAACCACCGGTCGTGTCCCTCCAGGTCCGCCAGGCGCGGCGTGACCAGATCCGCCGCCAGCCGCAGCGCCTCCACCTCGTCCACCGTGAACGGGGCGTCGGCGGGGCGCTCGAGCGTCAGCACCGCCACCGGCTCGCCGCCGCGGCGGAGCGGCAGACTGAGGACGTGCCCGGCCCCGTGCCGTCGGGCGAGTTCTCCCGCCGCACGGGCCACGTACGTCGCCTCCTGCGGCGCGGGGTACAGGACCTCCACGTCCTGGTCCAGGCATTCCTCCATCGCCGCCTCGATGTCCTGGACGAGTTGCATCTTGCGGCTGAACTTCTCGGTGTGGCTCGTGGCCTTCAGGTGGACGTAGCGGCCTTGGAGGAACCCGACGCTGACGCGGTCGGCCTGCCACCGGGTGGCGATCTCGTTCACCAGGGCCATCGCCAGGCCCTTGAACCGGTCGTGGGCACCGGCGGCCGCGAGGGTCTCCATGGCGGTCCGCAGCCGCCGCAGGTCCGACTCCCGCCGCTGCAACAGCAGCCGCATCTCGTACAGGCTGAGGAGGCCGACCGTCAGTTCCAGCCGCTCGCGCACCGCCGCCAGCGCCGCCTCCGCCTGGACGGGCACCACGAACGCCGCCACGCCGCGGACGGCCCGCTCGCCCCGCAGCGGCACCATCACCAGTTGCTGCCGCGCCGGCTGGCCGTACAGGTCCTGGGCCCCGTGGACGGGCCGGACGGCGGTTGTGCCGTCGCGCATGACCTGCGGGACGACCTCGGCCGCCTGGGCCAGCCACACCGGCGCCTGGGCGCCCTTGGGCAGCGGAGGATAGACGGCCAGGACCTCCGGGCCGCGCTCGTCCCCGGCCCGCAGGATGGCCCCCGCCCCGGCCGGCGCCACCTGGCACTGGACGGCCAGGAGGCTGGCCAGGAACTGTTCGGGCGGCCCGTCGAAGCGGCTGAGACGGGCCACGACCTCGGCGGTGGTCATCCGCCCGGCCTGCTGCCCGTCGCTCGTGGCGTGGATGGGGTCCATGGATTCGGTTCGCTCTCATGGCCTGCGCGCGCACCGTTTTGCCCTGCGCGGTGCCCCGTCTTGGGCACCGCGCGGTGGACAGGACGGCCCACCGCGCAGGACGCGCCCGCCTTACGTCTGCGCCGGCGGGTTCTGCCGGCGCTTGTTCACGTCCAGTTCGATCTCGCCGAACTGATCCTCGTGCCGCCGGATGATCTGCCCCAGCGTCAGCGCCAGGCGCTTCGCGGTCTGGTAGGTCACGATGATCCGCTCGTTGGCCTGGAACGTGATCTCCGGGTTCCCCTGTTGGGCGGCGACCGGGTTCACGAGGTTCAGCCCGAAATAGAGCATGACCTCGTTGGCGGTGGCGTCGCTGCGGAAGGCGTTGGCGTAACTGGTGTGCAGGTTCCGCTCGTCCAGACGGAGGCGGACCTGCTGCTGGCCCTGCTGGCCCTCGGCCTGCGCGCCTCCCGCGGGGGCGCCCTCGCCCGTCTGACCCGTGTCGGCCTGCTCCTCGGGGGTACCGGCATCTTGCTTGGCTGCCATGCGTGGCTCCTTTGATGAAATGGTCGGCTCGCTCTCGTGGGCTATCCAGGGCGCCCGTCGTCGCCCGGCCTCTCCGACGCGACGGACCCACCGGACGCGCCGCCGCTACGGTATCCGCCCGCCGGCCCGTTTGCAAGGCCCGGCCGAGGCGGGTCGGCACATCCGGGGCGACGCACCCCGTCCGTCCGCCCGCCAATGAGAAACATCGTCACACGAGGCCGCCGCCCTTTAGCACGACAACGCTAACGCCTGCGCGGCAGGGCTCCGCACCCGCCGCGCAGGCCTGGAAAAGGCATGTCGAGCGCGGTGGGTGCCCTCCGCTCCGGTCGGGACAGGCTCCGGCCCACCGCGCAACATGCCGACGTGGCGTTGTCGTGCCAGGCGGAGCGGGACGCGGTCTGCGCCGGCCGCCCGGCGCGTTCCGCACTCCGGCGATTTCGGGTTTCCCGTCGCGCGGCCGGGCACCGTATAATAGGTGCTCCGTCACACGAACCTGCAAGGAGAAACGCGATGAAACGATTCGGTCCGGCGATCCTCGGTCTGGCGGTGACCCTGGCATCCCTCGGCGTCGCCGACGGCGCCGGCAGTGAGGAGACACCGATGTCCCCCGCCGCGCGCGAGCAGTTCCTCCGCGATTTCGACCGCACCGGCATGGACACCACCCCCGGCGACGCCATGCTGCTGCGCATCCTCGTCGGGGCGAGCGGGGCGAAGCGCGGCGTGGAGGTCGGCTCGTACAAGGGTTTCGGCGCGATGAACATGGGCATCGCCTTCGAGCGGGTCGGCGGGCACCTGACGACCGTCGAGATCGACCCCGACACCGCCGACGCCTGCCGCAAGAACCTCCGCACCGTCGGCCTCCAGGACACGGTGACCTGCGTCACGGGCGACGCCCTGAAGGTCCTGCCCACGCTGGAGGGCGAGTACGATTTCCTCTTCATCGATGCCAGGAAGAGCGACTACATGCGGTACTTCAAGGCGATGGAACCGAAACTCGTGCCGGGGGCGGTCATCGTCGCGGACAACTCCATCCGCAGCGCCCGGGCGATGCGGGACTTCCTGGATTACCTCGCGAAGAGCCCCGACTACGACACCGTCACGATCCGCGCGTCGATGGAAAAGAACGACGGCATGACGGTGGCGCACAAGATTCGCTGACGGTCGCCGCCTCCGCGGTCGAACGCCGTGCCGCGCTGCTTTCGTGCCGTCACCCTCAGCGAGCGAAGCGGAGTCGAACGGCGCGCCGCGATCGATACTCTGAGAAAACGCGATAGCGCGCACCCCCCGAAAATGCGCTTTTTCCGACCCCGAATCGCCGATTCTGTCCCGTGTGGGACGATTGGGGGCCGGCATGTTAAAATGGGTAAGGCGAAACGTACCCCTTTTTTCCACTTTTTGATCGAAACGCGCGCCGATGCGCGCAAACTTGCCTCGAACTTGCGCCTTTTTTCGGTGCATCGAGGAGGGGCGATATAAATTAAAAGCGCGATGAACGGCAGTGCCGGAGTACCGGAGTACCG
>CAZNYC010000159.1:0-8325 GCA_964577175.1 uncultured Anaerolineales bacterium
CGTCGCCTTCGCGCCACGGGCAATACTCGATCGGGCCTTCCTTGGTCGCGGCGATCACGACCGAGTCGGTGGCCACCACTTCGCCGCTGAGTTCCAGCCGCTGAACAATCTCGCCCCGTCGTACCGGCTGGACTTCCACATGAAGAGGCTTGCGCTTCTTGCTCGACTTCTGAGGTGATGACTGGCCGTTCCGATTCGACAGGCCATACCAGACCGCTCCTCCACCGGCTGCAACAACCAGCACCAGTACGATCAGCAGGATTCGTTTCGCGTTCTTCTTCAAGGTCGCTCACCTTCTTCCATGGCGCCGGGTTCGGCCCGTTCGGCCCGGCGCCCTCATTTCACCTTCTGCTTGGTAAACGTGAGCCATACGCCCGAGCCTGCACGCGGGTCATCCGGGGCCAGGGCGCCCTGGCCGATGACTTCAAAACGGGCGATGCCTGCCTCCTTCGCCCATCGGCGAATCGTCTCGGGGTCTCGGAGTCGGGCAAACTCCTTTGCTTTAGGGGAATCGGCTTTCCGCCCGCCGTGCCGGCGCCGCATGAATTCGCGACGGGCCCATTCGGGGTACGTGCTCCCCAGGCCGCCCCCGATCATCGCTTTGCCGCCGGGCCGCAGGACGCGATGGATTTCTCGAATCCCCTTCACCCGGTCGTTCCAGAACCAGATCGAACCGCGGCTGAAGACCAGGTCGACCGAGTTGTCGGGCAGCGGCATCTTTTCCGCCACGCCCACCACGGTGACCAGCCGGTTGCCCAGCCCTTTGCCCCGGCCTTTCTGAAGCGCTTGAGAAAGCGCCTTGGCGTCGGGATCCAACAGGACGATCGCACTGTCCTTGGCGGCGCGATTCTGTGACGACGCCACGGCCAGGGCCACGCCGCCGGTTCCTGCGCCCAGGTCGACCCACACGCCCGCCTTGGGCTTGCACCATTCCAGAATGTCCGAGGCCACACACGGGTACCAGTCCGGCAAGGGCCGCTTGGCACCTTTCCCTGCTTCCTCCTCGGCTGCGGCCTGTCCGGCCAGGAGAAGCATCGCAAGGACGGCCATCCAGACGAACGGGTGCCACCTGGTTGAGATACGTTTCATAAGATGATCCTTTCCGTGATCCGAAGAACCAATGGCGAACCCCGACAGGCCGATGCCCGCCTCGCAACACATAGCACGACAACGCTAACTCGTGCGCGGCGGGTCTCCGCACCCGCCGCGCAGGCCTGGAAAGGGCCTTTCGAGCGCGGTGGGTACTCCAGGCCCACCGCGCAAAACACCGACTTAGCGTTGTAGTGATAGCCGACGCCGGCGCGATCCGCCGGGCTCGTATTCGATTTCGCTTCAGGGTCTTGCGGCTTCATCTTTCGCAGGAGGTTCGGCCGGGTCGGTCAGCGAACGCCCTACGGCGCGCTCGAACCGCGCCCTGGCCGTTCGCCAGTCCAAACGGGCCTGGATAAGCCGGTCCTTGGCGGCGGTGCGCGCGGTCTGCGCGTCGATCAGGCCGATGACCGAGCCGGTGCCGTTCTTGTATTCCCCCTCGGCCACGCGGGCGCTTTCCTCGGCGCTGGCGACGAACCGCTCGGCTGCGCCGATGGCCTGATTGGCCTCGATGACCTGCCAGTAGGCGGTCCAGATCTCCAGTTCCACGCCCTGGAGCACGATCCGGCGGGCGGCCAACGCGCGGTCCAGCCCCGCCTTGCTTTCGTGCAGTTGATAGTTGCGGTCGAAGCCGGTGAACAGCGGCAGATCAATCGCGGCACCGAGGGTCCATTGTCGCTGGTCGGGCGGGAAACTCCGGCCGATCCATCCCAGACCCGTGTCCACGGCCAGCGCCGGCCAGTATCGCGACTCGGCCAGCCGCACCGCCGCTTCCTGTGTGCGCACCTGGGCCAGCGCGGTCTTGAGCTCGGGGCGGTTGCTGGCGGCTTCGTCGAGCAGGACCTGCATGTCATCAAGCTGCTGCTCGTAGTGCGATTCGGGCAGTTCCGCGATCTGGAAGCCTGTCGTCACGGACAGGCCCATCGCGGTGGCCAGACGCCCCCGGGCGACCTCGACCGCATTCCGCGCCCGCACGAGGTTCAGTTCGGCGTCGGCCTTCTCGGTCTCGGCCCGCAGCACGTCGGATTTGCTGACCACTCCCGTTTGATAACGGGCTTGGGCCAGACGAAGTTGGTAGTCGCGCTGCCGGACCGTCTCCTCGGCGAGGTCGCGAAAACTGCGGGCCGCCAGCAGGCTGTAGTAGGACTCGACCACCTGAAGGGCCACGTCCTGCAAGGCGGTATTGTGCCGGAACCCCGCCGCCAGCACCTCGGCGGTCGCGGCATCGACGCGGGCCTCGCGCCCGCCGCCGTCGAAGATCAGCCACCGCAGGCCGAACACGCCGTCGTAGCGGTTCTGCGTGCCGAAGTTGGTGTTGCGGTTCAGCTCGACGGTCTCGCCCCGCGCCGCGCTTGATGTGAAGCCGATGATGGGCAGGTAGTCCGCCTTGGCCCGGCCGGTGCGCGCGGCCGCAGCGCGAATCGCCTGCCAGGATTCGGCGGTGCGCGGGTTGTACTCCAGGGCGATGGTGACGCACTCGCCTGGAGAAAGGGTATGCCCGGCCAACTCCTTGGGCAGGTCCGGCGAGCCGTCTGCAACGGCCTCGGTCGCCTCGATCTCTGTGTCAAATGTCCGAGAGGGTGATCCAGGCAGGGCGTCAAACTCTCTCCATGGGTCAAGGCGGGCGCAACCGCCAAGCACGGGCAGCAGTAACAGGCTTAGCAGGGGAGCGAGGCGTGTCACCCGTCACTCCCGTTCTCGGCCGTGCCGCTGGCGGGCGTGTCCGGTGGGGCCGCAGACGAGGGGGTGGTCGGCAGGCCCATCATGCGGCCGGGCCCGCGGCAGGGACTGCGCTCGCGGATCAGGCCGAACAGTTCCGTCTGCTGCTCAGGGGTGAGCACGTCCTTCTCGGCCAGCAGGTGTTCGACGACCAGTTCCTGCATCTGCCGTTGACCGGCGCGGATCTGCTCCTGCTTGGCGGCGATGGCCTGTCGGTCCGGGTCGTCCGCGGCGATCAGGTCGATCAGTTCGGCTCGCAGACGGTTCATCTCGGCGCAGATGGCCTGGGACCGGCGGCGGAATTCCGCGATGCGCGGCTCGATTTGCCGCCATTGCTCGTCCGTCACGTTGAGCCTGCGATGAAGCGGGCACCACGCTTCACCGGCATGGGGCTCGTCGACGAGCCAGTGCGCACGGGCCGCGTGCACGGCCCACACGCCGATGAAGGCGGCGTTCAGGGCCACCGAGAGCACGATCAGCAAGGGGGCGATTCTCTTCCACATGGTCAGCGCCCTCCCTCATCCGTCGCCGAGACCAGCGCGAGGTAACTGTCGGCGAGCGACCCCGCGGGTGCTTCGCCAAGGTAATCGATCTGGTAGGTGTCGACGGGGTCCGCCTGCGCCGGCGCCACGGCCTGCGGCGCCGAAGGTGCGGAGGTCCATCCCAGCAGGAGCCCGATGCACAAACCGATGACGACCACGGCGGCGGCGGCGGTACGCATGGGCGCGCGTGTCTGTCGCCACCAGCGAACGGGATTCCAGTCGAGCGGTGCCGCCCGGGGGGACCAACCGCGCCGGGCGGCGCACATCACCCGGTTGGCGAACCCGGCCGGCGGGGGAGGGGTCCGGCCGGCCGCGTCGGCCAACACGGCCCTGAGCCGTGTGTGACGTGCAAGCGCCTCGCGGCACCGGTCGCAGGCCGCCAGGTGCCCGCGGACGGCCTCGCGAATCACGGCGGGCAATTCGCCGTCACGGTAGGCGTCGAACGTCTCACGTACGCGTCGGCACCGCATGGGTCTCTCCGTTGGATCGTTTCGCCCACCCTAATTCTCTCAGCGCTCTCTCACAGGCGCTGCCGGCCGTACCGATTTCGAGCGCGTCGCAGTTCGTTGAGGAGGTCTCTTACCTGCTCTTCCAGGGCGTTGAGACGGCGTTGCAGGGGGGGCTCTTCGCCGGGGCCTTGCTGAAAGCCCCGCGTTCCTCCGGCGCCCCGCATCCATCGGCATCGCGGACCACACCCTTGGCCCGCGTTGCCTGTCTGGACGTGATGCGTTCGGCGGCCGTGGGGGCGGCACGTCATGTTTCGGCCCATGCCGCACCCTTGGCCCCGGCGCAAGCAATGGCCTCGACGGCACGGGCGACCGTCTTCGGTGCCGCGCCTGGCCGGCGCCCGCATGCGGCGTCCGGAACGGGCCCGGTCCGCCCCGTCGTCGCCCCGCCGCCGGTTCCCGGGTTGCGGGACGGCCCATCTCGGCCGAAGATCGTCGTCCCGCAGCCGGACGGTCCGATCGTCGGTCCTCACCGTGATAGCCACGCAGTGGTCCTTCGGCATCTTCTTCGTGCGGAAGGCCTTCACGTGAACCGCCCGTCCGGGCTTCAGGCGTTCAGGCAGGTCCTCGAGTACGGCGGCCGGCCCCAGATGCACGTTGCGGACGCCATCATCGGTCTTCAGCAACACGTGCATGCCGACCGGGAACTTCCCGGTGGTCTTCTTGCACGGTTCGGTGATTATCTCCTTGACGGTCCCGTCGACGGTGACGCGGTCGACGTCGTCCGGCCGTTGCGCCACGCCCGTCTCGTCGCCCATTCCGCGCTGGGCCGGCGCCGTCTGAGCGGTTGCCAGGACGCTCAACGTACACACCAGTCCGATCCCCATTCTCGTAAGCATGGTTCGCGTCCTTTCCGCGGCTGCTTCCGGGTAGGCCGGAATCGGCCGGCCTCCTGCCGTCGCCGGCGCGCGCTGCGCCGATCTTGCGCGTATATAAACGGGCGGACCCTCCTGAACCCCCGCGCAATCTCGGTCATCCCTCCAGCCATCCACCGAGTTGTCCGGCCAGGGTCCTGCGGGCGCGGGCCAGCAACCGCTCTACCGCCTTGGGCGAGGTGTCCAGCGCCTCGGCGACCTCCGCGCCGGGGAGCCCCTCGAAATACCGCAACACGACGGCCGACCGCTGCCTGGCGGGCAGCGATTCCACGGCCGACTGAATGGCCGCATCGCGCTCCGTCCGGCTTGCCTGCCGAGAGGGCCGAGGCGTGGTGTCCGGCATGTTCGGTAACGGGTCGGCGAGACGGGGGCGCTTCTTGCGACGGTGATCGAGGCACAGCCGCGTCAGAACCCGATAGAAGTACGTGCGGAATGTGGCGGTGGGCTTGTATCGCGAGGCGGCATCGAGAATCCGCAGAAAAGCTTCCTGGGCGAGGTCCTCGGCCTCGGCGGCGTCGCCCGTGAAGCGGTAGGCCACGCGCCATGCCTCGGCCTGGTGGCGCAGGACGACCTGCTCGAAGGCGTCCAGGTCGCCGTCGCAGACACTCCGCATCAAGTTTTCATCGCTGGGCGTCGGCATGGCGATGCTCCTTGCCCAGCAAGAGGTAGTGGACGGCCATCCCGGCCGCAAATCCAACGGCCATGTTCGCCAGGAGCGAGCCGGCCAGCGTTGCCGCGACGGGCACGAGATGCCGGTTGAACCGCAGGTCGCGGGCGAACTTGACCATCTCGACCCCGACCAGCAGCATCATCGCCCCGACGATGGCCAGCGGGAACGCCGCGAAGATCGACGCGATGCTCCCGGCCAGCAGAACGCCCAGGCCGATCTCGATGGTCCCTTCGATGATGTTGGTGCCGCCGGTCCTCGCGCCGAAATAATGCTGCCCGGCCAGCCCTCCGGCCCCGTGGCACAGGGGCATGCCTCCGAAGAACGGCAGCACGACGTTCATGACGCCCATGTTGGTCGCCAACTGGCGGTTCGTGACCCGGCGGTTCGGCCAGTATTCCGAAATGAGCACGCTGGTGGCGATCACGGCATTGGTGGCCGTCAGAGGAATCTGCGCCAGCCCTGCGTCCCGCAGCACGGGCCATATCTCGCGCGGGTCCACCATCGTCAATGGCGGAAGCGATAGCGAGACGCCGCCCACTTCGGCCAACTGGCCTCGGACGGCCATAATGACGATCCCGCCGAGGACGAGGACAATCGCGGCCGGGGCGTGGCGGTTCGTTCGCAGCAGCAGGACCACGACGACGGCCGCCGCGCCGAGCCACCACCACGTGCTCACCATCCTGACACCCTCGACGGCCAGCAGCGCCCCCAGCGACAGTTGGATGCCGCGAATCACGCTGCGGGGCGTCCAACGAGCGATGAAGTCCATCGCCCCGGTCGCACCCATGACCAGCCAGACCACGCCCATGACCAGGCCGGACGTGTAAACCTTCTCCGGCGTCCAGGCCTGGGCGATGGCCACCACGGCCAGGACCTTCATCGGCTCGACGGGCATCGGCAGGCGGTAGACCAGCCCCGTGGTGACGTTTGCCAGGCCCATCATGACCAGCAGGCCGGCGGGGTTCAGTTTGCAGACCGTGATGTACCCGATGGCCAGCGGCAGCAAGGTGCCGAAGTCGCCCAGCGACCCGGCCAGTTCACGCAGGTTGAACTCGAAACCGCCGATCTTCATTCGCACCTGCCCGGTGCTTACGCGATCCATTTTCTTCTGATGTTTCGCAGGCTGACGCCGAACAGTATGACGCAAAACGCCGCCAGCAGCCCGAAGTCCAACAGGAGCGGCAGGTGCGGCGGCCGATGGATCGAACCGTGCAGCACGTCGGCCCCGTAGGTCAGGGGCAGGACGTAAGACAGCGGCCGAAGCCAGACGGGAATCTGCTCGATGGGGAAAAACAGGCCGCACAGAAAGATCATCGGGAAGCGGAAGAAGTTCGAGAACGTCTGGGCCTCGAACACCTCGCTGACCGAGACGGCGATGAACAGGCCCAGGAACGTCGAACTGATGGCGATAAGCACGATGGCGGGGACGAGGGTGGCCCAGTTGACCGCCGAGAGATCCATCAGGAACGCAGCGAAGACGAGCGGCACGAAGGCGTTGGCGATGCCGAACAGGATCGCGCCGCCGGTCTTGGCCACCATCAGCAGTTCCAGCGGAATCGGCGCGAGCAGCAGCCGTTCGAACGACCGGCCCTTCTTCTCGAACGTCACCGTCACCGAGAGCAGACTGGTCGTGCCGAAGAGCACCGACACGGCGATCACGCCGGGCAGCAAGGCCGGCACGCTGTCCAGCCCGGCTCCGGAGCGGATGAAAAACATGCCCGTCCACGCCAGCGGGAAGATGAGGCCCCAACTGATGTTCGGCGGCTTGAGGTAGTAGGCCCGAAAATCCTTGGCCAGGATGTTCCAGAACGCGATCCACGCCTTCATGCGCCGCCTCCTTTTCCGGCCTTCTCCTTCTCCTGCTTCATCGCACCCGCTTCGATGCCGGTGATCTCGACGAAGACGTCCTCCAGCGACGGCCGAAGCCTGCGGGCCTCGGCCACCTCCGCCCCGCGATCCTCCAGGAACCGCACCAGGGCGCCGACGCGGACCGGCTCGGCCGACTCGACGCGAAGATCCCCGTCGGAGACGGCGCGGCATTGCAGGTCCGGAAACTCGGCCACCATCGCCTCGCCCAGGCCGGCGCCGCCGGCCGCGACCACGAATTGCACCACGTGACGGCCGTCCGTGCGACGCATCAGGTTTTCGACCGTGTCGGTGCGGACGATGCGGCCGGCGACGATGAACGCGATGCGGCCGCACAGCCGCTCGGCTTCCTCGATGTAATGGGTCGTCAGGAAGACGGTCGTCCCGCCGGCGCCCAGGTTCGCGATGAGGCCGCGAATCTGGCGCGCGCTGGCCACGTCGATGCCGGTGGTCGGCTCGTCCATGAACAGGATGGCCGGCGAGTGGATGATGCCGGCGGCGATGGTGAGTCGGCGCTTCATGCCCCGTGAGTAGCCGCCGAACCTGCGCCCGGCGGCCGCGGCCAGGCCGAACCGTTCCAGCAGGTCGCGCGCCCGGGCCTGGCGGTCGCGCTGGCTCAAGCCATAGAGCGCCCCGCAGAACGAGAGGTTCTCGAAGCCCGTCAGTTCGGGGTACAGGTTGCTCTCGTCCGGCACCACGCCCATCAGGTGTTGGGCGGCCTTGGGATTCCGCGAGCAGTCGATGCCGGCGATGCGGATCGTGCCGGCGTCCGGCCGCGCAAGGCCCGTCAGCAGGTTGATGGTCGTGCTCTTGCCCGCCCCGTTGGGGCCGAGGAACCCGAATAATTCGCCTTCCCGCACGTCGAAGTCGATGCCCGCCACGGCCGTCACCGGGCCGAACCGCTTGGACAAGCCGCGAACCTCGATGGCGGCCTTGATCACGCCAAGCCTCATGTTCCGCCTCCTTTTCGGGAATCCTCCTTCGGCAGGCAGGGGTGGGTCTTCGCGTCGCCGTGGCACTTGCGGATCTGCTCGGGCGAGCAGTCCTCGGGCCGGCCC
>CAZNYC010000160.1:0-8194 GCA_964577175.1 uncultured Anaerolineales bacterium
CAATCCGTGCGCCTGACATCGCCGGTGCCACGGATTGCTTGTCAATCCGTGCGCCGAGAGTACCCAAGGTCTTGAAGGGGGGGAGCACTCGTGCATCGGAAGAAATGCAAACGCTACAACGTGCCGGGCCATGCCCACGCCCTGACGTTCACCTGCAAAGACAGGCAGCCGCTCCTGGAAACGGACTCCGCCAGGCAGTTGTTTGTCGAAGCCCTTGCGGCCGCTCGCGAAACGCGCGATTTCCATCTCTGGGCCTACGCGATCATGCCCGAGCACGTGCACGTGCTGCTCTGGCCCCGGCAGAAGGACTACTCCATCTCGGAGATTCTGCGCGCCATCAAACGGCCCATGTCGTTCCGGGCCCGCGAACAGGGCCTCATTCGCGCACCGGGGTTCTGGCTTCCGGGCGGCGGCTACGACACGAACTTGGCCGACCCGCAGGCCGTCCACAACGAGGTCGAGTACATCCATAACAACCCGGTGCGCCGGGGTCTGTGCCAGCGCCCGGAGGAGTGGCGGTATTCCAGCGCCGCCTTCTGGGCGGGCGAGCCGGACGTGCCGCTGCCGATGGACCGCACGCTGCCGGCTGCCCCAAACTGATGGCGTCTCGGAACGCACGGATTGGCAAGCAATCCGTGGCACCTGCGTTTCCGATTTCCCGTTTCCGCTTTCCGATTTCGCCTCCGTCCCTCCGTCCCTCCGTCCCACGCCGCAGGGCGAAGCCAATTGACGCCGCCGCCCCTCACGGCTATCATCAACGTCTACACGATTCCGGTGTGCCACGGATTGCTTGTCAATCCGTGCGTCCCACACGCCGGGTGCCACTGGCGGCTGGTCCGCCAGTGCTCCAGAGTTGGCAGCGGAGGCCGCCGTGACCGAATCGCCCGACATCCAGCCCCGTCTCGACGAATTCGCCGACACCTGGCGCCGCATCACCGGCCAGGTCCGCCGCGTCATCGTCGGCCACGAGCGGGTCACGGAGGGGGTCATGCTCTGCCTTCTCACCGGCGGGCACGCCATCCTGGAGGGCGTGCCGGGCATCGGCAAGACCCTGCTCGTGCGGACGCTGGCCGAGGCCCTCACCCTCACGTTCCGCCGCATCCAGTTCACGCCGGACCTCATGCCGGCCGACATCACGGGCACGAACGTCATCACCGAGACCGAGGGCGGCCGCCGCGAGTGGGAGTTCCGACCCGGGCCCGTCTTCACGAACCTGCTCCTGGCCGACGAAATCAACCGGGCCACCCCCAAGACCCAATCCGCCCTCCTGGAGGCCATGCAGGAACGGTCCGTCACGGTGGCCGGCGAGACGCGGCACCTGGACGAGCCGTTCTTCGTCCTCGCCACCCAGAACCCGCTCGAGATGGAGGGCACGTACCCCCTGCCGGAGGCCCAACTCGACCGGTTCCTCCTGAAACTCCTGATGCGGATGCCGGGGCGCGGCGAGATGGGCCAGATCCTCGACCGCACCACGGGCGCCCGGGTGCCCCGGGCCGAGGCGGTCGCCGACGGGCCCACGATCCTCCGGATGCGGGACCTCGTGCGCGAGGTGCCCGTGGCGGCCCACGTCCGCGACTACGCGGGCGCGCTGGTCCTGGCGACGCACCCGGACCGCGACGAGGCCGCACCGATGGCCCGGAAATATCTCCGCTACGGCGCCGGCCCGCGGGCCGCCCAGGCGATGGTCCTGGGGGGCAAGGTCCTGGCCCTGGTGGCCGGCCGGTACAACGTGGCGATGGCCGACGTGCGGCACATGGCGGCGCCGGCGCTCAGGCACCGGATCATCCGCAACTTCGAGGCCGAGGCCGAGGGCGTCGACCCCGACCGCATCGTCGCGGACCTCCTGGACCACGTGGCCGAACCGGCGGAATGAAGCCGCAATGCCACGTGTTAAATGGCAAAATGCTAAAGCACGCTTCGCGCAGGCCGAAGGCCTCCTTGGGCATTGGGCATTGCACATTGGACATTTACTGAGGATGCTTATGCAGCCGTACGACCCCGAGACAATCGAACGGAATTGGCAGCGGTGGTGGGACGACCACGGCACCTTCGAGGCCGACGGCACCGCCCCGCCCGACCGCGCGTTCTACTGCCTGACGATGTTCCCGTACCCCTCCGGCACGCTGCACGTCGGGCACGGGCGGAACTACATCATCGGCGACGTCGTCACGCGGTACAAGATGATGCGTGGCCTGGAGGTCCTCTCCCCCATGGGTTGGGATGCCTTCGGCCTGCCCGCCGAGAACGCCGCCATCCAGCGCGGCGCCCGGCCCGCCCGGTGGGTCGCCGACAACATCGCCTACATGAAGCAGCAGTTCCGCAAGTGGGGCGTCGGCTACGACTGGCGGCGGGAGGTCAACACCTCCGACGCCGCCTACTACAAGTGGACCCAGTGGATCTTCCTCGTCCTGCAGGAGCGCGGCCTGGCGTACCGCAAGAAGGCCCCCGTCAACTGGTGCCCCTCGTGCCAGACGGGCCTGGCGAACGAGGAGGTCGTCGACGGCGCCTGCGAACGCTGCGGCACGGCGGCCGAGACGCGCGACCTCGACCAGTGGTTCTTCAAGATCACCGCCTACGCCCAGCGGCTGCTCGACGACCTGGACGAGTTGGACCGCTGGCCCGAGACCGTCCGCACCATGCAGGCCAACTGGATCGGACGCAGCGAGGGCGCCCGCGTCGATTTTGCGCTCGCCGGCGGCACGCCCCTGCCGTGCTTCACCACCCGGCCGGATACGCTGTGGGGCGTCACGTTCATGAGCCTGGCGCCGGAGCATCCGCTCATCGCGGACCTCGTGCGCGGCACGGAGCGCGAGGCGGAGGTCCTTGAGTTCTGCAAGCGGGCCACGCAGCAGTCCGCCGCCGACCGCAGCGACGCCGAGGTCGAGAAGGAGGGCGTCTTCACCGGGGCGTACGTCGTCAATCCGGTCAACCAGGAGAAGGTGCCCCTGTGGGTGGCCAACTACGCCCTCATGGAGTACGGGACGGGGGCGGTGATGGCCGTCCCCGCCCACGACCAGCGCGACTTCGAGTTCGCCCGCAAGTACGACATTCCCGTCCGCGTCGTCATCCAGCCCGAGGGCGAGCCCCTCGTCCCCGACCACATGACCGAGGCCTACGTCGACGCCGGCACGATGGTCGATTCCGGGCCGCTGACCGGCACGCCGTCGCCGGACGGCATTCCCGACGTGATTCGATATCTCGACGAGAACGGGATGGGCGAGGCGACCGTCAACTATCGCATCCGCGACTGGCTCATCAGCCGGCAGCGGTACTGGGGCGCGCCCGTGCCCGTCGTCCACTGCCCCTCCTGCGGCGAGGTGCCGGTGCCGGAGTCGGACCTGCCGGTCGAACTGCCGCCCGATACGGACGTGGAGTTCCCGCCCAAGGGCGAAAGTCCGCTCGCGAAGGTCCAGTCGTGGGTCAACACCACGTGCCCGACGTGCGGCGGCGAGGCGCAGCGGGATACCGACACCCTCGCCCAGTGGCTCTGCTCGTGCTGGTACTTCCTGCGGTACACGCTCACGCATGAAGAGCGCGAGCCGAACGACGTGCCGTTCGACCGCGCGAAGGTCGATTACTGGATGCCGGTCGACCAATATATCGGGGGTGTGGAGCACGCGGTACTCCACCTGTTGTATACGCGCTTCATCTGCAAGGTCCTCTACGACGCCGGCCACGTGGGGTTCAATGAACCGTTCGCCGCCCTCTTCACCCAGGGGATGATCTGCAAGCAGTCGGAGGTGACGGGCAAACTGGAGAAGATGTCGAAGTCCAAGGGCAACGTCGTCTCGCCCGATGCGGTGATCGAGGAACACGGGGCCGACACGCAGCGCCTGTACACCCTCTTCATCGGCCCGCCGCAGAAGGACGCCGAGTGGCGCGACGAGGCGGTCATCGGCGCCCGCCGGTTCATCAACGGGATTTGGTACCTTGTGGATGGCGCACTCCGCGAACTCCCTGAAGATTGGGTGCTTCCCAAGGACTATCTCAAGGTCGTCTCCGAAGAAACACACAGGATGATCAAGGCCGTGACGCAGGACATTGAAGTCAATTGGCAGTTCAACACGGCAATTGCTAAGATCATGCAGGTCAGGAACCATCTTGTCGGACCCGATATCGCCCTTGGCGCGGAAGCGCATAAGATACCAAGTCCCAAGCGCCATTCGCTGCACCTCTTAACGGGGCGTGAAGTGACGCTCCCGATTTTCGAGCAAGGCGTGCGGCCGGAGGACCGACGACGACTTATTGATTACCCCGAGATCCGCTTCGCCCTGGAGGCGATGGTCCGCCTCCTCCACCCGTTCATCCCGCACGTTACCGAAGAACTCTGGCAGGCCCTGGGCCACGAGCCGAGCGTCCTCGACGCCGGCTGGCCCGACTACGACGAGGCCGCCTGCCGCGAGGACGAAGTCGAGATCGCCGTCCAGGTCAACGGCAAACTCCGCGCCCGCGTCACGGTGCCGGCCGACGCGTCCGAGGACGACCTCAAGGCCGCCGCCATGGCCGAGCCGAAGGTCCGGCAGCACCTGGAAGGCGCCGAGGTCCGCAAGACGATCGTCGTCCCGGGGCGCCTCGTGAACATCGTGGCCACGTAGGCCGCGGCGCGCCGCGGCACGTCCCGGGCGGCGGGTCTCCGCATCCGCCGCGGCGTGCGCGGTGCCCAGTCTTGGGCGCCGGGTGCCACTGGCGGCTTGTCCGCCAGTGAGCCTCGGGCGCCGGGTGCCACGGATTGCGTGTCAATCCGTGCCTCTCGTGTGGCCCGGCCGGCTTGCCCGGCCGGGTGCCACCGATTGATTGCCAATCGGTGCCTCTCGTGTGGCCCGGCCGGCTTGCCCGGCCGGGGGAGGGGGGCTGGTCGCCCGGTTGGACGAGCCAACCGGCCCACACACGGTTTGACAAACAAACCGTGGCACCTGCACATTGCGCGGCGTCCAGTCTTGGACGCCGCGCGGTGGGCACGACTGCCCACCGCGCACCAGATTGGAGCCTCCCCATGCACGTCCTGGCCGTCAACGGAAGCCCCCGGCCCGAAGGCAACACCGCCCGTCTCCTGCGGACCGTCTGCGACGTCCTCGACGGCGAGGGCATCGCGACCGAGACCTTCCACCTGGGCGGCCACGCCGTCCGCGGATGCACCGGCTGCTATAAGTGTGCCGAGAACAAGGACGGCCGCTGCGTCCTCCCGGACGATGCCGTGAGCGCGTGTTTCGAGAAGATGAAGGCGGCCGACGGCATCCTGCTCGGCTCGCCCACCTACTTCGCGGACGTGACGACCGAGATGAAGGCCCTGGTGGACCGGGCGGGGTTCGTTGCCCGCGTAAACGGAGACCTGCTGCGCCGCAAGGTCGGCGCCGCCGTCGTCGCCGTCCGCCGCGGCGGGGCCGTCCACGTCTTCGACACGCTGAACCACTTCTTCCTCATCGGCGGGATGGTCGTGCCGGGTTCCATCTACTGGAACCTCGGCATCGGCCTGAAGCCGGGCGAGGTCGAGGGCGACGACGAAGGCCTCCGTACGATGACCGTCCTCGGCGAGAACATGGCCTGGGTGATGGAGCGCCTCGGCGCCTAGCGCCGGGTGCCACCGATTGCTTGCCAATCGGTGCCTCTCGTGTGGCCCGGCCGGCTTGCCCGGCCGGGTGGGCTCGTCGCCCGGTCGGACGAGCCAACCGGCCCACACACGGTTTGTGGGGTTTAGCCATTTCCCAGGGCCCCAAAACTACCATAAAAGCCCGAAAACGAGGTTTCCCAATTTCGGGCAACTCGCGCCGCAGGGGCCGAGTTGCATGAAATAGCCTGTTCTCGGGCCATTCCGGCGGCTTGCGGGCCCCAGAAATGGCTAAACCCCACGGTTTGACAAGCATTCCGTGGCGCCCGTGAAGGGCGGCGCCTGCGGAGACCCGCCGCGCCAGGGCCCGAGATTAAACCGCTCCGGCCGGAACCACTTTTTCCTTTGCCGCGCCGCCCGCCCCGCCGTAGAGTAGGCGGTGAGCCGTCGTGCATCCTTCAAGGAAAGGAACGACCGATGGAATCAGGTGCACCGGAAGCAGCGGGCGGAATCTTCGCCTGCCTCATCATGGCCGTCGTGGGCATCATCGGCCTGGCGTGTTTCGCCGTCTGGCTCTGGATGCTGATCGACGCCATCAAGTACACGCCGAGCGAAAACAACCTGAAACTGATCTGGATCCTGGTGATCCTGCTGACGGGCATCATCGGGGCGCTCATCTACATGTTCGTCCAGCGGCCGAAGAACCAGGCCGCCGTCGCCGAAGGCCCGCCGGCCGAGGGCCCCCCACCCGGGGCCTGACCGGCAACGGACGGTGTCGGCCGACGTGCCGCGCCCATTTTGCGCGGCGCCTGCGCAGACCCGCCGCGCTCCGGCCCGAGGTTAACCCGTTCCAGCGTTTGACCGCACGGCTTGCGCCCTTCAGTCGGCCCTGGCCCCCGGCCCGACGCGCCCCTTCATCGCCTCCAGCCGCTCGGCCGAGGGCGTCTCGCCCAGCGTGTTCCCCTCCCACCGGTGCCATTCCTTCTTGCACTGGTTGAAGCGGACGGGGTCGGCGGCCGTGTCGAAGATGACGGTGTCCTTGATGAGGAACCCCTTGGACCCCTGGTCGAAGAAGATGCCGTTGTTCGGCGCCCCGATGCAGTGCGGGTTCCGCCGGATGGCGTGAATCAGGTTCGCCTCCAGCCGCGTACCGGGAATGTGGCCGAGCGAGTAGATGCCCCCGCCGTCGCCCACCCGTTTCATGCACTCGTCGATGTGATTGTGCGCCACGGTGAAGTTGGCCGCACTCGTCGCCGACGGGTCCCACCGCCAGCCGATCGAGATGCCCGTGTACGGATGGTCGTGGATGCGGTTGTGCGTGACGGCCACGTCGCGGGCGAAGCCCACCCACACGCCCACCGCCCCGGGGAACGCCGCCCCGCACCGCTCCACCACGTTCCGCGCAATGGTGATATCGCGGGGCAGCGGCGGCTCCGGCGGCAGGGGGGCCCGAGGCGGTTCGGGCAACCCGGTAGTAACCGAGCCGCCCCGCGGACGTTGGCCCGGGTCCCGGTGCACGCCCGCCATCACGCCGTTGCCGGCGGCGTCGACGACGTGGCAGGCGGCGACCTCGCACCGGCGGCAGCCCTCTTCCAGCCGGACGGCCGTCGCCCCCGCGTGCGTCACGGTGCACCCGCGGAGCGTGCACCCCTGGGCCCATCGCCAGTGCAGGGCCGCGGCCGGGAACGCCACCGCCTCCGGCGCCGCCCGGCCGCCGTACCAGAAGAACGCCTGCCGGCCGTCGTGGCCCATCGGCGGCAGGGGCCAGTCCGTATGGGCGAACGTCAGGCCCACAAAGTGCAGGTTCCGCACGGGTTTCTCTTGCGTGCCCGCCAGGACGACGAGGCGCTGGAGGCGCGGCACCACGGCGCGGGCCTCGGCCATGTCCTCGCCCTCGCGCGGGCGGTAGGAGAGGCGGCCGGTCTTGCGGTCGAGGCACCATTCGCCGGGGGCGTCGAGGAAGTCCGGCGAGTGCTCGAACCACGCCCACATGCCCTTGCGGGCCCGGTTCGACCGGCTCCCCGCCACGTGCGGCGGGCGGAGGGTGACGGTCCCCGCCGCCGGGTCCGCCGCCGCCAGCCGCTTCCGGAGGGCGGACCAGAGTTTCAGGACGACGATCTCGGCGTCCTCCAGGTTCTCCCACGCCTTCACCGCGCCCGGCTTGAACCGGAGGGTGAAGTCCGAGAGGTCGTCGGCGATGCCGCCGCCGGTGATCTTGACGTACGGCACCTCGGCGCCCGCGTTCGGCCATCGTGCCCGCGTCGCCCGCCCGCCGTTGACCCACAGGTGCCGGGGATACCACTCGCCGTCGCTCGCCCCGGGGACCTTGGCCGTCCAGACGCCGCCCTCGCCCTTCGTCCATCCGGTGACGACCTCGCCGCCGCTGAGGACGGCGGTCTCGCCCTTCGCCGCCCGCCAAGTGACGGACGCGTCCGCCGCCCCGCCGTCTTCGGCGGTAAAGACAAGCGGCTCGACCAACCGGTACGTGCCGCCGTGGAGGACGACCGTCACGTCCTCGTCCGGATGGGCGGCCCGGTGGGCGCGGACGGCCCGGCGGGCGCGGGCGGGCGTGGCCAGCGGCGCCCCGGCCGTCCCGTCGGCCCCGTCGTTGCCGCCGGGCGCGACGTGAAACTCCTTCGCGCCGCAGGC
>CAZNYC010000161.1:0-8164 GCA_964577175.1 uncultured Anaerolineales bacterium
CGAGACTGAACGAATCCGGCACCAGGCTTGCCAGTTCGCTCGCGCGGAAGCCCGTTCCAAGGGCCAGCCGGTGGAGCATTGCCCGGTCCGGCGAGCCCTTCACCGTCCGCCGTTTGCCCGGCCGCTCGAAGAACGTTACGTAGTACGGGCCGCCCGGCTTTCGTCGGTAGATACTGGCCATTCGCTTCCGTCCCTTCTGTCTTGAGTCCCCGACGACCCCTTACCTCCGGTTTGGCCACGGGGCAAGTCAGTTATGGCACATCCTCGATGAATATTTCGGGTCCGATTCGCCTGCCATGTGTGCCAGATACGCCTCCACGTCCACCAGGCGCCAGCGGACGGTCTTGGGGCCGATGCGTAGCGGCCGCGGGAAGCGGCCCTGTCCCGCCTCGGCCTTGGCCGAGAGCCGCCAGCATGTGCGCTGGTGGACGCCGAGGGCCGATGCCAGTTCCTTCACCGTCAACAGCCTGACCCGCTGAATCATCCGTTCTCCTTTCATCCGATGTTGCTAACCTGCAAGGCCTGTTCGCGCCGGTCACGAGGTGCCTTGTCGTACTCCGTCGTCGTACACGCCGTGGACCGGCCACAGCATGTCATTTCGGCGCCGTGCGTCGGTGTTTTCGCGCGCCACAAACAAACACGCAGGACGCGGCCGTTCCCGCGGCCCTCGGAAAAGGCCATCGCCCGGAAGTGCCTATTGCATAGGGACTTACAAGCAGCATCGGTTGCATATAGCCCGTTCTGCCAATGTGTCTGTGCCGCATCTTCGGGCGGAGGGAGTCGTTGTAGCTACACATGTCAGCCTTACCCTCTGCGACACCCTCACTGGGGAATTTCCCAGTGAGGGCGACCCGCTGGCTTACGCTCTCGATATATCGGAGCACGCCGCCGATGACGAGAAGAAGTCGATAAAGCAGATTGCCATCACGAGGTAAGTCCGCACCCTCGGTAAAGCATATGATCACTGACCTCTTCGTGTTGGCGGGAAGGGGGTTCGGGCCAAGACTCAGTGAATCTGGCCGAGGCCGAACAGAAAGCTTGATTTCGTGCATCGGCCAGCATACAATTCCCAGCTATGCTCAGGCGGTTTATGACATCTTGGCTTGCAGTGACGATAGCGGCGGGTTCCCCTCTTGGAGGGACGATCACTGTGGTGTGCACTGGCATGGAGGGACATGTTGGTGTCAGATCCGTAGCAGTTGGTTGCGCCACGGCGTGCCTCACACGGGCCGTACAGGGCGTCTCTGCAGAAGTCGTAGCGCCGGTTTCTGCGGCGACAAGCCCTTGCCCTTGCTGCCTGCAGGTGCCCATCCCTGAAGGCCGGGCTGAGCAACCTGTGAACCCTCCGCGGAAGACCTGGGAGAGTGGTTCACGGATGAATCTGCCGGTTGGCCTTCCCATACAAGGTCCGATGTCGGCTGACGCCGCTGATTCCCGACCTCTGCCGCTCCTTGACATGGGCTTCCTGGCCCCCTCACTTCTGCGAAGCGTCGTACTTCTGATCTGATCTTTTGGCTGGCCGACAGGAGCCCGCGGCCGATCGCCAAGGTTCTCCGTCTGCGCTAAGATTCCTTGCACCTTTGTCTTACGCGCAGGCGAAGAGCTTGCGCCCCAGGACCAAGAAGGACATCAGGAATGAAAACGATGACATGGTGCATGACCGCACTGCTACCGGGGCTGCTGGCAGGATGCAGCCTTCCGGAGTGGGGGTCATCGCTGCCGGAACCTCGACCATGGGGCGCGGGGCTGTCGACGTACCGACCGAACGAAACCCCCGCCCGCACCGGCCGTGCGGAGGCGTCGGCTGCCCTGCAGGAACCCATGGGCACGCTGAGCCTTCGCCAGGCAATGGCGTTGGCTCTCCTGCGGAACCCGGAGTTAAGGGCCTTCGCGTGGGAGATTCGCGCAGCCGAGGCACGCCTCCTGCAAGCCGGCCTGTGGCCTAATCCGGAACTGGAACTCGAGGTCGAAGAGTTCGCCGGTACGGGGGAGCTTGCCGGTACGAATGCGGCCGAGTTTACGGTCGGCCTGGCGCAGACGTTCCCCCTCGGGGGCGACATCGCCCGCCGACGCGAAGTGGCCGGCTTCAAGGCGCGACTGGCAGGCTGGGATTACGAGGCCGCAAGAATCGGCGTGCTGGCGGCGCTGACGCGCCGGTACGTCAACGTGCTGGCGCGAGAGCGTCGGCTGGCCGTTGCACAGCAGGATATGGAACTGGCGAAGGCTCTGGCATCGACGACGGAGAAGCGGGTGGAGGCTGGAGCCGCTCCCCAGGTTGAGCAGGTCCGTGCCCGTGTACCCGTGGCCCGGGCACAAGTTCGGCTGCGCGAGGCGAAGCGGGAGCTTGACGTCGCACGGCGGCAACTCGCCCTCATGTGGGACCAGGACGTACCGACGTTCCAGAACGTGGCGGGGGAATTGGACACGCTGCGCGCGCCGCCGGCCCCGGAAGCCTTGGCAGGACTGATCGAGCAAAATCCGCAGGTTGCCCGCTGGGCCGCCGAGATCGGACTGCGGCGCGCGGAGGCCGATCTGGCACGCGCTGAGGCGGTTCCCGACGTGACCGTCGCCGTCGGCGTCAAGCGACTGAACGAGATCGATGAGACGGCGATGCTGGTGGGCATCTCACTGCCGCTTGCGATCTTCGACCGCAGCCAGGGAAGCATTTCCGCCGCCCGCCACGGTGTGACCGCCGCACAGCAGAGGCGACGGGAGGTCGAACTGCTCCTGGCGAGGCAGCTTTCCGAGGCGTGGACGCAGTTGGCAAACGCGTACGACCAGGCGGTCACGTTGCGAAAGACAGCGCTGCCGGCGGCTGAAGAGGCATTCGACGTCACACGACGTGCCTTTGAGCAGGGCGATGTCGACTTCTTGGACGCACTCGACGCCGAACGAACGCTCGTGGAGCTGCGTACGCAACACGTTACTGCCCTGGCCGATTACCACGTGGCTGCCGTGGAGATCGAGTCCTTGATCGGCCAGGGGCTCGCGGATCTGACGGCGTCAACTAATCACACACAACCACATACGGAGACGGAACCATGATGACCTATCGTTTTCAGAACGTGAATCGGTGGCTAGCGTTGCTGCCGGCAGTACTGGCCCTCGTACTTCTGACGACAGGCTGCAGAGATCAGGCCGACAGCGAGGCGAACGGGGAGGGGGCAGATCATGCAGGGCATGCCCACGGCGAGGGCAAAGCCCCTATCGCCGCGGCCCACTCGCACGAAACGCCGGGCGAGACCTGCTTCATCTGCGATCCTGCCAAGCGGGACAAGGGACGGCTCTGGTGCAAGGAGCACGGCCGTTACGAGGACCGCTGCTGGCTGTGTCACCCCGAGTTGGAGGAGAAGAGCCGCTTGTACTGCAAGGAACACTTCCTCTACGAGGACGAGTGCTTCCTTTGCAACCCGGAGCTCGCGCCCCAGGGCAAGAACGCACCGCAACAACCGGCGGGAGACTCGCACGGGCAACACGAAGGCGGCGGGCTGTTCTGCGGCGAGCACGGCGTGCTGGAGGCGCAGTGCGCCATCTGCCAGCCCGACCTGGCCGCATCGCTCGAGCCCGGGGGCAGCATGATGGTCCGGCTGCCGTCGACCGCCTCCGCGCAGAAGGTGGGGATCCGGACGGGAAGCCCGCGCATGACGCAGTCTGCTCCCGTTGTGGATGCTTACTGCGAGGTGCAGTACAACCTCAACACGATGGCGAAGATCACGCCGCTGGCCGGCGGGGTCATCCGTAGCGTTGCTCACGATGTGGGGCAGCGCGTGGCGACTGGCGACGTCCTCGTGGAACTGCACTCGCCGGAGGTGGCGACCGCCAAGAGCGAGTACCTCTCCGCCTTGGTGGAGCTGGATATTCGCCGGCAGGCATTCGAGCGCCAGAGCCGGCTGCGAGAGCAGCAGATCGCCGCCGAGAAGGACGTTCTCGAAGCGCAGGCTGCATACCGCACGGTGGAGCTGACTCGTAACAACCTCCGCCAGAAGCTGGTCAACCTCGGGGTCAGGGACGGAGAGATCGATACCATCGAGCGAACACAGGACACGTCCGCCCACCTGGTGGTACGCGCGCCGTTTGGCGGGACGCTGGTGGAACGAAGAGCCGTCATTGGCGAGGCGGTCGCTGTGGGCGATACGATGTTCGTTCTCGCGGACCTCGCCAGCCGGTGGCTCGTGCTCTCCGTACCCGCGGCGCACCTCGCCCACGTACAGATCGGCCAGGCGGTTGAAGCACGGTTCGAGGAACTGCCAGGCGAGACAATCCAGGGCGCGATCACCTGGATCGACACGTCCGTCGACCCCCGCAGCCGGATGGTCCGCGCCCGGGCCCTGGTGACGGAGGACGCAGGGCAGGTCAAGACCGGTCTGTTCGGCAAGGCCCGTATCCTCACCGGCGGAGCGAGGCAGGCGGCTGTCGTGCCCCGCGACGCCGTCCAGCGCCACGAGGGCGGCCGGTTCGTGTTTGTGGCGCAGGAACCGGACCTCTTCGCCCTGCGGAGCGTCACGCTGGGGGCGTCCCACGGCGAGAGCTTGGAGGTGCTCGCGGGGCTCGATGCGGGCGAGAGCGTCGTGACGGACGGCAGCTTCATCATCATGTCCGAGTTCCTCAAGTCGCGACTCGGGGCGGGCTGCGCCGATCATTGAACTGAAGGCGGCCACGGAGCCCGAAGGAGTATTGCATGCTGGCCAAGCTTGTCGAGCTGTCGCTGAAGAATCGTCTGCTGGTGGTGCTGCTGACCGTCATCCTCTGCGCACTGGGCGTGTGGCGGTTGACCATGCTGCCGGTCGACGCCTTCCCCGACACCACGCCGGTGCAGGTGCAGATCAACACCGTCGCGCCGGCGCTGAACCCGGAGGAGATCGAGCAACAGATCACGCTGCCGATTGAGCTGTCCATCGGCGGTCTGTCGGGCCTGGTCAACGTCCGCTCAATCTCCAAGTTCGGCTTCTCGCAGGTCGTTGCCACCTTCGATGACGAAACCGACATCACCGATGCCCGGCAGTACGTCTTCGAACGCATCAACGCCGTAGAGCTGCCCGAGAGGATCGAGCCGCCGCAGTTGGGCCCCATCGCGACCGGCCTGGGGGAGATCTTCCACTACGTCGTCCGCTCCGAGGAGCCGAACCGTACGCTCGAGGAGCTGCGAACAATCCACGACTGGGTCATCAAGCCCGAACTGCGCAAGGTGCCCGGCGTTGCAGAAGTCAACGCCTGGGGCGGTGAGGTGAAGCAGTACCACGTGATCGTTTCGCCCGAGGCGCTGCTGAAGTTCGACCTGACCCTGGATGACGTCTTTGAGGCACTGGAGCAGAACAACACCAACGTCGGCGGCGGGCTGATCACCGCCGCGGGCGTCAGCGAGATGGTCCATGGCATCGGGCGGGTCTCCACCATCGAGCAGATCGAGAACATCGTTATCGCCTCCTACGACGGAAGCCCCGTTCACATCCACGACATCGCCGAGCAGGTGAGGATCGACCACGAGATCCGCCGCGGCGCGGTGACCGCCGACGGCCGGGGCGAGGTCGTGCTCGGATTGGCATTCATGCTCATGGGCGAGAACGGCAAGGTCGTCACCGACAACCTCAAGATGCAGCTCGAGCAGGTCCGGCGCGCCCTGCCCGAGGACGTTGTCGTCGAGGTTGTCTACGACCGGACCGAGTTGACCACCGCCGTGATCGGGACGGTGGAACACAACCTGCTGCTGGGAGCGGGCCTGGTGGTCCTGGTGCTTTTTCTGTTCATGGGCAACCTCCGGGCGGGCTTGCTGGTGGCGATCATCATCCCGCTGACGATGCTCTGCGCCATCCTGGGCATGTACGAGTTCGCCATCGCCGCCAGCCTGCTGAGCCTCGGGGCGATCGACTTCGGCATCATCATCGACGGCTCGGTGGTGATGACGGACATCAACCAACGCAAACTCTTGGAGCGGTCGCGGCAGTTCGGGCGCAATCTGACGTCGTCGGAGCGGCTGGCGGTCGTCGCCGAGTCCGGCAAACAGGTGACCCGGCCGATCGCCTTCGGCCTGGGCATCGTGCTCATTGCCTTCCTGCCGGTGCTCACGCTGGAGGGGATCGAGGGGAAGATGTTCAAGCCGATGGCTTGGACGTTCATCTTCGCCCTGCTCGGCGCGATGGTGCTGGCCCTGACGCTCTCGCCCGTGCTGGGTTACTACTTCCTGCCGCGCCGGCCAAGGCGACGCGAGAGCATCCTCGATCGCGTCTCGATAACGATCTACACCGTCTGCCTCAGAGGCGTGATGAAGTTGCGCTGGGGCGTCCTGCCGGCCGTGGTCGCGGTGCTGGCGCTGACGATCTGGCAGGCGACGCGCCTGGGCGGAGAGTTCCTGCCTCGCCTCAGCGAGGGGGCCATCGCCGTCAACACCATCCGCCTGGCGGGCATCTCCATCGACGAGTCGGCCGCCTACAACACCCGGATCGAGCAACTGCTCAAGGAGAAGTTTCCCGACGAGGTCCGGCACGTGTGGAGCCGCATCGGGACGGCCGAGGTTGCGACGGATCCGATGGGCACGGAACTGACTGACATCTTCGTCTCGCTCCACCCGCGCGAGCAGTGGACCCGCGCGAGCAGCCAGACGGATCTCGTCGCCGCCATGCAGCAGGAACTGGCGGACCTGCCGGGGCTGAACATGGTCTTCACCCAGCCGATCGAGATGCGGCTGAACGAGATGATCTCCGGCATCAGGTCGGACTTGGGGATCAAGATCTACGGCGACGACTTCGACGAGCTGGTCCGCATAGGCGACGACATCCAGCGCGTCCTGCTGCAGATTCCGGGTGCGTCGGACATCGCTGTCGACCAGGTGACCGGCCAGCCGATGCGCCAGGTCCGCGTCGATCAGGAAGCGATCGCCCGCCGCGGCGTTCCGGCGCGGCATGTGCTGGAGTTCGTCGAGGCCGTCGGCGGGCGGGCCGTCGGCGAGGTCTTCGAGGGACAGCGCCACTTCGACCTGGTCGTCCGGCTGCCGGATGCGCACCGCCGCGACGCCGATCTGCTGGGCGAGACGCTGGTGCCCACGGAGGCAGGCCAGCGCCTGCCGTTGCGCTCGCTGGCGTCGATCACGACCACCGAGGGATTCGCGACGATCAATCGCGAGTGGGGCCGCCGGCTCATCCGCGTGCAGTGCAACGTCGTCGGCCGGGACGTCACGTCGTTCATCGATGAGGCCAGGGAGCGGATCGGGCGAGAGGTCGTCCTGCCGGAGGGGTACGTCGTCGAATGGGGCGGCCAGTTCGAGAACCTCCAGCGCGCCCAGAACCGGCTGATGCTGGTCGTACCCGCCACGCTGCTGCTGATCTTCGTGCTGCTGTACTTCAGCACGAAAAGGCTGCGGGATGTGCTGCTGATCTACACGGGCATCCCCTTCGCGCTGATCGGTGGGGTCTTCGCCCTGTGGCTGCGCGGCATCCCCTTCAGCGTCAGCGCCGCCGTAGGGTTCATCGCCCTCTCCGGCATCGCGGTGCTGGACGGACAGGTGATGGTGGCGGCAATCCGCGGCTTCCGCGAGGACGGCCTGTCGCTGATCGAGGCGGTAATCGAGGGCGCGCGACAGCGCCTCCGCCCGGTCTTGGCAACCACCGTCACCGACGCCGCTGGATTTCTGCCAATGGCCCTCTCCACCGGCGTCGGCTCGGAGGTGCAGCGGCCGCTGGCGACGGTGGTAATCGGCGGCATTGTGACCGCGACGATGCTGACTCTCTTCGTGCTGCCGGTCCTCTACGTCCTGTCGGAGCACTTGATCCGGCCCACCAGGCAACGTAGCGGGCCAGTCAGCGACGCCGCTGGTGGAGAGAATCGGGCAAGGCAGGAGACCGCATGAGACGCTACCGATGTGACTTGCAATTACCCGAACCGCCGCTGGCACACAGGCGATCTGCTGCTCCAGAACAAGCGGCAGGGATGGGCGTGCAGCATGGGCGATGACCTGGCGGAAGTGGTCGCTGCGGACGTGGACGCGGGTGCCGTCGGGCAGGCGCGGGGGGCGTGTCGTGGTGCGTGCCATGGCTCACTTCTCCTTCGTGGCGGCGAGGGCGAACCGGCCGCGGCCGACCTTGCGAAACCGCGAGTCTTTGCCCTTCTTCTGGTTCTCCCTCAGCAGGGCGCTGTACAACGTCGCCGCCGGCGTCGCGCTCTTGGTCTGCCA
>CAZNYC010000162.1:0-8092 GCA_964577175.1 uncultured Anaerolineales bacterium
GCCCCGGCCCCGCTGGACGGTACGGCACCCGAACCGGCGACGCTGGCGCTGCTGGGTGCGGGGCTTGCGGCCCTGCTCCGTCGGCGGCGGGCGTAGGCCGGCGGGTCTGGAGCGGGTCACCCTTGAGTGATAGCGCGGTGGTTACGGAGAACCACCGCGCTTCATGCCGCCGATGCGCCGCGTGCGGCGGGTGCGGAGACCCGCCGCGCTGCCACGGACGTGAAATGCAGTCCCGGACTCCCTGCTACTTCGCCTTGCTGCGGGCCCGATTCAGAAGCCCCTTGGCCCGTTTGGCAAGGTCGCCCTCGGCGGCGTCGGCCACTTTCTGGAGCGGCTCGATCAGGTCCTTGGCGTACCGCTTGCCGCCGCCCACCTTCAGGAGTTCCTCGGCGACGGCGACGGCGGCGGAGCACGCCTCGCTCCGGACCTCGGCGTTGTCCACGTGCGGCAGGATGAGGTCGAGGGCCTTGGGCGAGCGGATGTTGCCGAGGGCCCCGAGCAGTTGCTTCTTCTCGCCGGCCGTCTTGACGATGTCGGCGGCGGTGCGGCAGAGGTCCAGCCGCTTGCCGCGGGGCAACTGGCCTCGCCCGCGCCGCGCCGCCCAGCCCAGGTAGCCGCGAAGCGCCAGCGTCCGGTCGCGCGGGTTGTCGCTTTCCTTGACGATGTCCAGGAGGGCGGGCAGGACGTCCGGCGTCTTCCATCCCGCGAGCGTCCGGATGGCGGTGGTGTGGACGTCCTGGTTGTCGCTTCCGACCATGCCGCGGACGGCCTTCAGGGCGGTCTCGCCGCCGATGCCGCCCAGGACCCGCAGCAGCACCACCTTCTGGGCGGGGTCGGCCTTCGGCAGGAGGTCGGCGACGGGCCCGGCACACGTCTCGGGTGTCTCGGCCCGGTCGCAGACGCTGCTGACCGCCGCCTGGGCCGCCCCGAGGACGTTGCCGGCCGTGTTCGCCATCAGGAGGTCGAGCAGGACGGGCAGCCGGTCGGTGGAGGCGAGTTCGCCCAACTGCCGGATCGCCGTCGCCCGGACGTTGGCGTCGTCGGCGCGGGCGGCCGTCAGGAGGTCGGGGACGGCGTCGCGCATCCGCCGCCGGCCGACGAGTTGCATCGCAATGAGCCGCCGGTTCGTGTCCTCGCTCGTGAAGAGTGTCATGACGGCGGCGTCGACCTTGTCGCCGGGGATGGAGGCGAGGCGCTCGCGGGCGGCCTTGGCGATGTCCTCGTCCTCCGCGTTGACCAGCGCGACGAGGGCGTCGGCGGCCGCCGGATCGTTGATCTCGCCCGCCGTCTCGAGGGCCTGGAGGCGGACGGCCTTGTCGGCGTCCTTGCTCCCGGCGAGGGCCATAACGGGGCCGACGGCGGCCGGGTCCTTCCGGCGGCCGAGGGTCAGCAGGACGAGGATCTTCCGGTCCGCCGATCCGCGGGCGAGGGCGTCCGTCAGGGCCGTCGTCGCGGCCGGCTGGTCCATCTCGTGGGTGGTGCGGCAGGCGGCGGCGAAGACGAGGTAATCGCCCGATGCCAGGTATTCCTTGAGCAGGGCGAGGCCGTCGTCGCCGCGCGCGAGGATCGCGCCCCGCAGCGCCGCCGTCCGGACCTGGTGCGGCACCTCCTTCAGGCCGCGCAGATGATCGTACACGCCGGTGGCGTCGGCGGCCTTGCCGGCCTCGCATAGCGCCTCGGCGGCGCGGAGGAGGCCTTCGCACAGGGCCAGACGTTGGGTGTCGCGAACCTTGCCCTTGTCAATCGCCTTACGAAGCGCCGTGACGGCCTCGGGCGTGCCGATGCTGCCCAGGGCGCGGGCGGCGGCGTGGGCCACGTCCGCGTCATCACTCGCCAGCAGCGGTGCGACGAGCGGGACGGCCTTCGCGTCCTGCCGGACGCCCAGGCTTCCGATGACGCCGACGAGCGGCCGGCCCTTCACCTTGCCGACGGCGTCGCGGAGGGCGGCGCCGGCGGCCGGGTCGTCCATGGGCTCCAGGGCGTAGCGGGCCATGTGGCTCATTTCTTCGTCGCCCAGGAGGCCGGCGAGCACCGGGATGGCCTTTTTTGTGCCGACGACGGCGAGGTGCCGGCAGGCGGTGGCCTTGGCCTCGCGGGAGGCGTCGTCGGATTTCAGGACGGCCAGGAGTTTCGCCTCCGCCTCCGGCGTGGCGGGGGGAAACTGCTGGGCCCCGGCCGGGACGGCAGCCAGGGCGACGAGGGCGGCGAACACGGCAAGGGTGATTCGGCGTCGGGTCATGGCGTGGGTTCCTTTGGACAGCGGGTTTTGCGGAGCGCGGCGGGTCTCCGTACCCGCCGCGCGTCTCGTAACACGTGCCACGGCCGGCCTTGTCCGGCCGTGCGCTTTGCGGGGCAGACCACGGCGGGGCCGAAGAATCTCGCCGCGGGAAAGGCGTCGAGGCGAGATTCTTCGTCGCGGCTCCGCCGCTCCTCAGAATGACAGACTCGGAATTCCTTGTGTTAATAGATCCACGGTTCGCGCTGGGCGCGGGAGCGGAGCCGGTTGGCCTCGGCGTCGCCGATGAACTCCGCCTTCGCGGGATCGAACTTCAGGTCCCGCTTCAGCCACATGCAGATGTTCGCGCAGTGGACGGTGGTCATCGAGCGGTACATGACCTCGGGGTTCGCCACCGTCAGCCGGCGCGACTTGACGCAGTCGAGGAAGTTCCGCATGTGGTTCAGGGTGTGGCCGGTGCGGGCGACGTAATCGGCCACGATCTGGTCGTAGTCGGCCAGCAGCCGCGGGTCGGAGACGTCCGGCTTGGCGTACCCGTCGGCGGCGGCGACCCAGCCTTCCGGCCCGTCGAACCGCATGCCGCACGACCCGTGCCAGTACTTCTTGCCGCGAGAAAGGACGAGTTTCCGCCCGTCGGCGAAGGTGCACACCATGCCGTCGCCCGTCTTGTTCTCCACGTACTGGTAGTGGACGGGCGAGGTGTCGGTCAGCCCCAGGCCGTACTGCGCCTGGGCGAAGGTGTGGGCGCCCCACTCGCCGATGCAACTGGTGTGGAAGTCGAAGTGCCCCCGCCACCCGCCGCGGATGTACGACTTGTTGAACGGCCGCCACGGGCACGGGCCCAGCCAGAGGTCCCAGTTGACCTCGTCCTTGGGGGGCTGGGGCTCGGCCGGCAGCCACTCGGTCTTCATGATGGCGGCATCCCACGGGGCGATGTGGGCGTAGGCGGTGTGGACCGGGCCGAGGCGGCCCAGGCGGGCCATCTCGTAGCAGTAGACGAAGTTGCCGATGCTCAGGCGCTGCGTGCCCGTCTGGTACACCCGGCCGTAGCGCTTCGCGGTGTCGACGACGGCCTGGCCCTCGGCGATGGTCATGCAGGAGGGTTTCTCGGTGTAGACGTCCTTGCCGGCCCGCATGGCGAGGATGGAGACGAGGGCGTGCCAGCGGTCGCCGGTGGCGGTGAGGATGGCGTCGAGGTCCGCCCGGTCGGCGAGGAACTCGCGGAGGTCGCTGTACATGGCGCAGTCGCCCGTGCCGTAATGGCTGTCGACCATCTGCTTGACCCGCTCGCGGGATTGCTTCTGGGCGTCGCAGATGGCGACGAACTGGACGTCCTTGTTGGGGAGCATCCAGCGGAGGTCGTGGCCGCCGCGGTTCCGGATGCCGATGCCGCCCGCCACGATGCGTTCGCTGGCGGGGACCTCGCCGTTCAGGCCGAGAGCGGCCTGCGGGAGGACGTACGGAGCGGCGAGGGCGAGGCCCCCCGCCGCCGCGGCACGCTTCAGGAACTGCCGCCGGCTCGAGCGCATAGGGACGCGACGGCCGGACCGGCGGCGGTCCGCGCCGCCGCCCGGGTGTGACGGAGTGGCGTGTGGGGTCATGGCGTATCCTGTCCTCTCGGGTTCGTGGGCGTGCAATGTGCTGGTAGAAAACGCCTTCATGGTTGTCATTCTGAGGAGCGGCGGAGCCGCGACGAAGAATCTCGCCTCGACGCCTTACACACGGCGAGATTCTTCGGCCCCGCAAGCGGGGCCTCAGAATGACCGCTGCGCTACGGTGCCTCCAGCCGGACCTTCATGTCGTCGAGCGCCGAGTCGTCCGGTTTCGTCACGCGGAACGAGAACGCCCAGTCGCCGCCGCCCTGCGAGATCTTCACGAGCACCTCGTTCCATCCCTGCTCCAGGCGGGCTTTGGCGGTGTCCTCGCCCGGCCGGACGGGACGGTTGGCGTTGTTGGCGTGGACCTGTTTGTCGCCCACCCACACCTTGATGCCGTCGTCGCTGCCGAGTTCCAGGCGGACGGCCTGCGTCATGGGCGAGTACAGCCAGGTCCTGGCGTAGGCGGCCCGATTGCTGCCGCTGAACGTTTTCGTCAGGTCGATGATCTGCGGCCCGACGCCCTCCTCGGCCACCTGCCAGGCCACGTCCTCGCCGTCCTTCTCCGGCGGGTAGGCCGTGTTGAACGGCGAGCCCTCCGTGTACGGGCCGGCCAGAAGCCACGAGGTGACGTAGCCCCGGAACTTCTCCATCTCGTTCAGGATACCCTGGGCCTGCCGGCGGACGGCATCGTTCTTCGTGGACTTGACGGCCTGCTCCAGGGCCGACCGGGCGGCCGCCGGGTCGGCGTCGCGGACGTTGCCGGCCACCTGCACGAGGGCGAGTTCCGCCTCCGCACGGACATTCGGGTCGTCCAGCAGATCCTTGACGAGGTCGAGCGCCTGCGGCACGCGGGCGCCGGCCAGGCCCGAGAGGACACTCTTCTTGGCGGCGGGGGTTTCGGCCAGGTCCAGCGCCCGTTTGTACATCCGGACGGCCTCCTCGCCGCCGACGCCCGGCATGTTCGCCATCTGGACGTATCCGCGGAACGCCAGGGCCTTGCGGGTCCGGTCGTCGCTCGTCTGGATGACCTTCAACAGGTCCGGCGCGGGCGAGGCGTCGGGCCAGTCCGCCAGGGCCCGGACGGCCGCCGTCGCCACCGCCTCGTTCGGGTCGTGCAGCGCCCCGCGGACGGCCGCCAGGGCCTGCTTTCCGCCCACCCGGCCGAGCAGACGGAGCAGGCGTGCCTTGGCGCCCGCGTCGGCCTTCGCGAGGCCCGAGACGAGCGGGGCCGACTTGGCCTCCGCGCCCTCGGTCCGGGCGACGGCGGCTGTGAGGGCCTTCTCGATGGCCCCGCGCTCACCCGCGTCCGCCTTCACGAGCAGGTCCACGAGGTGGGGCAGGTCGCCCGCGCCGGCGGCCGCCTCCAGCCCCTTGACGGCCGAGGCCCGCACGTCCCCGTCTTCGTCGCGTGCGGCTTCGAGCATCGCGGGGACCATGCTCGCATCGGCCCGGGTGGCGAGGACCTCGACGACGCCCGCCCGGACGGCGGCGTCCTTGGAGCCCAGGAGTTTGGCGATGGCCTGGCCGACGCCCTCGCCGCGGATGCGGTTCAGCGCGCCGACGGCGGCGTCGCGGACGGGTCCGCCGGCCGCCACGGCCTTCGCCAGAACGGGGACGCTGTCGGCGTCGCCCAGGCGGGCGAGGGCCTGGAGGGCCGCCACGCGGACGCCTTCGTCGCCCGCCTCGGCCAGGCGCGTGACGGTCGGGGCGGCGGCCGGGTCGTCGCGCTCCGTCAGGATATCCAGCAGGTCGACCGCCACCTGGGCATCGGCGGAGGCGGCGGCGGAGGCGATCGCCGTCGTGACGGCCTCGCCGGGCGATTCCATCAGAAATCGCCGGGCCGCCTGGGCCAGGTCGCCCTGGCCGCCCTTGACGAGGTCGACGAGCATGCCGACGGCGTCCGGCCCCTGCGCGAGGGCCAGGCCCCGGAGGGCGGCGATGCGGATGACCTCCGGCTGGGCGGGGACGTAGAGTTTCTTGTAGACTCGGGCGGCGTCGGCGGTCTTGCCGGCCTCGCGCAGGCCGTCGGCGCAGCGGAGGTAGGCGTCGGCCCAGGCCTGCTTCAGGGCCGCCGGCGGGGTGACCTTGGCCAGGGCGCCTGCCCCGGCCTCGCCGCCGATGCGCGCCAGCGCCCGGATCGCCGCCCGCGCCAGGTCCGTATCGCGCCCACCGGCGAGCGGGGCGAGGGCCCGGGCGGACTGCGGGTCGCCGTGCTCGCCGAGGCTGGTGACGATGCCGATCTTCAGGTCGCCCCGCGTGGTGCGAAGCGCGCCGCGGAGGGCCTCGGCGGCCTGCGGGGCCGCCATGTACTGGAGGGCGAAGCGGGCCATGTGCGAGAGCCGGTCGTCCGTCAGGAGTTTCGCCACGGTCGGCACGCACTTCTCGGTCCCCACGCGGCGGAGCAGCCGGCAGACGGCCTGCTTGCACTCGTACGTGGCGCGGGGATGCTTGAGGGCCCGGATGAGTTTGTCCTCGACGGCGCGGCGGGCCTCGGCGGTCTTTGCCTGGCGGATGTCCGTCTCGATGGCCGCCTGGATGGGCCGGATGCCCGCCCAGTCCACCGTGACGAGGTCGTCGTAGACGTCGGCGCGGGCGGCGCCGGAGGCGAGGACGGCGGTCGTCGCCAGCAGGGTCGCCAGGCTCTTCGAAAACGTCGTATATCGCATCGCGTGTGCTCCTCGTGTCGGTTGCGGCGTCGGGGAAGCCGGGTTACAGTTGCCAGGGTTCGCGGTAGGAGCGGCCGAGGAGTTCGGCGGCGCCGGGGTCGCCGAGGATCTCCTCCGTCTCGGGGTCCCAGCGGATGGTGCGGCCGGTGAGCATGGCGATCTCGCCCAGCAGGCCGACGCTGATGGACCGGTGCCCCACCTCGGCGGGGCAGATGGTCTCCTTGCGGCTGAGGACGCAATCGATGAAGTTCCGCTTGTGGCCGCCGCTGTCGTAGAGTTGGATCTGGCCGGGGCCGATCTTCTCGCTGAGCAGGTGCTTGGGCTCGGCGTCGATGCGGCCGCGGCGGACGTACACCCAGCCGTCGTCGCCGATCCACTTCGTCCCCTGGGGATTGACCTTGTTGTTCGTGACGCTGAGTTCGACCCCCGTCTTGTACGTACAGAGGAACTCGTACTCGGTGGGGGCGTCGTAGAGCCCCTCGGACGGGTAGACGGCCCGGATGGGCTCGATCTTCGTCGGGCCGGTCCGGTCGTAGCCGAGGCCCCAGTGGGCGATGTCGACGTGGTGGCCGCACCAGTCCGTCAACTGGCCGCCCGAGTAGTCGAGGATCCACCGCCAGTTCCAGTGGGGGCCGAAGCCCTGGTACGGACGCCAGGGGGCCGGGCCGAGCCACCAGTCCCAGTCGAGGCCGTCCGGGACGGGCTTGGGCTCGGTCGAGCCGCCCCCGCCGCCGGTCGGCAGGCCGACCTCCACGCGGTGGACCTTGCCGATGTAACCGTTGCGGACGAGTTCGCAGGCGAATCGGAACCGTCCGCCGGACCGCTGCTGGCTGCCGGTCTGCCAGATGCGGCCGTAGCGGTGGATGGCGTCGCACATGGCCCGGCCCTCGCGGATGGAGCGGGCGAACGGCTTCTGGCCGTGGATGTCGCAGCCGGCCTTGGCGGCCGCAATCGCCGGGATGGCGTGCCAGTGGTCCGGCAGGGCCGTGAAGACGGCCCCGAGGTCCTCCTTCTCGAGCATCTCGCGGAAGTCCTGGTAGGTCTTGCAGTCGCGGCTCTTCTGGCGGTCGTCGGCGATCTTCTTGGCGCGGCCGGTGTGGTTCTCGTCGACGTCGCAGACGGCGACGACGCGGGTGCGGTAGTCGCCCAGGAAGCCGCCCAGGTCGCCGGTGCCCATGCCGCCGAGGCCGATGCCGGCCATGTGGATCTTCTCGCTCGGGGCGTCGGCGCCCAAGACGGACGCGGGCACGACCGAGGGGGCGGCGGCGGCCGCGCCGGCGGCCGCCAGGGATTTCAGGAACGTCCGGCGGGTGGGGGAGTAACGGGACGGCATGGCGGCCTCTCCTTCGCGGTCGGAATGCGGCCAGATCCAATACGGTGACGGCGGGCGCCGCCACAAAGGATTCAACCTGCAGCCTACGCCGCGGTGACGGGGGTTTCAAGCAGAATCGGACGCCGAGGTTCGGGGGGCACCCGCCGCGCTGGTGTGGCCTGGTTGGCTTGTCCAGCCGGGTCGATATCGCTCCCCGGCCGGGCAAGCCGGCCGGGCCACACAACAGCGGCCGGGCCACACAACAGCGGCCGGGCCACAC
>CAZNYC010000163.1:0-3045 GCA_964577175.1 uncultured Anaerolineales bacterium
CGTCACGGCAAGATTCTTCGTCGCCCTTCGGGCTCCTCAGAATGACAGCATAAGGCCACGACGAGATTCTTCGTCGCCCTTCGGGCTCCTCAGAATGACAGCATAAGGTCACGACGAGATTCTTCGTCGCCGTTCGGGCCCCTCAGAATGACAACGCTGTTGTTTCGGGCGCGCGGCGGGTACGGAGACCCGCCGCGCCCTGCTATTTGCCCGCCTCGCGACGCGCGGTGGTCAGGACTGCCCACCGCGCTCTCATTCGCCGGATGCCCGCTCCGCGGCGGCGATGCACAGCGTCAGGGCCGCCATCCGCACCGCCACGCCGCACGTCACCTGGTGCAGGATGAGGCTCTGCGGGCCGTCGGTCACCTCGTCGGCGAGTTCCGTCCCGCGGTTGACCGGCCCCGGATGGAGCACCGGCGCCCCCTCCTTGGCCCGCGCGAGCCGCTCGGCCGTCAACCGGTACCCGCGGCGGTAGGCGTCGGGGTCGAGGTCCAGGTCCGCGTGCCGCTCGTGCTGGACCCGCAGCATCATGACGGCGTCGCACTCCGGGAGGACGGCGTCGAAGTCGGTGGCGGTCTCGGCCTTTACTGCCAGGTCGTCCAGGCCCTGAAGGAACAGGTCCGGCCCGACGAAGACGACCCGGCTCCCCAGCGCGGCGAGGCCGTACAGGTTCGACCGGGCCACGCGGCTGTGCCGCACGTCGCCGCAGATGGCCACGGTCAGCCCGTCGAGGCGGCCGAAGTGGTGCCGCAGGGCCAGCAGGTCGAGCAGGGCCTGCGTCGGGTGCTCGTGGGCGTCGTCGCCGGCATTCAGGACGGGGCAGGCGACGGCCTCGGCCACGCGGTGCGGGGCCTCCCGCTGCTTGTGGCGGATGACGACGGCGTCGAGGCCCATCGCCTCGACGTTGCGGGCCGTGTCGAGGAGCGTCTCGCCCTTCTGGGCCATGCTGCTCGTGCCGGCGTGGAACTGGATGACGCGGCCGCCCAGCCGCTCGGCCGCCAGCGTGAACGAGGTGCGCGTGCGGGTCGAATCCTCCAGGATGAGGTTCAGGACGGTGCGGCCCTGGAGGGTCTGCGGGGCGGGCTCGGCGCCGGTGGCGAACGGAAAGAACTCGTCGGCCGTGTCGAGCAGGGCCAGGATGTCGTCGGCCGAGAGGTCCTGGAGGCCGAGGAGGTGGCGGCGGGTCCAGCGGTCGGTGGCGAGATTGGCCATGACGTGCCCCTTCGCAGACGGCGCGGCCTCGCCCCCTCTCCCTGCCCTCTCCCGCCGGGGGAGAGGGATTTCGGAGGCGCGGCCATGCCGCGCGGGGCCGACTATAGACCCCGCCCCCCGCGCGGGCAACCAAAAAGGCATCGCGGGGGCGGCGGCTTTTTTGCGGTTCCCTTTCGCCCCGGACGGGCTAAAAATGGTGACACGCCTTGACATCCCGCGCCGTGGCCCTCCCGGGCCGCCGCGCGTGCCGTCCGAACCAGGAGTGCCTGCATGATGAACGTGGCGAGATCAACTGTTCGGCGCGCGACGGCCTTGGCGATTATCGCGGTCGTTGCCTCGGCGGCCGCCGCCGATCAGCCCCAGTGGGGCGAGGCGTGGTCGCGGAACCTCGTCTCGGGCGAGACGAACCTCCCCGACGCCGTCGAACCCCCCGAGATCGATCGCGACACCGGCCGGGCCGTGCCCGGCACGGGCCGGAACGTGGCGTGGGTGGCCGCCCTCGGCACGCGCACCTACAGCACGCCGACCGTGGCGGAGGGGCGGGTGCTCGTCGGGACGAACAACGGCCGGCCGCGCGATCCCCGCCACACCGGCGACCGCAGCGTCCTGATGTGTTTCGACGAGGCGGACGGCCGGTTCCGCTGGCAACTCGTCGTGCCGAAACTCGACGAGAAGAACCCGTACCTCGACTGGCCGCGCGTCGGCATCTGCTCGCCCGCGACCGTCGAGGGCGGCCGGGCCTTCCTGCCCACGAACCGCGGCGAGGTGCTGTGCCTCGACATGGCCGGCATGGCCAACGGCAACGACGGGCCGTTCCAGGGGGAAGCCCGCTACAGCGCGCCGCGCGGCAAGCCGGCGGTTCCGCCCGGCAAGACGAGCGCCGACATCCTCTGGCGTTTCGATATGATGAAGGAAGTGGGCTCGAAGCAGCACGACGAGGTCCACTGCTCGCCGATGGTCGACGGCGGGGTCGTGTACGTCGGCACGAACAACGGCGTGGACCGGACGCACCGCGGCATGATCACGCCGGACGCGCCCAGCCTCATCGCCCTCGACGCCGACACCGGCCGCCTGCTCGCCGCTGACGGCGAACGCATCGGGCCGCAGGTCATCCACAGCCAGTGGTCGTCGGCGTCGCTCGGCCGGGCCGGCGGGCGCGACCTCGTCTTCTACGGCGGCGGCGACGCCGTGTGCTACGCGTTCGAACCCGTCACCGGGCCGCTGCCCGAGAAGCCCGCGACCCTCCGAACCGTCTGGCGGTTCCACTGCGACCCCGAGGGCCGGAAGGAACACCCCCTCGAGTACCAGGACGACCGCGAGCGGGCGCCCTCGCTCATCGTCGGCATGCCGGTCTTCGCCGACGGCCGCGTGTACGTGACCGCCACGGGCGATTACTGGCACGGGCGGCGCGAGTGCTGGATCAAATGTATCGATGCCTCCGGCACGGGCGACGTGACCCGCAGCCACGAGGTGTGGTCGCGGCCGCTCAACCGGCACTGCATGTCGACGCCCGCCGTGGCCGACGGCCTCGTCTACGTCACGGACTGCGGGCGGACGGTCCACTGCTTCGACGCGGCCAGCGGCGAGCCCGTCTGGACGCACGAGACGCGGGGCGAGATCTGGTCCTCGCCGCTCGTCGCCGACGGGAAGGTGTACGTGACGACGTGCGGGAACCGGCTGTGGATCCTGAAGGCGGGCCGAAAGAAAAAGGTGCTGAGCGACGTGCGCCTCGACTCGCGCCTCTACGGTTCCCCGATTGCGGCGAACGGGCGGCTGTACGTGACGAGCGAGAAGTATCTGTACGCGTTTGAGAAAGGTGCGGCGGCGAAGTAG
>CAZNYC010000163.1:3145-8087 GCA_964577175.1 uncultured Anaerolineales bacterium
GCGCGGTGCCCGGTCTTGGGCCCCGCGCGGTGGGCACGACTGCCCACCGCGCCTCACGCTGTCCTATCTGAGCGCCGCCCGTACCGCCCGCCAGGCCGCCTCGGCAGCGATGCCTTCCATCGTGCCGTCCGGTGATTGCACGAGATGCACGTGCTCGCCGCGGGGCGCCCAGACGCGTGCGTCCGTCGGGCCGAACAGTGCCACCACGGGCGTGTGGCCCGGTTGGCTTGTCCAACCGGCAGCCGGAATCCCCCGGCCGGGCAAGCCGGCCGGGCCACGCAGGCCGTCGCGCGCCAGCCGCACCGCCGCGGCAATCTGCGTGACGCCTGAATCGTTCCCGACGTAGGCGTCGGCGAGGGCGCAGACGGCCGCCACGTCGACGAGGGAGAGGTCTCGCAGGACGGTCTCCCCGCCCGCCGGCAGCGTGCCGCGCTCCACCTCGGCCGGTCCCGCGAGCCAGGCGACGCTTCGGCCGGCCTCGTTGCCCAGGCGGCGCGCGAGGGCCTCGAACCGCTCCATCGGCCAGTTCTTCCGCGCCGACCCGCTGCCGGGATGGATGAGCACGCATGGCGGCCGGACGCCGCGGGCGGCCAGCCCTTCGCGGCCGGCGTCCAGCGCCGTCTCGTCCAGCGGGATAAGGGGGCGGTCGTCCTCCGTCGGCGGCGGGAGGCCGAGCGCCTCGCGGACCTGCCCGGCGACGTAGGCGGCCGCAGGACGCCCGTAATCGTCCGGCGGCAGGGGATCGACCGTCACCACCTGCCGCCCCTTGCCGTGGCGCGCGGCAAATTCCCCTTTCGTCAGGAAGTCGAGGACGAGGTTCGCCTCGGCGAGCCACGCGGGGCACGGGCCGCACGGGTCGCCCGCCAGGGCTCGCCACAGGCCGCTCGTCTCCAGGTCGATGCAGGCGTCCGCCGCGCCGGCGGCACGGGCGAGGGCGCCTCGCTCGGGCCGGCCGACGAACGTGACCGCCGCGGAGGCTTGCGCTTCCCGCACGGCGGCGAAGGTCGGCAGCGCCTGCACGAGGTCGCCGACGGCGCCGGTGTGGATGATGGCGATGTTCATAACGGAAGCCTCGTGCTGCGAGCCGCGAGCCGGCTTGATGCGCGGTGCCCGGTCTTGGGCACCGCGCCAGCCGCAAACGGACTCGCGTGGTGGGCAAGACTGCCCACCGCGCTATCGTGCTTTCGCGACAGCGCGAAAGCGTGCCACCCTCCTACTTGGAGCGCGGCGGGTCTCCGCCCCCGCCGCGCGCGCACCGGTGCTGTCATTCTGAGGCCCTGCTTGCGGGGCCGAAGAATCTCGCCGTGCCAGTGGCGACAAGGCGAGATCCTTCGTCGGCCTTGCGGCCTCCTCAGAACGACAGGCCCTTGGTATACTGACTTTTAATCGAATGCCTCGGCGATCCAGCCGCCGCCGAGGACGCGGTCGTCGCGATAGATGACGGCGGCCTGGCCGGGGGTGACGGCATGTTGCGGGTCGTCGAAGCGGACCTCGGCCCGGCCGAGGGCGTCGGGGGCCGCGGCGTCCTCGTCCGGGGCGTCGGTCCGGGCGGGCGGGGCGGGGCCCGTTTCGTCCAGGCGCGTGACCCAGGCCGGGGCGGCGGCATGGCGGTAGCGGATCTGGACCTCGGCCCGGACGGGCTCGGCGGGCGGCCGCTCGTGCCAGACGACGTCCTCGGCGAGGAGCCCGCGCGAGCGGGCCGCCTCCGCCGGACCGACGACGACGGCGGCCTCCTCCGGCCGGATGGCGACGACGTACCGGGGCTCGCCGACGGCGATGCCGAGCCCGCGCCGCTGGCCGATCGTGAAATCGACGATGCCGTCGTGGCGTCCGAGTTCGCGGCCGTCGAGGTCGAGGATCGGGCCGGGGCGGACGAGGTCGGGCCGGCGGTCGCGGACGAGGTCGCCCACGGAGCCGGTCAGGAAACACGCGTCCTGGCTTTCGGGCCGGTCGTGGGGCGGGAGGTCGAGACGGGCGGCGAGACGGCGGACCTCGGCCTTGGTCATCTCGCCGAGGGGCAGGCGAACGCGCTGGAGCCTCCCCGGCCGCAGGGCGAACAGGACGTACGACTGGTCCTTCGTGCGGTCGAGGCCGCGCTTCAGGCGCCACCGCCCCGCCTCCCACTCGACGCGGGCGTAATGGCCGGTGGCGACGAGGCGGGCGCCGGCGGCCTCGGCGTAGTCGAAGAGGCGGTCGAACTTCAGGTCGCGGTTGCACAGGATGCATGGATTGGGCGTCCGCCCCCGACCGTACTCGGCGCAGAAGTGGTCGATGAGGCGGTCGAATGCGTCGGCGAAGTCGAGGACGGCGATGGGGATGTCCAGCCGCCGGGCCACGCGGCGGGCGCTGGCCGAGGCGTCGCCGGAGCAGCACCGGGGCGGACCGCTGCCGTCGGGGGGGGCGGCCAGGCCGGCGCACATGAAGACGCCCATCGGCCGGTAGCCGGCCTCCTTCAGGAGGTGGGCGGCGACGGAGGAGTCCACGCCGCCCGACATCGCCACGATGATCCGTTCGCCGGTCATGCGCGGTATTGTACGGTCGCAGACGGGGGCGTGCAGGGGTTTCTTGCCGGGAAAGGCAGGCAACGGGCGACCGGCGACAGGCAACAGGCAACGACAACGGCAAACGACAAGGGCAACGGCGGCCTCACGCAAAGGCGCAAAACCGCAAAGAACAGCAAAGACGTAAGATTAACATAACAACAACGCACAGAGCCAAAGCATTCGGGCTCGGCCGGCTTGGGCTTCTATCTTTGTCGTTGCTTTTTGACTCCGTTCCGCCGTTGTCGTCTTTGCGCCTTTGCGTGAGGCGTTGTCAGGTCACGGTTGGACCGAGGCGCCTTTCTCAAGGGCCCACAGGTACTTCTGCGAGGCGACGAACAGCGTGCCGTTGGCCGCCACGGGCGTGGCGTACGAGGGCGCGCCGAGGCGGATCTTGGCCCGTTCCTTCGACTCCCGGCCGGCTGTCAGAATATGCAGGTGGCGCTTCGTGCCGACGAAGATTTTGCCGTCGGCCACGAGCGGCGTGGCCCAGGTCTCGGCCTTCAGTTCCTTCAGCCAGATGCGCTTGCCCGTGTCGGGGTCCAGGCACTGGAGGCGGCCGGCGAAGTCGACGACGTACAGCAGCCCGTCGGCGATGGCGACGGAGGCCATCGTCCGCTCGACGTCGTCGTTGGCCCAGATGCGGCCGGACGTGGTGATGTCGCCGGTCCCCGACGGGTCGATGCAATGAAGCATGCCGCGGCCGCGCCCGTGGGCGGGGTCCTGGCCGATCGTGACGTACAGTCGCCCCTCGTGGAAGACGGGCGTGGAGATGATCTGGCTCGGGCCCACGTACTTGCCGTCGTTCTCATTCGTGGAGTACTTCTTGCGCCTGTCGCCGCGGTAGTAGGGGATGGGCTTGCCGTCCTCGAACCGGTACTCCGGCGGGTTGCAGTCGTAGGACCAGACCTTCTTCAGGTGGAACGGCTCGTCGCGGGCCTCGGTGACGGCCTCGAAGGCGTAGCAGACGCCGTCGCCGCCGCCGAAGAAGAGGAGTTTCTTGCCGCCCACGACGCCCATCGAGGGCGGGGCCCACGTGCAGTGGAACATGCGGTGCCCGATCTTCTCGTTGTCCGACGCCACGAGGCGGCCCGTCCTGGCGTCCAGGCAGATGAGGCTGGGGGCCTCCGGCCGGAGGCACTTTTTGTGCGGCCCGTCCAGGCCGTTCGAGGTGCTCGTGTAGACGAACCCATCGACGACCAGGGCCGAGCAACTGGCCACGTCGTGCGGGCAGGAGTTCAACTCGCGGACCATGTCGAAGACCCACAGGATGTCGGCGTCGGTGTCGACGAGGTCGACGGGTTTCTTGCCGGGGCCGACCATGTACCGGCCCTCGTCCTTGAACGGGCCGTCGTTGCCGTCGGCGAGGCCGTCGACGTCGAGGCAGACCATCTCGCAGGCGCTGGTGACGACGTAGACGCGGCCGTCGGCGACGGCGGGCGAGGAGCAGGTGCCGCAGTTCTGCTGCCCATAGTGGGCGCCTTGCGGCAGTTGGGCGCTGCCGCGCTTGGGTGTGAGCAGTTGCCAGAGGAGGCGGCCGGTCTTCTCGTCGAGGCACTTGACCATGCCGGACTTGGTTCGCTCGAGGCGGTCGTCGCCGGCCAGGAGGGCGTCGTCGGTGCCGACGAAGACCTTGCCGCCGGAGACCGTCACGTTCCCGTAAACGTGCGAGCCGAGGCGGACGGCCCATCGGACGTGCTTGGCGGAGCCGGGCTCGACGCCGTGCCGGGTCTTCTTGCCGGGCTCGAAGGTGTCGGGCAGGCCCGTCTCGGGGGAGACCATGTTGCGGCCCGGGTCGCTGCCGCCCCATTGGGGCCAGTCCGCCGCGAGGGCCGGGGCGCTTAGCAGGACGGCAAGGGCGCAGACGAGACACGGGCGCAGGATGGACACGGTGCGTTCCTTTCGTACAAGCGGCTTGGGTCGCTCGGACAGTTTAACCCGCCGCGTCACGAAGGTCACTGCGGTTTTACGCGCGCCGGGGCTGCCGGGGGAAGCCTTGCCAACCGCCCCCCGGCGGGTAGAACGCGGGTGTGCCCTCGGCTTTCCAGGGCGAAGGCGGAGGGCCCGGTGGATGCGCCGCCGCGAGCCCGTTGCGGAAGCAGCGGGTCATCGTCATCCTGCATATGGGGTGGCACGCTTTCGCGCTTCTGCGAAAGCGTGGGTCGCCGGCGCCGAAAGCGCATGCTTTCGCAAAGGCGCGAAGCCGCAAAAACTGCAAAGGCGGAAGACGAGAGCAACAACAAGACCAACGGCGGCATAGTCGCGCTGAATGCATCGTTGGTTTTCATGTTGTTGTTCTTTTATTACTTCTGTTTTTCCGTTGCCGTTTTTGCGGCTTTGCGCCTTTGCGTGAGGATTATCGTTGCTGTTTGTTGTTGCCGTGTCTTCCCGTGAGGCGTCAG
>CAZNYC010000164.1:0-8010 GCA_964577175.1 uncultured Anaerolineales bacterium
TCTTTTAATTCATATCGCCCCTCCTCGATGAACCGAAAAAAGGCGCAAGTTCGGGGCAAGTTTGCGCGCATCGGCGCGCGTTTCGATCAAAAAGTTGAAAAAAGGGGTACGTTTCGCCTTACCCATTTTAACATTCCGGCCCCCAATCGTCCCACACGGGACAGAATCGGCGATTCGGGGTCGCAAAAAGCGCATTTTCGGGGGGTGCGCGCTATCGCGTTTTCTCAGAGTATCGATCGCGCCGCGCCGGCGCGTACCCGCCCGTGCGGCCGGCCCGGAACGGCGGCGCATCCTTTTACCCCACCCGCAGGACGGCCGCGCCGCGGATCTCCGAATCCTTCACCATCTGCAGGACGCGGTTCGCCTCGGCCAGGGGGAACGTCCGGACCTCCGTCTCGACGCCCGCCTCGGCGGCCAGGCGCATCATGGCCCGGCCGTCCTCGCGCGTGGCGGCCGGCACGGTCATGAACTCGGCGTACCCGCCGTCGGCATGGAGGCCCGTGAACCGGGCGTCCGGGCACAGGTTCTCCCGCCCGGACGTGCAGAACCGGCACCGGCCGCACGTCGAGTGCAGCCAGGCGACGCCGACACGGTCGCCCTCGGCCCGTTCGGTCACCTTCTCGCCGACGGCCTCCACGACGCCCACCACCTGGTGCCCCGGCACGAGGGGCGTGCGCGGCAAGGGGAAGTCGGCCTCCACGGTGTGGAGGTCCGTCCGGCACACCCCGCAGACGGAGACGCGGAGGAGGACGTCGCGGGGCCCGGGCTGCGGGCGCGGCACGTCGCGGAGGGCGAGCGGTTCGTCGGCGATGTCGGCCGGTGCGTCGAGGACCATGGCCTGCATGGTGGGGCCTCCGTGCGGTGGGTTGCCTTTGTTGTCATCCCGAGCCGCCCCCAAGGGGCGCGCCGAGGGGTCTCGCCGTGGTCGTCGCCTGTGCAATGCCCACGACAACGGCCGCGGCGAGATTCTTCGACTCGCGACGCTCGCTCGGGATGCCAACCTTGGCGTTCAGGCGCGGCGGGTGCGGAGACCCGCCGCGCAACGTATGTCGGCCGCAGCGCGCCGGGGCCTGCCACGCGAGTCACACATTCCGTCATTTCCCTTGACCCGCCGGGGCGATTGAATCACGCTATACTTATTGCACCGGCTGCGCCGCCGCGGCGCGGCGTGACGGCGGCCGGGGGAAGCACACACATCGTACCGAACACGCGGACCCGTTCAAGGAGGCGAACCATGCACGCGAAGCGACTCATCGGCGTCACCTGTCTCATGGCGGCGGGGCTGTTCCTGGCCGGCGGATGCAGCACGGCCATGCACCAGGCCCAGACAATGGGCCTGAAGGGCTACTGGCCCATGGACGAGGGCAGCGGCGAGACCGTGGCCAACGCCGTCGGCTCCAACCACGGCACCATCAAGGACGGCCTCACGTGGACGGACGGCAAGGCCGGCAAGGCCCTGGAGTTCAACGGGGCCGGGTACGTCCTCATCGAGAGCGCGCCGTACCTGAACGCCGACCAGTACACCTTCTCCTGCTGGACGAAACTGAAAGACGTCTCGGACTTCCAGTACATCGTGTGGCGGGGCGGGCCGGAGTTCCCCGAACCCGTCGAGGCCCGCACCCTGGACATCTGGGTGACGATGAGCGGCACGCTCTCGGGCATCCTCAACTTCAAGGACACGAACGCCTGGCCGCTCCGCCTCGACGGCACCGCCACGGTGGCCGACGGCAAATGGCATCACGTGGTATGCGTGTGCGACGGCAAGACGGTGACGTTCTACGTGGACGGCAAGAAGGACGCGTCGGCCGAGTTGGCGGGCCCGCTGGCGGCCAGCCAGTTCCCGCTGTGGATCGGCGCCCGGCCGGGCGACGTGGCGGCCACGGGGGTGATTGACGAGGTCAAGTTCTTCACCCAGGCCCTGACGCCGGAGCAGGTGGCGGCGTTGAAGTAGCGGGCGCCGGACCTCCCGGCCGGACAAGCCGGCCGGGCCACACACCGTGACTCGCGCGGCGGGTACTCCAGACCCGCCGCGCCGCGTGCCACTGGCGGCTTGTCCGCCAGGGCGCACTGTGCGCGGGAACTCGCCGGTCCCGACGCCGCCGTTCATAGCGTCGCCCTCACGATGCTTCTTGACCTCGCCGCCGCGCCAAGGTAAAGACGTAGGCGGGGGAAGGGTGTGCGCGCGCCCCCGGTTCCGTGCCGATGACAGGGCCGGGCGTCTTCCGCGGGAGCCGTGCCGGGAACGGCGCGGTGGATGCGGCGACGCCCCGCAGACCGCCCGGGTCCGGAACCGGCGCGCGGCAGGACAAAGGGTCGCATGAGCCAGGATGGATTTCTCGCCGCGTTTCGACGGACCCCGCTGAGCCGGCTGTTCGGCCAGGGCGCCAACCGTCCGGTCAGCGAAGAGCCGCCCCTGCGCGCGGAACTCTTCGCGCTCGGCCAGTTGGAACAGCACGGCCGAATGCTCGCCGAGGACCAGGAAGTCGACCCGCGACCCGGGCCGGAGGTCCTGCTCCACCGGCTGAGCGAGAACGAGCGGGTCATCCGCGAGTCGTACGACGTGGTGGCGGAGGCGGCCCGGCGGGGCCTCCAGACGGCCCCCGGCGCCAACTGGCTGCTCGACAACTTCTACCTGATCGAAGAACAGATCGACATCGCCCGCGACCACCTGCCGCCGGGCTACTCCAAGCAGTTGCCCCGGCTCGCCACGGGGCCGCTCCAGGGGTCGCCCCGGGTGTACGAGTTGGCGTTGGAACTCGTCTCGCACACGGACGGTCGGATCGACATGGAGAACCTGACCCGGTTCGTCCGTGGGTTCCAGCATCACAGTCCGCTCACGCTGGGCGAGTTGTGGGCCGTGCCGATCATGCTGCGGCTGGCGCTGCTGGAGAACCTGCGGCGGGTGTCGTACCGGACGGCCCGGCGGCGCCGGGACCGCGACCGGGCGCTGGGGTGGGTCAGCCGGTTCCTCGACGCCGCCCAGACGAACCCGAAGGGGCTGATCACGGAACTGGCGGACTTCGTCCGCGAGTCGCCGACGATGAGCCAGGCGTTCATCGCGGAGATGTGCACGGGGCTCCAGGGCCAGCACGCCGCGCTCGGCCTGGTGATCAGTTGGGTGGAGCAGGACCTGGCGGAGCGCGGGCACACGATCGAGGAGACCCTCCGGGCCGAGAGCCACGACCAGGCCGCCGACCGCGTCTCCATCGCCAACAGCATCACGAGTCTGCGGACGCTGTCGGCGCTGGACTGGCACGAGTTCGTCGAGGACCTGAGCGAGACCGAGGCGGCGCTTCGGCGCGACCCCGCCGAGGTCTACGCCCAGATGGACTTCAAGACCCGCGACCGGTACCGGCACGTTGTGGAGCGGCTGGCGCGGTGGTCGGAGAAGGACGAGCACGAGGTGGCCGCCGCCGCCGTCCGCCTGGCCGAGGGACGACGCCGCGACGCCGACGCCCCCGGCCGCGAGCACCACGTCGGGTACTTCCTTCTGCAGGCCGGCCGGCGCGAACTCGAACGGTCGATCGGCGCCCGGGTGCCCGTCCCGCACCGCCTGGGCCGGGCCCTCCGGCCCGTCCTGCCGTGGATCTACGTCCTCGGCCAGGCCGTCGGCGCCGCCATCGTCACGGGGGTGCTGCTGCTCCAGACCAAGAGCCTGATCGTGTACGGCTGGGGATGGGTGGTGCCGGCCGCTGTCGTGATGCTGCTGTTCGTCTCGCAGGCGGTGATCTCGTTCATCAACTGGATGGCGACGATGGTCGTGCCCGTGCGCACCCTGCCGCGGATGAACTTCAAGCGGGGCATCCCCGCCGAACACGCCACCGCCGTCGTCATCCCCACGCTGCTGACCGACGCGAAGGCGGTGGATGCCCTCGTCGAGGGCCTGGAACTGCGATACCTGGCCAACCGCAGCCGGCACCTGTACTTCCTGCTGCTGACGGACTTCCCGGACGCGGTCGAGCAGACGATGCCCGGCGACGAAGACCTGTTGCGCCGGGCCGTCATGGGGGTCCGGCACCTGAACGCGACCTACGGCGAGGCGGGCCGGCCGATCTTCCACCTCCTCCACCGCCCGCGCCTCTGGAACGAGGCCGAGGGGTGCTGGATGGGCGCCGAACGCAAGCGCGGCAAGTTGATGGAACTGAACCGGGTGCTGCGCGGCGAGGCGCCGGAGGCGTTCGCGACGGTCGTCGGCGACGTCGACGCCCTTCGCACCTGCCGGTACGTCATCCCGCTGGATACCGACACCGATCTGCCGCCCGGCAGCGCGGCGGCGATGATCGGGTCGATGGCCCATCCGCTGAACCGCCCCATCACGGACCCCGCGACGGGGTGCGTCGAGGAGGGGTTCGGCGTGCTGCAACCTCGCGTCGGCATCCGCCTGGCGGGGGCCGGCCGGTCGCACTTCGCCCGGCTCTACGCCGGCGAGGTCGGCATCGACCCGTACACGCGGGAGGTCTCGAACGTCTACCACGACCTGTTCGCCCGCGGGCAGTTCATCGGCAAGGGCATCTACGACATCGAGGCGTTCGACCGGGCGGTGGGCGGCCGGTTCCCACCCAACCGCATCCTCAGCCACGACCTCATCGAGGGGTGCCACGCGCACTGCGGGTTCCTCAACGACGTGGAACTCATCGAAGACCACCCGTCCCGGTACCTGGCGGACGTAAACCGGCGGCACCGTTGGATCCGAGGCGACTGGCAGATCGCCGCCTGGCTCCTGCCGTGGGTCCCGGCGCCCGCGGGCGGCCGGGCCCGCAACCCGCTGGACCGCCTGTCGCGGTGGTGGCTCTTCGACAACCTCCGCCGGAGCCTCGTGCCGATCGCGCTGCTGGTGCTCCTGGTCGGCGGGTGGCTGGCGCTGCCAAACCTCCAACCCGCCTGGACAATCTGGATCCTCGGCATCTACCTGGCGCCGGACGTGCTCCGGACGTTGTGGGCCACGCTGGTCAAACCGCCGAAAATCCTGTGGGCCGCCCACCTGAGACGGGAGGCCCTTGCCGCCGGACGCCAACTGCTCCTCTCCGTCCTGCACCTGGCGTTCCTTCCCTTCGAGGCGGTGGTCCACCTCGACGCGATTGCCCGCGTGGGGTGGCGGGTGCTGGTGAGCAAGCGGCACCTGTTGGAATGGATGACGGCCCACGCGGCGGAGGTCAAGGCCCGGACCGGCCTCCGGACCATCGTGCGGGAAATGTGGATCAGCCCGGTGCTGGCCCTGGCGACGGGGACCCTGCTGGTCGGCCTGGAGATTCCGGTCCCCCTTGCCGCCTGGCCCCTGCTCGGCCTGTGGGTGGTGGGCCCGGTGGTGGCGTGGGTGCTCAGCCGGCCGCTCAAGGGCCGGCGCATCCAGTTCAGCCAAAACGACGCGCGGTTCCTGCGCGAGATCGCCCGGCGGACGTGGGCGTTCTTCGACCACTTCGTCGGCCCGAGCCAGAACTGGCTCCCGCCCGACAACTTCCAGGAACAGCCGCACAACCGCGTCACGGAGCGGACCTCGCCCACGAACATCGGCCTGGGGCTCCTCTCGACCCTGGCCGCCCACGACTTCGGGTACCTGTCGGCCGGCAGCCTCCTGGAGCGGACCTCCAAGACCTTTGCCGTCCTCGACGGGCTGCCCCGGTACCGCGGCCACTTCCTCAACTGGTACGATACCTGGACCCAGGAGCCGCTCCATCCGGAATACATCTCGACGGTGGACAGCGGCAACCTGGCGTGCTCGATGGTGGCGCTGCGTGGCGGGCTGCTGGAACTCGGCAAGGCCCCCCTCCTGCCGCGCCATTGGCGTCAGGGTCTGGACGACACGGCCGGCGTCCTGGCCGACGAAGCCGACCGCGCGGCCCGGCGGGCCACGGGCGAGGCGGCCGGCGAGCCGCTCGAGACCCTCGCCCGGACCGTCCGCGAGGAAGTCGACCGCGCCACGGAGGCGGGCGACGCCCCCGCCGACGCCGTCCGGGCCCTCGTGCACCTGGCGGACGTACTCGGCACCCTTGCGCCGCGGTGCCAGCGCGACGCCGGGCTCGGCTTCTGGATGGCGTCCCTCCGCCGACAGGTCGACGACCTCCTGCGCGACGTGCGGTACCTCTGCCCCTGGCTCGCAAACGGCGAGACCGACGCGGAGGAGACCGACGCCGGTGAACCGGAACCCGCCGCCGCCGACGCCGGGAACCCCGGCCCCGCCGCCGACGCCGGGGACCCGCCCGGCGGCTCGAACCCCGGCACGGAGACCGAGGCCGGCGAGTCCCCGTCGCCTGCCGCCGGGCCGACCCTGCACGACGCCGTCGCCGAGACCGCCGGCGGCGACGGTCCCCTGGTCGAGGTGCTGCGCGACCTGGCCGACGTCCGGACGGTGCAGGACCTGGTGAGCCTCGACCGGCGTCTCGGTCCGCGGCTGGACGACCTGAGCCGGGCCGCCTCCGCCGACGGCGAGACGGCCGGCCGCCTCCGCCGGCTGCGCGGGGCGGTCACCGAGGCCACGGAACGCGCCGCCGCCCGCATCCGCAAACTCGACGACCTGGCGCTGCGGTGCGAGGAGTTTGCGGACCTCGATTTCGACTTCCTGTACGACCCCGGTCGGAAACTCCTCTCCATCGGGTACTCGCTCGAAGGCCGGCACCGCGACCCCGGGTTCTACGACCTGTTCGCCTCGGAGGCCCGGCTGGCGTCGTTCCTGGCGGTGGCGCAGGGCAAACTGCCGCAGGAACACTGGTTCCTCCTGGGCCGGCAGTTGACGCCCGGCCTGGAGGCGCCGACGCTCCTGTCGTGGAGCGGGTCGATGTTCGAGTACCTCATGCCCCTCTTGATCATGCCGCAGTACGAGGGCACCCTGCTCGACCAGGCCTGCCGCGGGGCGGTCCGCCGGCAGATCCGGTACACCCGCCGGCAGGGCATCCCGTGGGGCATCTCGGAGTCGTGCTACAACCAGGTCGACGCCGACATGAACTACCAGTACCGCGCCTTCGGCGTGCCGGAACTGGGGTTGAAGCGCGGCCTGGCGGACGACCTGGTCATCGCGCCGTACGCCTCGGTCCTGGCGCTGATGGTCCTGCCGAAAGCGGCGACGACGAACCTGCGGACGCTGGCGCGGAAGGGGACGGTCGGCCGCTTCGGCTTCTACGAGGCGGTCGATTACACCCCGAGCCGGGTGCCGGCCGACCAGGACTCCGCCCTCGTGCGGTGCTTCATGGCGCATCACAGCGGGATGAGCATGCTGGCCCTGGCGTACGCGCTGCTCGGCCGGCCGATGCAGCGGCGGTTCCTCTCGGACCCGCGGGTCCGGGCCGCGTCGCTCCTCCTGGAGGAACGGATCCCCACCGCCCGCGCCAGCGCCCGGACCGAGCACCACGAGGTGCCGGTCACCCAGCGCGAGGAGGGCGAGGAAACCCGCGGCGCCACCGTCCGCGTCTACACCGATCCCGCCCCGCGCGTGCCGCAGGTCCACCTGCTTTCCAACGGCCGGTACCACGTCATGGTCACGAGCGCGGGGAGCGGGTTCAGCCGATGGCACAGCACCGCGCTGACGCGGTGGCGCGAGGACTTCACCCGCGACCACTGGGGCCTCTTCTTCTATCTGCACGACGTCGACGCCGGCGACACCTGGTCGTGCACCCACCAGCCGATGTGCAGCGAGGTGGACCAGTACCGGTGCGTCTTCTCGCAGGCGCGGGCCGAGTTCCGGACCGTCCACAACGACATCGACGCCTACCTCCAGATCTCCGTCTCGCCCGAAGAGGACCTGGAACTGAGACGCCTGCACCTGACGAACCTGTCGAACTCGACGCGGACGCTGGAACTGACCTCGTTCGGCGAGGTGGCGCTGGCGCCGCCCGGGGCCGAGCGCGCCCACCCGGTCTTCAACGCGCTGTTCATCCAGACGGAGACGATCCCGGAGAAGTCGGCGGTCCTGTGCACCCGCCGGCCGCGCTCCGAGGACGAGAAACCGCCCTGGATGTTCCACGCCATGATCGTGCACGCCGAGAAGATCATGCCGTGGGCCTCCTTCGAGACCGACCG
>CAZNYC010000165.1:0-7971 GCA_964577175.1 uncultured Anaerolineales bacterium
CCTACTTCCCCGCCAGATCCTCCAGGGACAGGTGCAGATCCCCGTTCCACGGATTGGAACAGATGTCGATGTCGCCGTCGCCGTCCACTTGGAACGCCGTCCCGCCGCCCAATCAAGCGCCTGCCGCGGCGCGGTCGCGGCCCGGAGGCTGGCCGGCAAACACGGACGGCCCCGACACGATGAACGTCCTCCGAACCTTCACGATGCCCACGGTCCGGGGCGGATACGCCAGACCCGCCGCGCTTCACGGTTGGGCTACTTCCTCCGGCGTCGCGCCGCCACGAAGCCGGCCGCACCCAGACCGAGCAGCGCCAGCGTCGCCGGCTCGGGCAGGGCCGCGAAATCATCGCACCAGGCGGCGTTGTAGCCGCCCAGGCCCACGCCGTCGCCGAACGTCTCCACGGGGATCCCGCCGCGAGAGTACGAGAAGGCGTCCGGCGTGCCGTCGAGGTCCGTGTCTGCGGCGTCGGGGTACCCGTCCATGTTGCGATCGATCGCCAGGTGGACGGTGTCGCCCTCAACCCACGCCGTCAGCGTGGCGGACGAGAAGTACGGGTACAGGTCATCCCAGGCCCGCTCGCCGGCGGGAAGCCACGTGTTGTATCCGATGCCGGCCGTCCCGCCGTTGTTGCCGCTGTAGAAGTAGACGGTGTCGAAGAGCCCGTCCGGCGGGCTGCCGTCATAGCCGTCCTGGACCTTCACGAAAACGTTCGTCTCGTTGTCGAGGTACAGCAGGACGAGGGCGACGTAGGTGGCGCGCGGCTCGCCGTCGTAATCCACCCGGACCTGGACGGCCGGCTGCAGGTCGGCGAAGCCGTCCACCGTCATGAGGGAACAGGCCGTGCCGCTGTCGCCGGCCGCGCTGCGCGCCGACCCGCCCGTCACCGACCAGTCGCCGTGCCGCTCAAGCCACGCCGGGCTCAGGTCGGTGGTGTCGGTCCGGTCGAAGTTGTCGTAGAAGAGTGCGCCCATCGTCATGTCGGCCGGCAGCGGTGATGCGAGGGCCGTGGCGACGACCACGGCGATGACGCCGGCGGCCGTCCTCCGTTTCCATCGGTGGCTGTTGTGTTCCATCGGACCCCCTCCCCCCTTCTCTGTGCCGGCGAGCGGCGCCGGAGTGCGCCGCTCGCCGGAACCGGCCCCCGCCCCTACGGCGAGGGCCGCCCTTTCCCCGCAACGTCTTTACTTGAAGGCGGCGCGGCGGGTCCGGAGACCCACCGCGCTCAACCGTGTTTACTTATGACGCCGGCGGCGCGCGGCCGCGATGCCCGCCACGCCCAGACCCACGAGGGCCAGCGTGGCCGGTTCCGGCGTGTACAGCGCAAACCCCAGGTCCTTCGAGTACTCGCTGATGCCGATCGGCCCGTCCACGCTGTCCACGTAGTGCTCGGCCGCGAGCGACGGGTTGTTTGACGGGTCCGCGTCCTGGTCCATGTGCAGGTTGCACGGCACATCGGGCCAGTCCTCGATGTTGTCGATGCGGCCGCTGACGGCGTTGTCCTGGAAGTGGTAGATGGGGATGTCATCCGTCGGATCGTCGGGCGTGCCGTTCGGGTCGAGGCTGCCGACCTGACGTTCGCCCGGCATGACCACCGGCGAGGCCAGGTCGTTCTTGGCGGAGTAGTCCCGGTTGTGCCAGCCCCAGACGAGGTCGTCGCCGTCCGGGTGCTCGTCGGAGAGGGCGACGATCTTCAGCCAGTAGACCGTGTCGGCCTGCTGCTCGAACGGGCAGGTGAGTTCGGCGTTATACGTGTAGACCGGCTCGTTCGGGTTGCTGTTGGGGATGACGGTTTCCGTAAAGGTGCCTTCCCCGGGCATCAGGGCGCCGTCCATGTCGCGCCGGACGATCTGCGCGTTCAGCGCCTGGTTCCGGCAGTCCGGGTGGCTGAACGGGTACGGACTCGTCGAGTCACCGGCCGGGACGTCGGCTTCGAAGGCGATGAGGAACCGGTCCACCTGATGGGGACCCTGGTCCGGCCGGTTGATATAGGAGCCCCACCACTGGACGTGCAGAACGGGGGCGTCCAGGCGGTCGGCGAAATCGTCCGCCATGAAACGGCCCGTGTAGACCGGCAGGGCCCCGCTGTTCGGGTCGTAGCCCGTGTTCCACCAGGCCGTGCTCGCCTCGTCGTGCCCGTAGTAGATGGTCGGTTCGGCCCCCGGCACCGGCACGTCCAACTGGATCATGGGTTTCTGGACGAACTTCGGTTCCTGCCCCGGCAGCGGGTCCGCCGCCACGACGGCGGCCAGTACCAAGACAGCCAACAGCATGAGATGCACCTGGACAACTTTCATATCCACCCCTCCGACTAACGAACATGTGAACGTGCAACCACGGTCTGCCGAGCGCCCTACGCGGGGCACCCGCCGTGCCTTACAAATCGTGCCGTGCGGCGCGAGACCAAGGGCACCGCCCTCTACGGCGAGGGCCACCCTTTCCCCGCAACGTCTTTACTTGAAGGCAGCGCGGTGGGTCCGGAGACCCACCGCGCTCAACCGTGTTTACTTATGACGCCGGCGGCGCGCGGCCGCGATGCCGGCCAACCCCAGACCCATCAGGGCCAGCGTCGCCGGTTCCGGCGTGATGACGAACGCCAGGTCCATCGACTCGCCCTCGAACGGGTGGCCCAACGGATAGCGCAGTTCCTTCCACTCGCTGACCGTGCCGTCCGGCAGGATGTCGATGAAGACCGCGTCGTCGTTGAAGTGCTCCGTCTCCTGTGGATTCGTGGTCTTCCAGCCCCAGTTCCATATCTCCGGCTCTTCATAAAAGGCCTCCACGCCGAGCCAGTAGATCGTGTCCTTCTCCTGCGGAAACGCGACGTCCTCGTCGAAGAAGAAGTTGTACTGGAGGCACTCGGTGTCGCCGCCGATGATCTCGCCCAGGTTCGGGTCGTAGAACCCCTCCTCAAGGTCCCTGGCGTATACGCGCACCTCATCTGCCAGCCGGATCGGCGATTCCCACAACAGGTTCCCCGGCATGCTGTAGCCGGTGGGGCTCTCTGAGGCCGGGATGTCCTTATAGATCTTCAGCTTGAAATTCGGCTGCATGATCGTCACGTCGTTCAGCCACGAGCCCCAGAAGTGGATGTCCGTAATCGGGCCGCTCGCGGTGCAGAGGAAGTCGTCGGCCAGGAACTTCGCCGTGTCTTCGCCCTGGTAATTCCAGGTATCCAGCACGTCGAGTCCCGTCGGCGACAGGTCCGGCATCTGCGGCCAGTGCATCTTGTGCCCGTCGCCGGGCATCCAGTCGGCCCGCGCGGCCGTGGCGGCCAGGGCCAGTACGGCGGTCAGTATCAGAATGGTTCGTGCGGTTTTCATGGGTCTCTCTCCTTGGGTTGCGATTCCTCACCCGTACCTCTTGCCCGTCCCCCCCCGGGCGGCTCACCGTGAGCCACTCGTCACATGTTGCCATCCCCTGCGCGTTCCGCGCGGCCTGTGCGTGATGGGCCGCTTCTGCCGCGCGAGGGCCGGGCCCCCGTCCCCTACCCCGGACGGAGCCCCTGCCTCTTCCCCGCAACGTCTTTACTTGAAGGCAGCGCGGTGGGTCCGGAGACCCACCGCGCTCAACCGTGTTTACTTATGACGCCGGCGGCGCGCGGCCGCGATGCCGGCCAACCCCAGACCCATCAGGGCCAGCGTCGCCGGTTCCGGCGTGATGACGAACGCCAGGTCCAGCGGCTCCTGCATCTCCGGGTCAAGCAGCGGGTACCAGTTGCCGTCCTGTCCCAGGAAGACGGCGGCGTCGTTAAAGTGGTCGAGCGACGTCTTCCACCCCAGGTCCACCGGATTGCCGGCCGCGTCCGTCGCATCGACGCACAGGTCGAGCCAGTAGATCCTGTCCTGCTCCTGGATGATCGGGTCGGGAACCCGGGGCACGTTGACCTGGTAAATGTTGACGTGGTCGGCCGGGTTCACCACCTCCTCGACCGGGTCGAACCATCCCTGGTCCCCCTTGTCCCACCAGCGGACGCTGAACATGCCGGGGTCCAGGTCCCAGGCCTTGATCAGTTCGCCCGGGTGGCTCCACGGGAAGTCCGGGTCCACACCCGCCGGCACGTCTCGATGGATACTCATGTGCAGGTGGTTAATCTGGAACGGCGGGGCGACGCCCGGCCCCTGGTTGTCGTCCGTGTCGCCCTGCATCGAGACCCAGAAGTGGACATCGCTGACGGGCCCCGTCTCGGTGCAGCGCCAGTCGTCGGCCAGGATCTGGGGCGGCTGCGATTCGCAGTCGAACTTGACGTCCCAGCCCAGCGGGTCCGGCATCTGCGGCCAGTGCATCTTGTGCCCGTCTTCCGGCATCCAATCGGCCCGGGCCGCCGTGGCGGCGAAGGCCAAGACGGTCGTCAACAGCACAACGGTTCGCGTGATCTTCATCCTTCTTCCTCCTCGGACGGTGTTCCCCCGTAAGGTTGTCTGGCGTTCCCCCCCGGCGTCTCACCGCGAGGCGCCGTCCTGTTCTTTGCCGCGGGCCGGGTGCGGGTTGCGGTCTCCGCCGTCCGGCGTCCGTCCCGTCGTCGACGTGTCATCGCATGCCGAATTCCCCTTTCGCACTCGGTCCTCGAACGGATTCTCTGCTCGGACTACCGAACCGGAAGATCCGCGCGGGGCGCTCTGGCTGCCCTCCGGCCGGTGTGGTGCGGCCGCGACGCGGACGCACCCACCCCGTCCATCCCGCACAGGTACGACGTGCCGTCAAAAACGACGGTGTCCAGAAAAAGGCGGCGCCCCGAGGGGCGTCCAGACACCCGTCAGGCGGCGGCGGGCGCGCCCCCGCCGGCCGGCACGGCCCGCGCCTCGGCGGGCCGGCGACCGTCAGCGAGGATGCGGCGCACCAGGGCGCGGACGGCCCGGCGGTCGAGTTCGTGCTCGACGCGCCGCCGAACCTCCGCGGGGCCGCACGCCGCGAACGTGAAAAGCGCTGTACCGCTAAGACAGGTGAGTCCGGATTGCATCGCCTCCCCCTCTCGTTCCGGACAGGCGGCATGCCACGTCCTGCGGTGCGATTGCATCCCGCCGGCCCGGTCTGTTTCCGCCGCACGCCACGGCAGCGTGCAGGTGCGTCGATTCCGGCGGCGGGCGTTGCGTCTTACCCGTCGCCGAGTAATTCCTTAAGGATCCGGTTCTCGCGTTTCGTGGCCTCCAGGTCGAACAGGAGGTACTTGACGGCCAGCCGGACGTGATCGAGGCTGTCTTCGAGTGAGGCCATCTCGCGTTTGATGGCAGACCCGGCCGCCCCGGCACAGCCGCGCGGCCCCTCCCGCCCGCGGACAGGCTTGGTGTGCACCTCGAGCAGCAGTTGTCCGACCTTTTCTCGCAGCGCCGTTTCGTCCACGCTCAAACCCCTCCTTCCAGGGCCGGCTCCGCGTAGGGACGGCCAGCCCCGCCATGCCCCCAGCACATATCCACGAATACGCCCTGATGAATTGCAAAGGCCGTGCCAAAGCGCGACCGGGGGGCCGTGGCCGCGCCCGTCCCGCCTGACGGCCGCGCCGGGCGGCACAGGGCGTCGGCCTGTACCGCGGGTTCCGGCGGTGCGGCCTGTACCGCCCGTGCGGGCGCCGGGGGCCGGAGGCAACACGCCGTCGACCCGGAGGGGGGTTCGCCGGCCTAACATCCTTGAAGGAAAGCACTTAGAGAAAAGGGCAGCGGCGTGGCGTCCGGGCAACGGACGCAGCGCCGATGCCACGCCTTCGGGAGAACCCTGCCATCCGTCAAAGACAACACATCTGGTCGCGTAGAAGTTATGCCCCGCACCCGCGCCACCTGCCGCAGAACCCGCACGGAAGGCACAGGGCGCACTGCCCGCACAAACCGTCCAGACCGATGGGGGAACGCGTGACGGGCCGGAGCACGGCCTGGTTGACCCGGCGACTGCAGGTCGCCGCGAACCGCAAGCGCGGCTCCGCGCGCCGCACGACCGGCCACGTGCCGTCGCCGGCTGGGCGGCTGTGTCCATACCCTCTCCCCTCGAGGGAGAGGGAGTCACGACACAGCCTCAGCAGAGAGATGGAAGACCCGCCGCGCGGCCCTGAAAAGGGCGTTTCGAGCGAGGTGGGTACGGAGACCCACCGCGCAAAACGCACCCGCCGCGCACAAGGCGTGGGCTGCATGAGGCGCGGCGGTTACGGAGAACCACCGCGCTACCACCCGAGGTTAAACCGCTTCAGGCCTCGCCCGCCAGGAGGCGGGTCACGAGGTCTGCCAGGGTCAGCAGGTCGAGGGCGTTGTGATGGAGGATCGCCTGGAGCCGCCGCAGGTCACGACGCCGGCGCCGGGGCGCGCCCCCCTGCCGGGACCGCACGAAGGCGTGGTAGGCGGCGGGGATGTCGGCGCCCGTCACGTCGCCCTGCCGCCGGCGCCCGCACACCGCCGTCTCCACCGTCGTGAGACGGCAGTTGGGCAGGACGCCCTTCCATCGGCGGCGGGCTTCCGGCAGGAGGTCCACGTGGTCCGGCCGCGGCGGGAGGTCGAACAGGCCGCACGCCAGGCTCCGGGCCCCGAGGGTCGGCACGTCGAACGTCTTCCCGTTGTACGTGACGAGACACGCCGCCTCGGCGAGGGCGTCCCACGTGCCGGCCAGCATGGGCCCCTCCTCGGCGTAGTCGCGGGCCAGGAACTGGCGGAGCCGCAGGCCCCCGTCCGCCCAGCCCAGGAGGCCGACGAGGAAGATCGGCTCCCCTGCCAGGCCACACGTCTCGATGTCCAGGTACACGAGGCGGTGGGCGTCGGCGGCGAGGAGCGGATGGAGGCTCTCGTGGAGGTCGTCCGGCCCGACGGTCCGCCCCGCCCCGCAGACGACGTGTCGGTACCGCTCGGCCAGGGCGCCGGAGGCGTCTGCGGGATCGGCGTCGTCGGAGAGCGCGTCGGGCTCGGCCCCGGCGGCAGAAGGTGCGAGGAAGTCGTCGGCGGCGCGATGGATGAGCCAGTACCGGCCCCCGCGGGCCTCGCACTCGCAGCCGCGGACCACCTCTTCGAGCGCGGCGGGGCGGTCGGCGGCATCCGGCGGGCCCGCGCCCGCCTCGGCGCCGGCCAGGTCCGACCCGGTCGTCAAGTGCCGGTCCAGGTTCTGCCGGTTCAGGGCGCTCAGGCGTTTGAAGAGGTCATGCGGCAGGGGCACGGGCACGTCCTTCGAGTGTCCGGCGCCATTCTAACGGGGCGGGAACGAAAAGCAACGGGAAGCGCCGCCGCGCGGGGCTCGAACGACCATGATGAACAGGGAATGATGAACGCAGAGTGATGAAGGGCGGCACCGCACGCGGTCACGCCCGGTCACCGTTCTGGGTTCAGCCTTCCCCCCGAAGCGCGGCAGGTCTCCGCAAGCGCCGCGCAGGCCTGGAAAGGGCGTTTCGGGCGCGGTGGGTGCGGAGACCCACCGCGCAACATGCCGGGGGCGCCGCCGCGCACGAGTTATTGAGGCCGGCAAATCAAACGTGGCACGGCTCGCCAGTTGTCATTCTGAGGAGCGGCGCAGCCGCGACGAAGAATCTCGCCTTGGTCTTTGTCGTTTCACGTTCGCACGGCGAGATTCCTCGGCCCCCGCGAGCGGGGCCTCAGAATGACATCCTGCGACATTACAAACCATTATTACCGGCCTCAATAGCAAGGGTCAATTGCCGTAGTACACCCACAGCGGGTTGGTGTAGTAGAGTTCCTCGGGGCCGAGGGCCTCCACGTGTCCGTCGCAGAAGAGGACGTTGGCCCGCCCGGCATGGCGGAGGGCTTTGTAGGTCTGCCAGCCGTTCTCGGCTTCGGTGGTGTACCGCTCCTTCCAGTCCTCCTCGTCGGTGAAAAAGTAGAGGTCCCAGTCGTCGTCGGCGCGTTCGCCGCCCTGGTTGAAGTCGGCGAGCGGGCAACCGAAGGCGAAGTCGAGGATGAGGAAGAGTTTCGGGTCCACCTTGGCGTGGATGAGGGTGCCGTCGCGCCGCTCGTAGGTGCCCACGCTGAGGGCGTAGTCGCCCAGGACGA
>CAZNYC010000166.1:0-7831 GCA_964577175.1 uncultured Anaerolineales bacterium
GGGGGTGCGCGCTATCGCGTTTTCTCAGAGTATCGATCGCGGCGCGCCGCTTGAGCCCGCCGCGGGAGCCGTCCGCCTCCCCGTTCACCCGTCTCCCTCCGGCGGCGTGGCCTGAAACGCGAGCCCCGGCGCCGGGCCCCGTCCGAGCGGGTCCGTCAGTTCCAGCGCGAACCACCACCGCCGCGTCGTGTTGACGCTGTAGACGAGCAGTCGGCTCCACCCGGCCGGGAGGTCCACGAGGGCCCCCTCGTCCTCGCCTTCGCGCAGGCCGCCCGGCAACTCGCTCTCGAACGCCACCCGCCCGTTCAGCCAGACGCGGGCCCCGTCGTTGTGGTTGACGTGCACGAATACCTGCTGCGGTGTCTCGGAATGGACCCAGCAGACGGCGTAGGCCGTGGCGTCCTCCAGGTAATCGGTGGGCGGCGTCCCCGCCTGCTCGGGCGGTGCGGTGGCCTTGTGGAGGTCGATGAAACCCGTCTCGGACGCCACCGCCCGCCACCGCACCGGCCCCTCCCGGCCGTCGTACGTGCCGTCCAGGTTCACGGGGATGGGCTTGGCCTGCGGAAGCGGGCCGGCCGCTGCCGCCCCGCCCGTCCCGCGGGGGTCGGGCGCCTCCGCGTAACCGGGCAGCGGACCGAGCACCTGCCAGGTCTGGATGTAGTGCCGCTTTGGATGGACGTGCTTCCGGCGGTAGGTGTACGCGATTTCGCGGGCCACGGGTAGGTCCGCCAGGTCGCGATCGACGGCCGCGACGGAGTCGGCCTCCCCCGCCTGCACGTACGCCCGGTGGAGCATCGCCAGTGCCTGCTCCGCCTGCGGATGGTCCGGCAGCGCCTCCAGGAACCACCGGCACAGGGCCGCCCGGTCCGCCGGCGCGGGCGACAGCCGACGCATGCACTCGAACATCCGCCACGCCGTCTCGGTCGGCCCGAGGTCCGGCACGTGTTTCCGGAGGGCATCCACCACCTGCCGGGGATCGTACGGCAGGTGATCGCGGACCGGCTCGGCCAGGTACGCGCCGTGGCCGGTCCATCCGTCGGCGGCGGCGTGGGCGTGGGCCCGCCGGCCGTGCTTGACGGGCGCCTCGACCCACTGCCAGTCGGCGGCCGGGTCGGCGGGCGTGGCGTGGTCGTCGAAGCCCCAATGGGCGACGAGCGACGGGGCATCGGCAGGCGGCCCCGCGCCCCCGGCCTCGAATCGGGCCCGGATTTCCTCCGCCGAGAGCGCCCGCTTCCAGAAGCAGACCCCGTCCAGGTGCCCCTTGAAGTAACTGTACCCGTCCTGCCGCCGGCCGACGGCAAGCGGTGTGTTGCCCGGCACCCGCTCGCGGCCGACGTGCGTCTCGGCGACGAGGCGCCCGTTGCGGTAGACCTTCAGGTCCTGCCCGTCGTAGGTCATGGCCAGGTGGTGCCATTGGTTCAGGGCGAGGGTCTCGGGATTGTCCCAGGCCTCGAACTTGTCCGCCTTCTCGTCGGCGCCGATGTGCAGGTACGCGCCGGCCCGTTTGCGGTCGATCATGAGGGCGTAGTGCCCCTCGGTCTGCTCGTTGCCGTTCTTGTTGACGAGCCATCGGCGGGTGTCGTGCCCGGTCGGCCGCTCCGTCAGGCGGACCCACGCCTCGATCGTGAGGTGCTTCGGCTCCAGGTCCGTCGAGTGCGGGACCTCCACGTAGCCCGTCCGGCCGTCGCACGCCAGCGCCAATCCGTCCTTGCCCGGGACGAGGGTGGCGCCGCCGATGGCCTCGTCGGCCCACGGCGTCCAGGCCCGGGGGATGTCCTCGGGTTGGGCGGGCATCGCGTCGTCGACGAGCACCCGCTCGCCGCCGGGCCCGACCAGGACGGTCCGGTCCCACACGGCCCGGCCGCCGTACGTGCCGAAGTAGACGCCCTCGACGGCCGCCTCGGCCAGCGGCGTCCAGTCCATCGGCAGCCGCAGTTCGTGCCACGCGCCGGCCTCCGGCAGGGGCCCCATGTACCGCCCGCGGCCGGCCGGTTCGCCCCAGACGGCATGGCCGGCCCACGCCTCGCCGTTGTACAGGCCGATGGAGACGCTCGTCGGCGGCCGGTCCGGGTCCAGGTACACCCACTGGGAGAGGTACGGCGGATCCTCGGGCCTCTCCAGGTGCACCGTGACGGGCGCCTGGCCTCGCACCTCGTGCACGACCACGTTGTACCGTTCGCCGGGTGCCTCACCGCGGTGCGCCCGCGCGCCGCTGTGGGCCGGCGTCTCGAGCCACCGCCACGTCGGGCTGAGTACGGCCCGCGGCGGCACGTCGTCGTCCACGAAGACGCGTTCGTGCTCGCCCGCGACGACCGCCGAGCGGTCCCACACCAGGGACGGCTCGCCCTGCTGACGGAACCGGATGCCGCTGATCGGCCGATCCGCCATGCCCAACAGCGACAGCGGCAGCCGGACCTCGTGCCACTGGCGCGCCGGGAATCGTCCGGGCAGGTACGCGCTCGGCACGTCGTCGTGCCACGACGTCTTGATCCAGTAGGCGCGCGGCCCCCAGCCGTCCGGCCGGCCGGTCCCGTCGTACAGGCGCACGGCAATCGAGCGGGGGTACTTGCGCGTGTCCGGCACGTACACCCACTGCGACAGGTACGCCGCCCCCTGACGCGCGTAGCGGCGGGTGACGGTCTCCGGCACGCCGGCGTCGCGGGCCATGGCGAGGACGGCCTCGCGCGGTTCGGGCATGCCGCGGACGTGCAGCGCCCGGTCCAGCGCCAGGAGGCGTCCGACGGTCGTGCTCTCGGGATGGGCACGGATGAAGCCGGCCCATGCATCGAGCAGGTCGCGGGCGGAGCGGGCCCGTCTTTCGGCCGTCTCCTCGAAGTACGCCAGCGCCGCCGGCAGGGTGGGGGCGGCATCGACGATCCGCTCCATCGCCAGCGACGCCCGCTGCGTGAGCGGCCTCAGGACCAGCGGACGATGGCCGCCCGGAAGAAACGCTCGGCCCGCCACCGCCGATCCCCACGTCAGCGTCCGGACGGCGCCGCCATCGGCGGGGCAGTCGTCCCAGACGGCGAGCGAGAGGCCGGCCTCGGTCGGAATCGGCCGGTGCGGGCGCGGCTTCTCGAGCGGGACCTCGACCTCCCAGACGACCTCCCGCCGCCGCAGGTCGTGCCGCATCGCCGCCTCCATTCCCGCCGGCAGCGGACGGGCCGCCAGGTTCCGGCACCGGACCCGGCCGCGGGCGTCCATCCCCACCTGCCAGCGGTACGACGCCTCGCCGACGGTCAGGCCGACCTCGAGGCGGTCGCCGCCGCCCGCGTCGCCGGCGCCGACGGCCGGAAGGAGTGAGGGGTCGGCCGTGGCAACGGCCAGCCACAGGCGGTCCTGGCCGTGGAGCAGGTACAGCCGCCCCCGCCCGCCGCGGGAGTCGGTCAGCGCCATCGCCCCCGCCTCGTTCCAGTCGTCCGTCCGGCCGTCGACGGTGACGGGCCGGTCGGCGCGCGGTACGAGGACGCGGCCGGAGTGCGATCGGGTGTCGACGGCGCCGGGCGCCAGGGCATGCAGGCCGCGCGCGTCCGCCAGGAAGAGGGCCTCCGGCGTCCAGACGAGGTCGCCGACGGCGGGCCCGCCGGCGCGCCGCGGCCGGTCGTCTTCATCCTCTTCGATGTCGCGGCGGTGGCGGGGGTAGAGGTTGCGGAAGATCTGCCCCTCGATGTGCCGGCCGGTGCCGGCATCGAAGACGTCCAGCCGCATCGCCACCATCCGGCGGCCGCGGTCCCGCCTTCGGCGGGAGAGGACCCACAGCCGGTTCCCCGCCAGACGGAAGTCGAGAATCTCCTCGTCCACCTCCCGCGAGGGTGGGCCTGGGACCTCGCACGTGACCTCCGTCCGGCGCTCCAGGTCCAGGATTGTCAGCGAGCACGCGTTGGTCGAATAGAGCACGTTGCCCCGCAGACGCCCTTGGCCTTCCCGCTCAATAAAGACGTCGGGGTCGTCCGTCCGCAGGATCCAATGCTGGGAGCCCTCTGGCTCCGGCACGCTGTGCCGGCGGACCTGGACGCGGAGCCACGGCCCGTCGCGGGCCAGCGACACGCGGTCGCGCCGCTGGAAGTTCGGCCATTTAGTGAACGGCGAATCGGCGCGCTTTTCCACGCGCTCCGGCTCGCCGCCGGACTCGTCAAGGGCCGTCCGGTAGAGGTCGCCGTCGCGGGTGACCCAGAAAGCGGCCGCGTCGGCGGCGAGGACGTCGCGCGGCTGCCGGTCCTTGTCCGCGATGACGGCGGTGCCCAGGGTGCGTCCGTCCGCCCGCCGCAGCCGGACGTGCCGCCAGTCGCCCCGGTCCCGGCCGAGCAGGTGGAGGGTGTCGCCGTGCAGCACGAAGTCGCCGCCGCGCTCGCACGACATCCGGCCGGGCAAGGGACGGGCCCATCGCACCCGGCCGGCCGCCAGGTCGATCACACCGCACCAGCCCCGCCGGTCGCCGTCGCTGGTGGCGAGGACGGCGAGGTCGGTGTCGGCTTGCTTCATCCGGTCAACATGGATGGTGAGCGGCAGGCGGTACCGGACCTCGCCCGTGCCCGCGTCCAGCGCCACGAGGCGCCGGTCGTACGCGAGGACGAGCAGGTCGCGGGCGGCCAAGACGTGGCGCACACCCGGCGCCAGGAATCGCTGCCAGCGGACGGGCAGGTCCGGCGTGGCGCCGACGCACTCGAGCACGCCGTTCGATTCCAGGTAGAGGCGGGCGGGCGGGTCGTCGCCGCCGGCCGGCATCCACAACCACGGGCCGCTGCGGGGGAGGTCCGCGGTCGTGCTCACCGGCAGGGCGAACGGCCGGCCGCCCGACCGGCCGGCCGGGGGACGGTCGCGCCCGGCGGCCGAGGCGCTCGACACCGCCACGACGGCATCGCCGCGGCAGACGGCTGCCAGGGGCGGGTCCGACGCCGCCGGAAGCGCCTGTTCCGCCAGGACCTCGCCCGCCCGGCCGTCGAGCCACCAGGTACGGGCGCCGGCCGTTACGCAGACCCGGCCGCCGTCGAGCGACGGACGGTCGCGGATGGCGTCCGGCAGCCGCCGGTGCCACGCGACGCGGCCGGTGGCGGTATCGAGGCCGAAGAGCGTGTCCCGGGCCGCGCACACGAACACGTCGCCCGCCATGCCGACCGCCTGGTCCGCCGGCACGAACGGGGCCTCCCAGAGGGGCCGGCCGCTCTCGGCGTCGAGGGCGAAGACGCCGGCGGCGTCGCGCGGCAGGAAGAGGGCGCGGCCGTCCGCAAGCACGGGGGCCGACCCCTGCCGCCGCAAGGCCGACCGCCACGCCGCCCCGATCTGCACCCGCGCATACGGCCGGACCCATTCGACGAGTCCGTCGCGGGCGTCGCACCGGGCCGCAAAGCCCAGGTTCGTGCTGCAATACACCGCCCCGCCGCGCACGGTCACGGCGTTGCCGAAGCGGACGACTTCGAGCATCGGCCGGCCGCGGAACGGCCAGCCGTCCATCGTGCCGACGGCGGACGTGTTGGAGCCGAGCGCACGCCGCCAAACGAGCCGCCCGTCCTGGGCGTTGAGGCACACCAGGTGGATCGGCAGGATGGGCCCGACTTCCTCCTGAATGGCCAGGACGTAGAGGCGGCCGTCGCGGACCGCCGGGTCGCCCACGGGCAGCATGCCCTCCCAGTCGGGACGGTCGTCCGTCGACCAGAGGACCTCGCCGGTGGCGAGGTCGAAAGCGGCCAGTCCGCGCGGCACGTCGCCGTCCGCGGTGAAGCCCCAGCGGGTGTAGAGGCGGCCACCGCGGACGCAGGGGCGGAAGAGGCCCGGTACGATCTGCTGGCCCGATCGGCCGCCGCGTTCCCTCTCGTCCGAGAGCCGCCGCGGCCGACGGGCCGTCTCCGCCGGCGCGCGCCACCACGCGGGCTGCGATATGTCCTCGCCGTAGCACGCCAGCATCGCCGGACCGGCCAGCAGCACCCGGCCGCCGGCCGTCTGGAGCGACCCGAGCGGCGCGGGCAGGGCGTCCTGGATGTCGCCCGGCAGCCACGACGAGAGCCGCATCGGCCACGGCCGCACCGCCGGCACGCGGAGCAGGCGATAGGCGGCCTCGGCGGGCGGGGCGCCCCCCGGGGCGGGTTCGGGCAGGCCGGCCAGCAGGCGGTCGCGGATCGCCGACGCCGGGTGCCGCTCGCCCAGCAATGGGAACGCCGCCGACGGGTCCACCCCTTGGAACGCGGCCCGGACGGCCTCGGGGTCGCGCGTCTCCTGGGCCGTCGCGAGCCACACGCCCGCCTGCGCCCTTTCACGCAGCGGTGCCTGGGCGGCGCGGGCGCGGACGTCGCGGAAGAACCGCAGGGCCCGGCCCGCGTGTCCCTCGCGGAGGAGGGCGTCGGCCACGGCGAGCATCGCCTCGTGTGTCGCCGATGCCCACGGGTACCGCCGGAAGACTTCCGTCACCGCCTGCGGGTCGGAGGGGTCGTCGAGGCGGTTGAGCGCCTCGCGTGCGGGACCGTCCTGGGCGTTGTGAAGGGCCGCCCGGGTGTCGGCCGGTTCGGCGGCAAGAAGGTCATCGAGCAGGCGCCAGGCGGCGGCCCGGCCGCCGGCCGCCGAAGGGAGCGTCCCGTCCGCCTTCGCCGCCTCGTCGATGAGCGACTGGAGGCGGGCGGTGTCGGCCGCACCGGCGCGGGAGCGGATGGCGGCCCACTTCATTTCGAGTCCGAGGTCCCGCGGGAAGTCCGGCGGGGTGACCTCGCGCTCCTCCAGCCGTTTCAGCCGGTGGCGGACGAAATGGCCGGGCAGCCGCTCCGCCTGGTTCTGCAGGCGCGTGCGGGCGGCCTCGTTCCGGCCGAGCGCCATGAGAAAGTCGATGCGCCGCTCGTGCCAGTTGTCGTCCCGGCCGGTGACGTCGCCCAGGGCGTCGAGGGCGCGGGCGGCATGCCAGGTCCGCCCCTCGCCGACGGCGAGCGTGATGCGGAGACGGTACGCCTCCGCCGCCGCCTCCGGCATCGCCGAGAGGGCGCCACGGTCGTGGAGCGCGACGAGGCGGTCGGCGGCCCGGCGGGCCAGGCCGCGTTCGGTCTTGCCGAGGCGCCACCGCTCGTCGGCGGCGAGGATGCGGACGGCCGCCTCCAGGCATGCGGCCTGGAGGAGAGGGCGCCGGGGGAAATCATCGGCGACGGCGACCAGGCGGTCGGCGGCGTCGACGTCGTACCCGAGGTCCGCGAGGTCGTCGGCGGCGCGGCGGTAGGCGTCGACGGCTTCGTCGGCGGGGGGCGTGAAGCGGTCGGCCAGCGCGCGAAGGAGCCGGCGGAGACGGCGGGCGAGTTCGACGTCGCGGGCGGCCTCGGCGGCCTCGCGCTCCGCCTCCGTCACGGTCTCGCTCGCGCGGCCGGATTCCTCCAGGGTGTCGCGCCAGCGCCGGACGTTGTGGCGGTAGGTGTCCTGCCAGGAGTCCTTCCACTCAATCGACGCGGCGGGTGCGGCGGCCTCGGCCTCACCGCCGGCCGCCGGGCCGTCGGTTGGTGCGCCGGTTGCCCCGCGGCAGGCGGCGCCGGCCAGAGCGAGAACGAGGGCGAGTCGCAGGTGGTGCATGGGTGCCTTTCCGGAAATCGTGGGCCGGGTCTCGGCACGCGGACGCTGCACGTTTGAACCGGCGGCGCGGACGGCGGCTCCGGCATTTTCGCGAACGGGAGGGGCAGTATAGCAGCCGGCCGGGTGCGACGAAATGGTTTCGCCGCGGTGAAGGGCGACCACCGCGCAGCGCACGGCGCGCGCTCCGCCCGCCTCCGGCGGGTAGACGTCTCGTCGCGGCTAAACGGGCGGCTACAGGTGCACGTCCAGCGCCGGGGCGGCGAGGGCGTCGGCGGGGTCGAGGAGGGGCTCATCC
>CAZNYC010000167.1:0-7727 GCA_964577175.1 uncultured Anaerolineales bacterium
AGGCAGGCCTGGACGTCTTCCCGCGTCAGGCCGGGGTAATTCTCGATAATATCCGCCTCGCTCCACCCTTGAGCCAGAAGGTCGATGACGAACTCCACCGCCAGGCGGGTGCCCTTGACGATGGGCTTGCCCGCCAGGACCTCCGGGTCAAGAACGATTCGCTCTTTCCACATGGGGTGGCACCTCCCTGCAGGCCGTCAGCCTTTCGGTTTCGGTTGGCTGTCCTGATTATCGGTGTCGGTCCCGGCCTTTTCAACACGCTCCGCCCGCATGCGGCCCTCGATGAACCCGATGGCCTTATCCGCCTCGTACGCCTTCGAGTGCTTCGGGAACCGGCGGACGATCTCCTCGAAGTACCGCTTCGCCTCGGCCAGGTTGCCGTCCTGGTACAGGATGGTGCCCTGGTACCAGACGGCGACGGGGACTTCCGGGGCGTCGGGAAACGCCTTCAGCCACGCCTCGAGGTTCGCCAGGGCCTCCTTCGAGTTGCCGTCCTCCAGGGGGACGACGGCCAGGATGAGGCGGGCCTGGCTGCGGCGGCCGGCCTCGTTCTCGGGGTCGAGTTCGGCGGCCTTCTTCAGATACGGGGCGGCCCGGCGGAGGTGATTCAGTGTGGCCAGGGCGTTGCCGAGGGCGAAGTTCGCCTTCAGGCTGTCCGGGTGGGCGTGCTGCCGCTCCATGAGGCGCGGCACTTCCTCCACCTGCTTCATAATGCGGTAAAACGGTTTCGGCTCGCGGGGGCCGAGAACCATGTGCAGCGGCTGGCCGCCGGGGTCAAGAAACAGAACCGACGGGTACACGCGGACCTCGTACCGTTTGCTGACCTCGCTCCGCCCCTTGGAATCGTCGATCTTCACCGGTACGAAGTGGCGGTTGATGAACTGGGCGACGGCCGGCAGCAGGAACGTGCCCTGCCCCATGAGGCGGCAGGGACTGCACCAGTCCGCCCGGAAATACAGGAACGTGCACCGGCCGCGGTCGGCGGCCTCCTTGCGTGCGGCCTCCAGTCCCGGCCGCCAGGCGATGGGGATGACCGGCTTCTTGGCCGGTGCGGCGGCGGGTTGGGAGCCGCCGGGGCCCTGGGTAGGGTCGGCGGGTTTCGTGCGACCGGCGGCCGCCGCGGCGGCTTCCTCCTCGACCCGCGACGCCGCTTCGGCGTCCGGCAGTCCCACGGCCCCCGTCAGGCCGGCGAGCAGGAATGCGACGGCGACGACAGGCCCTCTCAGCGGCATGACTTCTCCTGACTGACGTCCCAAACGAACGGGGCCGGCTGGGCCCCGAATTCCGGTTCCGCAGCACGCAGGCTATAAGGCTGTCATTCTGAGGAGGCCGTCAGGCCGACGAAGCATCTCGCCTGGGTCGTTGCCGTTGTGGCGTTCGCCCGGCGATATTCTTCGGCCCGGCAAGGGAGGCCTCAGAATGACATGCTGCTAACCGTTGCCCTGCTCTCTGAGATTTCAGCCGTCGGCGTCGGGCGAGCCGGCCGCCGCCTCCGTCACCACGCCCACCCGCCGCACCTTCTCGTACCGCTGCGCGAGCAGGTCGTCCGCGGGCAACTGCCGGAGTTCCCGCAGGTGGCGGCCGATGCGGCGTTCGAGGGTGACGGCCATTTCGCGCGGGTTCCGGTGGGCCGCCCCCAGCGGCTCGGGCACGATCTCGTCGATGACGCCGAACCCTTCCAGGTCCGTCGCCGACAGGCGAAGCCGCTCGGAGGCTTCGGCGGCCTTTTCGGCGGTCCGCCACAGGATGGCGGCACATCCCTCCGGCGTGATGACGCTGCAGTAGGCGTACTGGAGCATGAGGAGCCGGTCCGCCACGCCGATGCCCAGGTACCCGCCGGACGCCCCCTCGCCGATGACGACGCCGACGATGGGCACCCTCAAGAGCGACATCTCGCGGAGGTTGACGGCAATCGAGTCCGCGATGCCGCGCTCCTCCGCCCCGATGCCCGGGTAGGCGCCCTGCGTGTCGATGAACGTAACGACGGGCAGGCCGAACTTCTCCGCCAGGCGCATCACCCGCAGGGCCTTTCGGTACCCTTCCGGATGGGCGCAGCCGAAGTAACAGTCAACCTTCTCCCGCGTGTCGCGCCCCTTGTGATGGCCCACGACCACCACCTTCTGCCCGGCCACGCGGCCCAGGCCGCACACGACCGCCCGGTCGTCGCGGAAGAGCCGGTCGCCGTGCAGTTCGCGGAAGTCCTTGACGAAGGCCTTGATGTAGTCGCGCGTCTGCGGGCGGTCGGGGTGGCGGGCCACCTGGACGATGTCCCACGGGGAGAGGGCGTCGTAGGTCTTCCGGATCATCGCGACGAGGTTCTTGCGGATGTTCCGGATTTCGGCGCTGTGGTCGACGTGCTGGGCGCGCTGGTCCTCTTCGAGTTCGCGAATCTGCTCCTCGAGTTTCGCGAACGGCTTTTCGAAATCGAGGCACACACGCGCCATGGAGAAGGCCCGTCCGATTAGAGTCGATTTCCGGCCGCCGGACCGCACTGCGGCTCGATGAGAGCCGGCGTGAGAACGCGACCGTGCCACGGCCGGTCTTGTCCGGCCGTGCATCCCGCAGGCCAGAATCACGGCGGGGCAAAACCCGCCGTGGCACATCCCTTGCCAACACCGTCCCACGGCTGCGCCCCGGGCCGGCCGCATGCGCCACGTCCTCAACCGCGCGTGCGGCAGGCCGCAGCCGCCGCGTGCAACTTCGCACTGACATACTGCATCCCGGCGGGCCGGTCAAGAGGGTCTTTGGCCAGCATGGCGCGGACCAGGTCGTCCACCTCGGGCGGGACGTCCCCGTTCTTCTGGCTGGGCGACGGGATCGTCCCGTACAGGTGCTGCTCCATCAGGCCCTGGGGGCTCTCGGCCGAAAAGGGGAGCCGGCCGGTCACGGCCTCGAAAACGGTCACGCCCAGGCTGTAGATGTCGGAGGCCCCGGTCAGGCGCTTGTTGCGAATCTGTTCCGGCGCCATGTACGACCACGTGCCCGGGCGCCGGCGCTCCGACAACCGACGAAGCAGGTGCCGCCCGAACGACCCGTCCTGCTGACGGGCGAGCGCAAAATCGATGACCTTCACGTCCGACCCGCCGTTGCCGACCACGATGTTCTGCGGCTTGACGTCGCGGTGAACGTACCCGGCCTCGTGCAGGTAGCCGAGACCGTCGGCGACCTTGGCCAGCCATTCCAGGGCGGGGCCGAGCGGCGGCCGGCCGCGCTCCAGGTCCTGACGCAGGCTCCGCGAGTCCTGGACCAGGTCCATCACGAGGTACGGCCGGGGCGTATCGGTGACCAGCCCGTAGGTGCGGATGAGGTTCGGGTGTGCCAGGGACGAGCAGATGGCGTGCTCGGTTTCGAGGTGTTTCCGCTCGATGCGGTCGCGGGCGTAGGCGTCACGCAGGACCTTGACGGCATACTCGTTGCCGCGCCCCTGCCCCACAAGGCGCACCACGTGAAAAATCTCGGCGGTGTTGGATTGGCTGATCCGCCGCAGTATCTGGAAACCGTTCAGGTTCTTCATGGATCTTCCGGCATCGGTGGGACCGTGGGAAACCGCCCGCCCTGGCCCTTCCTGCAAGCCGGCCCTTCCCCCGGCCAGACGCTGCATTCTAGCCGCGAGCGGCACGTCCATCAATCCCAAAATCGCACCGTCAAGGCAAAAGGCCTATACGCATGCTTCGCGGTGCGTCGCAGAGGCGGCCGCCGGCCGCGGGAACGGAAATCTGTTGACCCTCCCCCCGGCCGCTCCTACACTGCGGCGCACTCGGGCCACGCCATCGGGACTCCATTCGCTTGCGGACCATGACGCCCTGGAACCAGGTTACCATTATCGGCACCGGCCTCATCGGCGGCAGCCTCGGCCTCGCCATGAAACGCGCCGGGCTGGCGCGGACGGTCGTCGGCGTCGGCCACCGGCAGCGCACCCTCGACCTAGCCGTGGCCTGCGGGGCCGCGGACGAGACCTCGCTGGATGCGGCCGAGGGTGTCCGCGGCAGCGACCTCGTGGTCCTCGCGACCGCGGTCGGGCTCTTCGAACCGCTCCTCCGCCGGGCCGCGGGTCACCTCGCCGACGGCGCCGTCGTCATCGACGTCGGCAGCACGAAGGCCGACGTCGTCCGCACCGCCGAGGCGCTGATGCCCCACGGGCGGGCGTTCGTCGGATGCCACCCGATCGCCGGCAGCGAGAAGCGCGGCATCGATTACGCGGACGAAGGGCTCTTCGACGGGGCCGTGTGCGTCCTCACCCCGACCGATGCGACGCCGGCCGGCGCCCTCGAGCGCATGACCGAGACGTGGGAGGCGCTGGGCGTGCGGGTGGTTCGCCTCTCACCCGCCGAACACGACCGCCTGCTGGCGGAGGTGAGCCACCTGCCGCACCTCGCCGCCGCCGCCCTCGTCCAGGCGGTCTGCCCGGAGGCCGAGCCGCTCGTCGGCTCCGGCTGGCGGGACGCGACCCGCATCGCCGCCGGCGACCCGGGCCTGTGGCGCGACATCCTCCTGACCAACGCCGCCGGCGTCGGCCGGGCGCTCGGGCGGTTTCGCGAGGCCCTGGCGGACCTGGAGGACGCCCTCGCCCGCGGCGACGCCGAGCGCATCGAGCGTCTGCTCGCCAATGCCAAGGCCCGCCGCGACCGCATCGTGGGCGAGTGAGACGCGGCTCGCCGCCCCGACGCGCCAACAGAAAGGCCCGACCCCATGGAGTGGCACATCGAAGTCCGGTTCCGGCCCGGGGCCTACGATGCCCACGGGCACGAGGTCCTGGAAGAGGTCCGGGAACTGGGCCTTGACCGCATCGAGGCCGTCGAGGCGTCGCGCCTCTTCACGCTCGACACCGACGCCTCCGCCGACGACGTGGAGCGCGTGGCCGCCGACCTCCTGACCGACCCCGTCGTGGAGCGGTACGTAGTGACGGACGGCTCTCCGGCCGGCGAAACCGACCCCCGGCCCGCCGTCACCGTCCGCCGCAAGCCCGGCGTGATGGACCCGGTGGCCTTGTCGACCCTCCAGGCGGCCGAGGACATGGGCATGGCCGTCGACCGCTGCGCCACGGCCCGCAAATACTACTTCGCCGGCAGCCCGTCGAAGGAGGACCTGGAAACGGCCGCCCGGGCCATCCTGGCCAACCCCGTCATCGAAGACGTGGCCTTCGACGGGCCGGAGGGCTCGGTCTTCCGCGACGCCCCGCCGTTCGCGTTCCGCCTCGTCCACGTGCCCGTCACCGAGGCGGACGACGAGGCCCTGCTTGCCATCAGCCGGCAGGGCGGCCTGTTCCTGAACCTCCGGGAGATGCAGGCCATCCGCGACCACTTCCGCGGCCTGGGGCGGGACCCGACCGACGTGGAACTCGAAACCCTCGCCCAGACGTGGTCGGAGCACTGCGTCCACAAGACGCTCAAGGGGCGCGTCACGTTCGAGGGCGAGACGATCGACAATCTCCTCGCCTCGACCATCGCCCGGGTCACCCGCGAACTCGACCGCCCGTGGTGCGTCTCCGTCTTCGAGGACAACGCCGGCGTCGTCGAATTCGACGGCGAGGCGTGCGTCTGCTTCAAGGTGGAGACGCACAACCACCCGTCCGCCCTGGAACCGTACGGGGGTGCGGCCACGGGCATCGGCGGCGTCATCCGCGACCCCCTCGGTACGGGCATGGGCTCCAAGCCCATCCTGAACACCGACGTCTTCTGCTTCGCCCCGCCCACGTACCCCGCCGAGAAACTGCCGCCCGGTGTTCTGCATCCCAAACGGATCATGCGCGGCGTGGTGAGCGGCGTGCGCGACTACGGCAACCGGATGGGCATCCCCACGGCAAACGGGGCTCTGTACTTCGACGACCGCTACCTCGGCAACCCGCTCGTCTACTGCGGCAACGTGGGCCTCCTGCCGCGCGACAAGTGCTTCAAGCACCAGAAGGCGGGCGACCTGGTCGTCGTGGTCGGCGGCGGGACGGGACGCGACGGCATCCACGGGGCCACGTTCTCGAGCGGCGAACTGACGCACACCACCGGCGACGAGTTCAGCCACGCCGTCCAGATCGGCAACCCGATCGTCGAGAAGAAGATGACCGACGTCCTCCTCGTCGCCCGCGACCGGGGACTCTATTCCGCGATTACGGACTGCGGCGCGGGAGGCCTGTCGTCCAGCGTCGGCGAAATGGGCGCCGAACTCGGGGCCGAGGTCGACCTGGAGAAAGTGCCCCTGAAGTACCAGGGCCTCTCGTACACCGAGATCTGGATCTCCGAGGCCCAGGAACGCATGACCCTGGCCGTCCCGCCCGACCGCGCCGAGGAATTGCTCGCCCTGTTCGCGAGCGAGGACGTCATGGCCACCGTCATCGGCCGGTTCACCGACACCGGCCGCCTCGTCCTCCGGTACGAGGGCCACCAGGTGGCCGACCTCGACATGGACTTCCTCCACAACGGCGTGCCGCGGCGGGAACTGACGGCCGAGTGGGTGCCACCCCGCCACGAGGAACCGGACCTGCCCGAGCAGGACGACTACACGGACGACCTGCTGGCCGTCCTCAGCGCGTGGAACGTCTGCTCCAAGGAATGGGTCGTCCGCCAGTACGACCACGAGGTCCAGGGGCAGACGGTCGTCAAGCCGCTCGTCGGCGCGAAGGAGGACGGGCCCGGCGACGCCTGTGTCATCACGCCCCTGCTCGGCAGCCGGAAGGGCCTGGCGGTGGCCTGCGGCATGAACCCGAAGTATGGCGACGTCGACCCGTACGCGATGGCGGCGGCGGGCATCGACGAGGCCGTCCGGAACCTCGTGGCCGTCGGAGGCCGGCCCGACCGCGTCGCCCTCCTCGACAACTTCTGCTGGGGCAACTGCGACAAGCCCGACCGCCTCGGCGCGCTCGTCCTGGCGTGCAAGGCGTGCTACGACGTGGCCACCGCGTACGGCGCCCCGTTCATCTCGGGCAAGGACAGCCTGAACAACGAGTACGATACGGGCGAGGGGACGATCGTTATCCCGCCCACCCTGCTCATCAGCGCCCTCACCATCGTCGACGACGTGGGCCGGTGCGTCACGATGGACCTGAAGGCGCCCGGCAGCCCGGTGTACCTGGTGGGCGAAACGCGGGACGCGTGCGGCGGGTCGCACTGGTTCGCCCTGAAGGGCGCCGTCGGCCGCGACGTGCCGAAGGTGGACCTGGAGGCGGCGCCGGACATCTTCGCGGCCGTCCACGCCGCCATCGCCGACGGATGCGTCCGGGCGTGCCACGACCTCTCCGAAGGGGGCCTGGCTGTCGCGGCGGCCGAGATGGCCTTCGCCGCCGACCTGGGCTTACGCCTCGAACTCGAAAACGTGCCGCGCGCCGACGGCCTGCGCGACGCCGGGCGCATCCTGTTCAGCGAATCGACCACGCGGTTCCTCATCGAGGTCCACCGCGAACGGGTCATCGAGTTCGAAAAGCACGTGACCGGTGTGCCGTGGGGCCGCGTCGGCGAGGTCACCGATTCGGGCCGGCTCGTCGTCGCCGGTATCGGCGGACGGACGGTCCTCGACGCCGCCTGTGACGCGATGCGCGAGGCCTGGCAGGCGCCGCTGGCGTGGTAAAACAACAAAACAACGAGGTCATTCTGAGGGCCGTGAGGCCCGAAGCATGCCCTGAGCGAGGCGTAGCCGAGTCGAACGGGAATCTCGCCGTGGCTGTTGCCGTTCCGCCTTTCGCACGGCCGGGTGCCACGGATTGCTTGCCAATCCGTGCCTGCTGGTCCGAGAACACGGTT
>CAZNYC010000168.1:0-7578 GCA_964577175.1 uncultured Anaerolineales bacterium
CGCCTTCTGGGGCCACTACGGGACGAAGGTCCTGGAGGATGGCCGTATCCGGTTGCGCGCGGGGGTGACCCGCCAGTTCGAAAACGCCGGCGTCTCCGTCATCTGGCCGTCGGTTGTCCCCAACGTAAAGGCCCTGGCCCTGGTTCCTGACGCGGTCTGGCCGGCGTGGCTCGAATACCTGCAAGCGGAAATGCCCTTCACCGCCACCCCCGAAGGCTACCGCCTCCTCGTCTCTCCCTCGAAGCCAATCCAGTGGGCTTCATGCAACCGAATCTACATCTCGACCAAACTCATGGGCTACGCCGAACTGGAACCGCTCGATAAGGTCTGCCTGCTGGGGGTCAAGGATCATTTTGAGATTTGGAAACAGGACCGTTTCGACGAGATGGCCCGCAAGTGCCACGTGGACGCCTGAAATCCGCCGGTGATCGACATGGAGACCAAAGGCGCGCCTTCCCTCAACCTGACGGCCAGCGGACTCCGCCCCAAGAGCACCGGCCGTGCGCATAGCCGCTCTCAGCAGGGCGCGGAAGCGCGCCGCACAAAACCGCCCTCATCCCCGGCGCGCCCTATTTGCCGAAAGGCCCCGTCGCGGAGAATAACGTGGCAGGCGCATGGTGCGTCCCACGGGTGACGAGCGAAAGGAAATGACCTGCGGGTGAGCACGGCCATACCGCCACGGAGACGGCCCCCGGGAGCGCCGGCAGAGGCTCGTCGTCTCTGCCCTCGCGAAACGCCCTCGGCCTTGAAGATGGAGCCGGAGACGTCGGCAACCGCGCAGCGAACCGTCGGGGTGCGGGGCCATGGCGTGGAGGTCTGCGTGGAACCTCTACAAGAGGCCTGTCATCAACCTCCGAAAGCATGACGCCAGGGGAAAGAACCTGACGTTCCCATTCTTCAGAAGCGCAGAGGAGAGCAATAAGTGGAGAACCATGCACGCAATCGTGGAGACGAGACCCAGTTCGTCTTCCAGGCCCCCGATGGGGCCACGCAGCTCCTGGTCCTTGAGTTTGTTCGGTCGCGGGGTCTTGAGGCTTCCGTGCCGGGCCGGTCCCGCCGGCGCGTGACCGTTCGCGCCCGGAAACAGGAGGCCGATAGCCTCGCGTCTGAGGTAAGGCGCTTGGTCAACCAACTGCACGTAATGCAGGTCAAGGCCGTCGCGCAGGTCATGGAGGAGAACGGCGTGTCGGTTTCCCCTAAATTCTCATCCCTCATCGCCACGCTAGAGGCCAAGGCGTCGGAACGGATGGCAGGTTCGAAGCGTAAGGTTACCGGCTAATCACCATATGTGCGAAGGGCACTTAACGGAACCGTAAAGGAAACAGCTCCGAGGCCCGATGGCGGGCGCGCCGCCGTTTCCCATTCGCCGGGCGCGGCCCGCCAAGCAGTGATCGCCAACGGCGCAGCTGCGCCGTTCCGGGCCTGAATATTAAGGTTAGCACCCGCGCGGTTTTCAGACAAGACAAGGAGGCAAAGAATGTCCACGAAACTCGTTCTCGCGGCTTGTCTTCTCGCGGCGGTCACAGGCCCGGCCGACACCGCCGACATCCACGAACGGGGCTCGCTTGATGACGGCCTCCGCCTCTGGGTCATCCTCGACACATCGCCCTCGACGGACTCGGTGTCCGGGGAGTTGCGGACCATCGCCCGGGCGGCCGTCGGGGCCCTTCGGCCGGGCGACCGGCTCCGCCTGCTCTCGGCCCACGCCGACCGTCCCCGCCTCCGGGCCCTGGAACGAATCGGCTCGGGCGGGCCGTCGGAGACCGAACTCGGGCGCGTGCTGGACGAGGTCCGCCCGGCCATCATGCTCAAGGCCGACCTGGCCGAGGCCCTGGCGGTCCCGCTTCGGGCGGCCCGGGAACGAGCATCGCTGGCGGGAAGAACGGCCGTCCTGGTCCTGACCGACGGCAACCTGGACGAGGGCCGGGCGGCGGACCTCCTCGGGGCGGTCGACCGGCTCGAGTCGGCCGGCGCCTGCGTCCTTTGTACCGGCACCGACCGCTCCGCCCGGCGCTTGCTCGCCGCCGCAGCCCGCGGCCGGCTCCGCTGGGCCGGCCTGGCCGATGCCGATCCCGCCGCCTGGATCAACGGCCTCCGTCCCACCCCGCAGCGGCCGAAGACGCCAGGGCCGGACCGACAGGGCGAGGATGAAGAAGAAACGCCGAAGGCTCAATCGGCTCCCGGCGCCGAGCCGCACGATAGTGATGAACAGGGGCCCCCCGGCGGTACCGAGTCGGCGGTTCCCGAGAGCAAGGGCACCCCCTCCAGCGACGCCCAAGGAGAAACTCCCTCCGAACCCCCCGAACCTGCCCCTTCCCTGCCCGAACCCGCCGCCGAACTGTCGCCCGGCCCGGCTGGGCCGCCTCGCCCCCCGGAAATCGAGGAACCCGACCCGGCCCCCGACTCCCTTCCGGAGGCGGCCGAGGCGCCACCCGACGTATCGCCGGAACCGGCGTCGGGACTCCCCGAACAACCGGCCCCGCCGGGGCAACCGACGGCCCGACAGGACGGAGGGGAGGAGACGCCGGTCGGAAAGGAGGAGAGAAAGCCGAAGCCGACCCCCGAGCCGTCGTCAGACGAGGCGGCACCGGGACCCGAGGCCCCGGCCGAGGAGACCGGCGATGGGGACGGCGCCGCGGAGGACGCCCCGGTCGTCCCCTCCCCCGAGGAAACACCTGGCGGGAGCGGGGAGTCCGCTCCCGGCGACCGCCACACGTCCGAGCCGGCCGACGGGGAGCGGGACACACAGGCTCGATCCCTCGTGGGCGAGGAGGCGGAGGAGGCCGAGCAGTCGGAGCCCGCCGAGGAGACCGAACCCCCTCGTCCCGTCCGCCCCCTCCGTTCAACGCCTCCGGAACCGGTGGAGCGGGCCGCTCCCGCACCGGCCGAGTCCCGGTCCTCGGCCCGTAAGGCCGCACAACCAGAGCAGGTCGGGCCTTGGGCAATCCTGCTCGCCGTCGTCCTGCTCCCGGCGATCGGCCTGCTCGTCTGGATGGGCATCCTCATGGTGGATCTCGTCCGCTCCCGGCCGGGCAAGACCGACGACCCGGACACGGACGAGGAGGAGGAGCCGGACCGGCGCGAACTGGTCGCCTACGCCGGGGGCCGCAAGATCGCCCTCGGTCCCCTGGCGGAGGTCCGCCGGCTCGACATCGGATCAGGGCCCCGGGCGGCGGTGCCCCTGACAGCCGAGGGGGTCCTCCCCAAGCACGCCACGCTCGTCCGCAAGGGTGAGGAATTCCGGCTCCGGAACCGCTCCCGGGCCCCCCTCACCGTCAACGGCGTCACCCTGCCGGCCCGGCGCTCCGCCCGCATCGTCCTGCCCGCCGACGTCCTGCTCGACGGCGGGACCCGCGTGGCATTCCGCGTCCGGATGAACCCGCCCGAGGGACCGCAACCGGCGGCCCAGGGCTCTTTGTAAGGAGCCAACCCATGCCTCGCCCGAGGAAAAGAGGCGCCCGCCTCCGTAAACAGTCAACCAGCACCCTCCTCGTCGACATCGGCACGGAGTCGCGGGTCACGACCTACCGGCTCGCGGAGCTGACCGACCACTACGGCCTGGACCTCGGTTCCGGGCAGTACCTCCAGGCGATCCAGGTGGACGCCCAGCGCGACGCCGCGGCCGCCCAGAGCCCCTGGATCGACGAGGAGGACCCCACCCGTGCCCCCTGGATCACGTTCTTGCCGGCCCAGGCGCCCGACGTCGACTCCCTCCGGGAGATGGAACGCGACGGCAGGTTCTATTTCACCCGCCCCGACTGGGCCGAGAAGGAGGGCCAGGCCAAGGAAGCCGCCGGTACCGGCGGCAACCCCCGGCAGGCCCGGGCCTTGTTCGAGACGCTGAAATCCGGATTCGACGCCGCTCTCGCTCGTTGTCTCCGTGGCTTTCTTAATTACCAGCGCCAGCAAGCCAAGTTGCTGGACGCCGACCGCGAGGCAGACGGTTCCGTCCTGACAGTGGTCGTGACCTACTCGCTCGTCGGTGGCTTCGGGCCGGGCCTCAAGCACGCGGTCATCGAGGCGATCAAGCGGACCGCCGGCCGGCTCAGCGTCAACGTCAAGATCATCACGATCGGTCTGGCGCTGGGTACGATCGAGCCACCGAACCCGCCGCAGGCGGCGCTCAACCAGGAGGCCTTTCTTCGCTACACGGCCGCCGACCTCGTCGCCGACCTGGACTACGCCGCCGACGACCCCGAGCCGGCGCCCCCCGTGCCGGAAAGCCACATCCTCGTGACCAACCAAAACGCCCACGGCGAGATCCCTACCCTCGACCGCCTCCAGGCAATAGTCGCGGCGTTAAAGTTCCACTTGGCCTTCAGCCCCGTCGGCCGCCTCCTCCACGAGCGGAGCATTGACCTCGAAGAAACGGACCGGACCGACGCCTGGGGCGGCCCGTGCAACCTCTCGACGGTGGGCCTTGCCACGCTCCACCTCGACGAGGAGAAACTCATCGCCTGGGCCGCCCACACCGCAGTCCGCCTGTTCTGCGACCGTCTTCTGGCCGACCCGGACCCGGCGCCCATCCGCAAGGAGGTCCTGCGCACCGTGCGCCAGACCGGCCTGCTGGAAACGCCCGAGGAACCGCTGGCCAGCGCCCGTGTGGCCCGGCTCGACGCCCTCGGCGGCGCCGACCTCTTTGAGCGGGTCCGGTCCGTCCTCGAGGGACGCCTCGAAGGGCTGGCCGGGTTCGCCCTGTGCCAGGCGGCGCCGCCGGCGTACCGGTTTTGCCGGGACCGCGAACTGGCCCAGAACCTGGCCCCGGCCCTCCGGGAAGGCTGCCGGAACCTCCAACAGGGGGTGATGACCCTCGTCCGGGAACGGATCGAGGCCCTGATGAAGGAAATCGATGGCCCCGGTCGGACCCGGCGGTACCTCCAGGACCTGCTGGCCCTCGCCGGCCGGTCCGCCGAGACGAACGGCGAGACCGCCCGGGCCCAGGCCGAGAGCCTCCAACCGGTCCGGGAGACCCTGGGCGACACCGAGGAACAGATCGAGGCCTTCGCCCGCCGCAGCGGGTTGGTCCGTTTCTTCCGGCCGTTTACCATCGACCGGCTCGGCCGTACGTATTGCGCTGCTGCCGAGACCGCCCTCCGGGGGGAAGCCGAACTCGCCCTCCGGGAGGCCCTGGACCGAGACCTGCTCCGCCCCCTGCGGGCCGCCCTCCGGCAGGAGCTGGCCATGGTGGACGGCCTCATCGCCCGCCTGGAGGCGATGCGGGACCGGGCCGGGACCGGACTCCAGGGCCTCGCCGCCGGCCCGGCTGACCGCCTGACGCCGGTCGGCCTGGAACTGGCGACCAACGCGTTCTGCCAGCGACGGACCGACGGGTTCATCGCCGACCTCGGCGGCGCCGAAAAACTCACCCGGCGCCTGTTCGACGCGCTGCTCGCCTCGGACGGCTCGCTCACCGGTCTGACCGAGGGTGACCTCGGGGCGACCGAGGAGCGGGTCTTGCCCCTCTGCCGGGCGCCGTTCGAGCCGTTCGCCGAAGCCATGGACGTGCTGACCGCCTTCGGCGAAGAGTTCCCCGACCGGGCCACGCGGCGCGACCTCTTCGAGCAACTGGTCCAGGAAGCTGCCGGCCGCCTGCAGGTGACCGGCGAGGCCGGCCGGATGGTGCCCTGGCTCAAGGTCGCCGGCGTGGGCAGCGCCGAGGCCGGCGAGGTGGCCTCGGCCCTCCTGAAGGGCACGGACGTCTTCCCTGGCGAATGGGTGACGGCCGACCACGGCGACCGGTGCACCCTGGTGCTCGTGATGTTCAGGGCCGGCATCGCCGTCGCCGGGCTGCTCGAAAACCTCGGGCGCCGGCGCGCCCTGATGGCGCCCCGGCCGCTCACGACGGAATCCGGCGCCGACCCGATCATCTCCCTGTTGCCCTCGATCCGGGCATCGGAGGTCGAACTTCGGACCACCATCGTCCGGGGACTGGTGGCCGGCTCCTTGCGGCGCGTCGATCAACTGGCCTCCTCGACCGACCCGACCACAGGCGAGGTCCTTCTTGGCGTGGACGGCCAGGAGGGCCAGGGGTTTCTGGCGCGGGACTTCGGCGCCCGGACGCGGCTGACCGTGGAGTTCGTCCGCGCCGTGGGCCGGCGACGGCAGGAGGTGCTGGCGGAACTCGCGACCCTGGAACGGAAACTCGCCCGCGGCGAGGACCGGCTCGGGGAACTGATCGACCATCAGGCCGTCGCCACCGTCCGGGCCGAGGCCGACAAGTTGTGGCCTTACCTCAAGCGTCTCCCGAAACCGGGGGCCCAGCGATGACCCGGATCCAGACCGCCTCGGGCCGGTGGATCGATGCGGCGGGGCCGGACCCGCTGGAGGAGGCCCTCCGCAACGCCAGGGCCGCCCGGCCGTCGGCGCCGCCGCCGCCGGCGGGACCCCGCTCGGACGAGCGGCCGGGCCACGCGCTCCTCACCGGGACGGGCCGCACGGGGAGCTGGGCCGCGTTCCTCCTCGCCCGGTTCGGCGTATCCCTCGACATGCTCGACCGCGACGTGGTCGAGCCCCACAACCTGACGGCGGGGAACTGCCTGTTCGGGGAGAACGATATCGGCTCTTTCAAGGCCCCGGCCATGCAACAGATCCTCCGCCGCCAGGCGCCGGGGGTGCCGGTCCGGGCCATGCAGACCGACGTGACCGCGCTCTCGGAGGCCGACCTCCGCGGCCTCGCGGAGGGGGCCGACGTGGCCCTCGGCCTGGTGGACGAGGGGGAGGCCCTGCTGCACCTCAACCGGGCCCTCTATGCCCATCTGCCGGTGGTCTACGCCGCCGGCCACCGCGGCGCCCGCACCGGGGACGTGGTCATCACCCGGCCTGGCGGGGCGTGCCTGCAATGCTGCCTGGACCTCGACGAGGCCGGCGAGATCCACACCCTCGCCCGCGAGGTTACCCACGGCATCGACGTCCTGGCCATCGCCGAGACCTGCGCCCGGGTCGTCCTGGTCCTGCTCGGCGACCCCCGGCTGGGCGACCTCCGCGAGGTGCTCGACCCGGCCTGCAACTTCATCTACCTGGAGTATAGGCGTTCGCCGTCCAACCCCGGAGGTTTCGCCCCGCGCTTCCTGCGGGTTCGGCGACGAACCGCGTGTCCGATCTGCGGGGCAATCGAAAGGACGGAGTCATGAACGGTGGCAACGGTAGAGGCACCCTGGCAAAGGAGCGTGGGGTGCGGACGCAGGACCGGCCGACGGGCCGGCCGGCAGACCCGTCGGGGCCCGATCCGGACCAGGCCGTCGACCGGCTGGCGGAACGGATCGGCAGCCAGATCCGGCAAGACCTGGACCGGCGGTGGGGACCCCGGTTCGAGGAGATGGAGAACAAACTCGAGGACCTGGGTCGCCAGGTGGAAGAACGGTCCCAGCCCCAGGACCCTCCCCCCAGCCAAGTCCCCGCCGACCGGCAGGCCGACCAGCAGGCCATCCAGCGGCGGGCCCGCAACCGCGTCGACTGACCTCACGGGGTGAAGCCATGCATTGCATCAGGCGCCTGTGGCGAGGCCTCGTCCGCCTCCTGGCCGGCAGCCGCCCCGGTCCCCCCGGCGGTCCCGCGCCGCCGGGGGCCGGGGATCGGCAG
>CAZNYC010000169.1:0-7507 GCA_964577175.1 uncultured Anaerolineales bacterium
GCCACCAGGTCGCCCACCTCGCGGGTGGTGTAGCCCATGCGGCCGGCGGCCATGCCGTCGAGCCGGTCGCCGGTGACGTGGGCGATGGCCTTTTCGACGGCGTCGGCGGCGGCCTGTTCGCCGAGTTCGGCGAGCATCATCGCGAGCGACGCGATGGCTGCCAGCGGGTTGATCTTGTTCTGACCCGTGTACTTCGGGGCGGAGCCGCCGATCGGCTCGAACATCGACAGGCCGTCCGGGTTGATGTTGCCGCCCGCGGCGATCCCCATCCCGCCCTGGATCATCGCCCCGAGGTCCGTGATGATGTCGCCGAACATGTTCCCCGTGACGATGGTGTCGTAGTACTCCGGGTTCTTGACCATCCACATGCAGCAGGCGTCCACGTGGTTGTAGTCGCGCCGGATGTCGGGGTAGTCGGCCTCGCCGATTTCGTTGAACGCGCGGAACCACAGGTCGCCGCAGTTCGTCAGGACGTTCGTCTTATGGACGAGGGTCAGCATCTTCTTGTCATCTCGCCGCTGACAGGCCTCGAAGGCGTAGCGGAGGCACCGCTCCACACCGTGACGGGTGTTGCACATAATCTGTGTGGCCACCTCGTGGGGCGTGTCCTGGTACTGCCGGCCGCCCATGCCCGTGTACAGGCCCTCGGTGTTCTCGCGAACGATGACGAAGTCGACGTCCTCGGGCCCCTTTCCCCCGAGCGGGCACGGGACGCCGCGGTACAGTTTGACCGGCCGGAGGTTGATGTACTGGTCCAGTTCGAACCGGAGGCGCAGCAGGAGCCCTTTCTCGAGGATGCCGGGGGCCACGTCCGGGTCGCCGACGGCTCCCAGGTAAATGGCGTCGAAGGTCTTGAGTTGCTCGATTTCCTCGTCGGTGATGACGGGGAGGGTGGGCTCGGTGGGGCTCCCGCCGCGCGACAGGTACCGCTGGCCGGAGAAATCGAACGCCTCCGTCTCGTACGCGAATCCACCGGCCTCGGCAGCGGCCTTCAGGACCTTCAGGCCCTCGGCCACCACTTCCGGTCCCGTCCCGTCGCCGCCGACGACGGCGATGCGATGCGTCCTGGTCATCTGCGGACCTCCCTGGACTGAAGCGTTGTCGCCCCGATGAGGGCGCGGTGGGTCTGCAGTACCCACGGCGCCGGGACGGCATTCCATTCCTTCGCGGCGGGTGCGGAAACCCGCCGCGCTTCCAGCCAACGCGAAGCGCAGCATTCGAGCCGCACCTTGTACCGCGCCGGACGGCGATTGGCAAGGAGATAGCGGCCAGGAGCCGCGGGCGGGACTTTTTCGTTCGGCCACGTCCCACCCCTGCCGTATAATCCCGTCGTCACATCGGGCCAGCATGGGGGCTGGTGCATGAGCATCCTGATCCGAGGCGGCACGCTCCTGACGCCGGCGGAATCCGTGGAGGACGGGTGGGTCCTCGTCCGGGGCGACCGCATCGCCGAAACGGGTTGCGGCACGGGGCCGCCCGCCGACGAGACCATCGACGCCGACGGCCGGTTCATCGCCCCCGGCTTCATCGACCTGCACGTCCAGGGCATCCAGGGCGACGACCTGTGGGAGGCCCGCGCCGACCGGTTCGAGCGGGCGATGCAGCATCTGGCGGCGACGGGCGTGGTGGCGTGCCAGGCGTCGGTCGAGGCCAGCCCGGCGGTGTGCGAGGTCATGCGGCCGCGCATCGGACACTCCCGGGCGGGTACGCGGCTGCTGGGGCTCTATTTCGAGGCCCCGTTCTGCGCCGCGGAGAAGTGCGGCGCCATCCCGCCCGAGGAAATCCGCGAGACCACCCCCGAGGCCGCCGACGAACTTCTCGATTTCAGCCGGGGCCTCGTCTCCATGGTCACCATCGCGCCGGAACGGCCCGGCGCCCTCGGCCTCATCCGCCGACTGCGAAAGGAACCGGGCCCGACCGGCAGCCGCCTCGTCCTGGCCCTCGGCCACACCGCCGCCCGGTACGACGACGCCGTAGCCGGCGTCCGGGCCGGCATCACCCACTGCACGCACCTCTTCAACGCGATGACGTGGCTGCACCACCGCGAGCCGGGGCCCATCGGGGCCGTCCTCATCCGCCCGCACGTTACCGCCGAAATCATCTGCGACGGCGTGCACTTGCACCCCGCCACCGTCCGCATGACCATCCTGGCCAAGGGCACGGCCCGGACGTGCCTCGTCACGGACATGGTGAGCGGCCGGGACCATCCGGTGGTCGACGGCGCGCCCCGGCTGCCGGACGGCACCCTGGCGGGCAGCGTCCTGACAATGGACCGGGCGGTGGCCAACGTGATGCGATTCGCGGACCTGACCCTGCCGGAGGCCGTCGAGATGGCCACCCTCACCCCGGCCCGGGTGCTCGGCCTGGAGGACACGCGCGGCAGCCTGGGGGCCGGACGCGCCGCCGACCTCGTCCTCTTCGACGACGAGGTCAACGTCAGTCTGACGATGGTCGACGGCCGCGTGGTCTGGAAGACGGACGAGGAGTAGAACGAGCGCGCGGCTTCCCGCGCTTCCGGTGTGGCCCGGCCGGTCTTGCCCGGCCGTGAGCGCACGGATTGACCAGCAAACCGCGGCACCGGCGCGCTCCCGGCCCGCGGCGCGGACCATGGGTGGGGGTCCGGGGCATGTCGGCCCGCGCGAAAACCCGGGGGCCGGGAGCGTCAGCCACACTCCCGGCCCCCCACAGGAGACGGGGAACTACGACGTCTACCCGGCGGCAAGCGACCGCGCTCGCCGCTCAGCGGGCGGCACGGGTCGTCTCCAGGAGCGGTCCCAACTGGTCGGCGACGGTCTGCGGCCGGACGGGCCGGACCATCGAGTGGTCGATGTCGAGCAGTTCCACCTTCTCGAGCATCCGCTCGGACCCGACGACGACGATGCGCAGGGGGCGTTTCTGCTCCAGCCGCAGCGCCCCCACCAGCCGAAACGCCGCCGAAAGCGCCAGCGTCTTGTCGAACTCCAGAAGGACCAGGTCCGTCCGGTCGGGGTCGAAACGGAACCGGGCCTCTTCCGGGCTGCCGGCTTCGGTGAAGGAGAAGCGGCCGAGGCCGCTTCGGACGAGGGCGGTCTTCAGGGCCTCGCGTCCGATGGGCGAGGCGGCCATGACCAAGGCGTGCAGGTCCATCGTACCCCCCCATCAGACGGCGGTTCGTGATCTCTTGCGTCGGTTAACATCCCTTTCCGTATCGTCTCAAAGGTGGAGTGGGATTGATTAAAACTTAAGACCACTAGATACAGGATAGGAAACGGGGCGGTCGCCGCCACCGGATTGGCATTATAGTAAATCTTCCTGCCACAGCGCCCCTTCGAGTATCGATTCCGGGGCGGTCCATGGCGGGCCATTTGCCTCTCCGGGCGGCGGGGGAGCCGGCGAAACCGCCTCCAGGGGCCGAGAATGGGGATGACTTCTGCCGGCCGAGACCCTAGAATCGGGCGATATGCTCGAACTCGAAGAACACCGCCGCCGCATGATCGCCGAGGTCTCGGCCTTCATCGAATGGGGGCTGAAGCACCCCGACAAGGTCCGCCGCATCCCCGCCAAACGCATCGGGACGGGCGGCTTCAGCCGCAACATGCAGCGGGTCTTCTGGACGCACGTCTTTGCCGCCACCGCCACCGTGAACGTGGACGTCTTCCGCCGGTTCGTCCGGTGGGTCCGCGGCGGGTGAGGAGTGCTTTCGGCCGCGCGGCTTGCCCTTCTTGGCTTGTGGCCTGAGGCTTGAGGCTTTGCTTCGCTACTCCATCACTTCCAGGTCGTCCACCGTCACGGAGTAGATGCGCCAGTCTTTCAGGTACTCGCGGCTTCCGCGCACGCCGATGATCTTGCCGACGTAGTCCGCGAGGTCGTACTCGGTGCTCTTGAGGACCACGAGGGGCTGGTTGTTCTGGTCCACGAGTTTGTACTTGATGGGGTAATCGACGCCTTCGAGGATTTCGAGGCGGCGGACCATGCCCTGGGCGACGAAATCGGCCCCGCCCATGGTTTCTTCGGCGTCGCGGTCGGCCCGGCGCTGGGCGAACTTCTTCTGGATCTCGGCGAGACGTTCGTCGAGTTCCTGGCCCAGGTTCTCGACCTTCAGGTAATCCTCCTGGGCCTCGCGCTGCGCCTCGATGTACGCCAGCCGCTGCTTGCACGCCTTGCGGACGTAGGGTTTGTCGGCCTTTTCGAGGAGAGCCTGGTACTCGGCGGCGGCCGCGCCGAACTCGCGCCGGCCGATCTCTTTAAGCATCTCGGCCTTCAGGTTGGCATCGGCGGTGTTGAACGCCTCGATCAGCGGATTGACCTCGGCCCCCTCGGCCTCCGTCTCGGGGACGACCGTCTCGCCGCCGTCCGCAGGCGGGGCGCCGGCCTCGCTGGCCGTCACGAACTCGCTGACGATGTAGACCCGGGCGTCCTTGGGGGGCGCGACGCGTAGGAAGTCGCCCTCGTCCGGCCCGAGCACCGAAACGCGGTCGTTCTTCTCCAGGATGCTGGCCACGCACCACTGCCGCTCCGCCGTCGGGCTGGAGGCGTAGACGCGGGCCTCGGGGCTGGTCACGACGGCCGAGGTGCCGCCCTGGCCGATATCCAGGTCGCTCTTGCGCATCAGGCCGAAGACGCTCTCCGGCGGCAGGAGCGCCAGCCACTGGCCCCGTTCCGACACCACCGCCACCTCGTCGCCCTGGCTCAGGGTCGTCAGCGGATAGTAGTACAGGCCGGGGCCGCTGCGGACGTTCACCAGGTCCGCCGTCACCTTGCCGGTATACGGAAAGGCGGGCTCGGCCCGGCCGGTGGTCAGCGTGGCCGGACCGGTGTCGGCTTCGGCCTCGGCGGCAGCGGGCTCGGCCGTCCCGGCATCCGTCGACGGCGTCGAGGCCCCGGCGGACGCGCCGACGCCCGTGGCGGACGAAGGTTCCTCGCCCGGCAGAGCCGTCGCTTCGGCGGCTGCCACGGTCACGGCGGGCAAGAGCACCAGCAGACATGCGGTCAGAACGTGTATCCCGCGCATCACCCACACTCCTTCCTGATCGCCCGGGGAAGGGTTACCACACACATTGGACGGGGCAACCAACCCTTGACGCTATCGCGCACGGGGGTGAGTGTCAACGAAAAACGACCTTGCTGCCGGTTCCCGACACCGGGCGCCGGGGCCGGCTTGGACACGCCGACCGTTCGAGCACCACACGCCACGGCCGGCCTTGTCCGGCCGGGCATCCCGCAGGCCAAGAACACGGCGGGGCAAAACCCGCCGTGGCACCCGGCGTTTCGTGCGCGGCGGGTACGGAGACCCGCCGCGCGTCTCATATCACGTGCCACGGCCGGCCTTGTCCGCCCGTGCATTTGACTGCCGGGTCATACTGAGGTATACTGTTGGGCCAACACGCGGGCATACCCGGGGGCCGATACCGCACGACGCGGGCCCGGCCCCTTTGTGTTTGCGGAGACCGTTTCGAAAGACACGGCCTCCAGGCGGTGCCTGACTGCCGGTCTCCGGAGCGCCGGCTGGGACCGCCCAGCCCATCCACGAACCCGAATCTGGAGAGAGCAATGCCCGGAAGAGAGTCAACTGCGCTCCTGGTCGGCATCGCGGTCCTGGCCCTGTCCGTTCCGGCGACAGCCACAACGAGAACGTGGGACGGTCCTTTCGAAGGCGACTGGCAGGAAAACAGCCATTGGGATCCGTTAGGTTGGCCGATGGCGGGCGATGACGTGGTCCTCCAGGCCGATACCGAGGAGATCCTCATTTCGTTCCGGTCGCTCGTGCCGTTCGAGCCCCCCTCAGGGCCGGTGATCAAAACGCTCACCGTTCCCACGACCTCGATACACGAGGTGGGCCTCGAACGATGGACCACAGAGTGGGTCTTCATGGACGTCACCGGAGCGGTCACCAACCACGGCAACCTTTACATGGAGGACTTCGAACTCGCTGCAGCGCAGGTCGAAAACCGCGGCCGCCTGGAACTCTGCGATATGGAGGTCGAGACCGACCTTCTCAACCAGGGAACCCTGATCACCTGGGCGGCCGATCTCGAGGGCAACGTGACCTGCAGCGAAGGCGCCCTCTGGCGGGTCGGGGCCTGGGCCGACCTCTGGAAATACGACGACGGCAGCGGCGGGAACCTCACCAACCGCGGACGGCTCTGGTTCTACGGATCCTCACGCCTGACGGCCGAGGGCAGCCTGAATAACGTGGCCCCCGGCACCGTGCAGGGCGCCGCATCAAGTATCCAGGTCTTCGGCGGGTTCGCCAACGAGGGGTTGGTCCGGAGTTACGGCGGCGACCTCGCCATCCACTGCGACGGCTCCGCGTTCAGCAACGCGGACTCGGGCGAGGTCACCAACATGGCGGGGACCACCCTCTCGATCCTCGCCGATGCGATGAACCAACGGGGCACCATCACCGTTCGCGCCGACGGGGCCGTCAACCTGGCCGGCGCCGACCTGGTCAACCAGCCGGGCGCCACCATCCACCTGCTCGGCGGCACGCTGTCGGCCCCGAACATCACCCACCACGACGGGGCCGTCTTCGAGGGGTTCGGCTCCATCGATCTGCCCGCCGACGCCGGCGGCTTCGGCTCCCTCACCAACCAGGGCCACATGGAGTTCGTCGCCGACACGCGCCTCGTCGGCCACCTCGACAACCAGGCCGGCGCCACCCTCACCGGACGCAACGGCGACCTGGCCGTCCTCGGCAACCTGACGAACAACGGCGAGATCGTCTGGGTAAACGGCGGCGTGTACTGCGAGGGCACCTGGACCGGCGCGGGCGCCCTCACCCTCACCGGCGACGAGGGCAAGGCCGTAAACGGCACCCTCGACATCGCACCCGGCGGGGCGCTCACCGTTACCGGCGCCGGGCCCGCCTCCCTGTACGCCGACATCGACTGGGCGGGGGCGATGACCGTCGGCGACGGCGCCACCGCCGTCTGCCTCGGCACGCTCGGCGGCGCCGTGGATGCCCTCACCATCGCCGGCGGCACGACGCCCACCGGCACCCTCGACCTGACGCAGAACAACCTCGTCGTCGACTACGACCCCGGCGCGAACCCCTTTGGCGACGTCGAAGCCTGGGTCGTCTCCGGTTACGGCGGGGGGACGTGGGACGGCACCGGCATCACCTCCAGCACGGCCGCCGCGGACGGCATGCCCACCGCCCTCGCCGTCGGCGACAACGCCGACCCGCTCCTCGGCCTGGCGGACCTGGAAGGCGAACCGCTCGACCCCGACGGCTCCGACGTGCTCGTCAGGTTCACCTGGTACGGCGACGTGAACTTCGATGGCGTCGTCGATGCCGCCGACTACGCCGTCATGGACCAGTCGTGGAACGGCGGGAGCCAGTCGCCGGCCGGCGGAGGGGATTGGCGATGGGCGTGCGGCGACGTCAACTACGACGGCATCGTCGACGCGGCCGACTACGCCCTCATCGACCAGGTGTGGAACACCTATGGGGGGCAGACGCTGGACGCCGGCGCCCCGGCCCCGCTGGACGGTACGGCACCCGAACCGGCGACGCTGGCGCTGCTGG
>CAZNYC010000170.1:0-7501 GCA_964577175.1 uncultured Anaerolineales bacterium
TCAGGCGGACGGGCGTCTTTCGCGGCGACTTCCATCGCCCCCACACGAGCCACATCGCGTGGACGGTCGTGCCGTCCGGCCGCCGCCACGCCGGGTGATAGATGAGCCCCCTTTTCCACGGCGTCTCGACGACGGTCGACCCCGGCGGCACCGTCTTGATGAGCGTCGCGTACGCCCGGTAGGCGGGCTTCGGCCTCAGGTCGTGCTCCAGGATGCCGAAGGCGTCCTCGTTCTCCTCGTCGGACTCCTTGCGTTCCTGGAACTCGTACCAGAAGCCGCGCGCCATGCCCGCCCGCATGGCCACCAGGTACGCCCGGACGAGGTGCCTGGCCTGCCGGCCGTCGCTCAGGCCACGCCGGCCCGTGTGCGACGGCCAGCCCCATTCGGTGAACCAGATGGGCCGGCCGCTCGCCCCGTGCCGCGCGAGGAGCGTCCGCACTTCGTCCAGGGCATCGGGAATGTAGACCTCCGGCGCCCGCGGGTCGCCGTAGCCGTAGGGGTGGATGGCCATCACGTCGAACCGGCCGTCGGCGTCGGCAAGGGCGGGATCGAGGAACGTCCACTCGATGCGCGAGGTGGCCCCCCACACGACCGTGGCCTCGGGGTCGGCCTTCTTGATTTCCGCGTAGGTGGCCTTCAGGAGCGCGGCGTAATGGTGCGGGTTCGGGTTCTTCCAGAAGCCGTCCAGGTTCGGCTCGTTCCAGACCTGCCAGGCGGGCACGCGGCCCTTGTACCGCGTGACGGTGGTGCGGACGAAGCGGCGCCACTCGTCCAGGTGCTCCATGGTCGGGCGGGCCCAGCGGGGCGTCGAGTGCAGGAGGCCCATGATGCGGATGCCGGCCTCCTCGCACGCGGCGACGACGTCGTCGCAGCGGTCGAAATCCCACTGCCCTTCGCGGCGCTGGACCTGGGACCAGACGAACCCCGTGCGGAGCCAGCGGATGCCGGCTTCCTGCATCCGCTCGATTTCCTTCACGAGGAAGGGGTGCTCGTCGGGGCGCGTCACGTGCGAGTGGATGCCGTAGGGGGAGACGTCGGCCGGCTCGGCGGCGGCCGCCTGCGATAAGCCGACGGCGGCGAGGGCCAGGAAAAGGGCGGTGCAGAGCAATCGATGCATTGGCGTTCCTTCAAATAGCGGGTGCCACGGATTGCTTGCCAATCCGTACGTTTCCCGGCTACTTCAGTTCCTTGATGCGGAGGTTCCGGAACTCGACCGTCAGCGGGCCGCCGCTGTGAATCTGGACGGCGATGATGCCCTCGCGGGCGATTTTCTCCGGCGGCTCGGGCTCCGTGTAATCGACGGTCGTCGTCCCGTTGATCTTCAGGGTGATGTGCGGCCCCTCGGCGCGGACTTCGTACGCGTTCCACTCGCCCGGTTTGACGATCTTCTCGATCGTCTTCTTGTCCGGGCCCGCCAGGACCTTGCGGCGGCGGGCCTCGTCGTACAGTTTGCCCCACCATTGGCCGCCCACGTCCGCCTGGTACCCGGACACCTCGTGCGAGTTCGGCACGGGTCTGGAGCGGAACTGGACGCCGGAGTTCGCCGAGTTCGGCCGGAGGCGCACCTCGAACCGCAGGACGAAGTCGCCGTACGTCTTCTCGGTGCACAGGAAATCGTTGTGCTTGATGCCGGGGCTCTTGCCGACGAGCACGCCGTCGGCGGCATGCCAGAGTTTTTCGTCGCCCTCCCAGCCGTCGAGGTTCTTGCCGCCCAAGAGCGGGACGAACCCCTCCTCCTTCCCGGCGGCCGATGCCGAGACCGCCAGGCAGGCGGCCAGCGCCGCCGCCAACGCCAGTGTCGTGTGTCGCATACGTGATGCCTCCTTGAATGATGGGTGCCACGCTTTCGCGCGTCGCGCGGTGCCCAGTCTTGGGCATCGCGCCACCGAAGCGCCTGCGGCGCTCGAACCGTCGCCGGGGCGCGACCTGCGCGAAGCGGCCCGTGTTCGCCGGCCCGCTTGCGGGCCGCGCGCCGTTTGCGCGGCGGGCCGGGCGACCCGCCGCGCGGAATGCGGTTGCCGACGCCGCTACCGGCGCGGGTGGGCCCGGTCGAGGTACTGCCGGTAGGCGGCCGCCGCCTGGCTCGTGTCGCCGACCTCGCGGGCGAGGTCGATCATCTCGTGGGCGGCGTCCCACTCGGTGCGCAGTCCGTGCAGGACGGCCAGCATGAACGTGGCATCCTTGGCGAGGACGCCGTGATGCTCGTTCCGCCGGTACGCCTGGACGAGCCGGTCCAGCCGCTCGGCGAGGGCGTCGTCGACCGGCACGTGCGCGACCGCCTCGGGGTCGAGGCGGACGGCCCGGCGCATGGCCCACGCGGCCCGATCGTACTGCCGGAGCATGCCGAGCGCCAGGGCGGCGCCGATCTTCGGCACGCCGGCGGCGCGAATCGTCTGGCCGATCCGGCTGAACGCCGTCAGCGCCTCGGCCGACCGGCCGCGACCCAGCAGGCCCCAGACCGCTTCGGTGGCGGCCACGCCGTGGTCGTCGGCGGCGGCGTCGAGCGCCTCCTGCGGGACCTCGATGCCCGGATTCAGGCGCGGGTCGGGCCGGGCGCGGACCTCCGGCTCCAGGTGCAGGTCCGGTTCGGGCCGGACCTCCGCCTCGCCGTACGCCGGTTCGCCGCTGTAAAGCCCGGTGCCGGGAACGGTGTATACGGTTCCTCTGTAGGACCGATAGATGGTGCCGGGGGTCCGGACGATCACGCTGCTGCCGTGGGGATGCCGATACGGGTAGATGTATCGCCGGGTGGGCAGGTACTTCCGTACGTAATGGCGGCGGATGCGGCGGCGGAGCAGGGCGTTGCCGTGAGGATGCCCCTTCCGGTGCTTGCCGGCGCGGTGGCGGCCGTCATGGTCGCCGTGGCGGTGACGGTCAGCCGGGTCACCCAGGCGGAACCGCCGGTGGGTGCTGCGGATATCGTCGGACCGCCGACGCAGGCTGCTGTGCGGCCGGGTGCGGAGCACGTTGTTGTGCGGCCGGGTGCGGAGCAGGCTGCCGTGGTTCCGCCGATGGCGCCGGAGTTGGTGGAGCCGCCCCAGGGCGTCGTTGTGACGGCGGGACCGGCCGACGTGGCCGCGATGGATGCCCCCACCGCGATGGATGCGGCTGCCGCCGGAGCCGACGGTCACGCTGACCCCCGCGGGGGCCGATGCCGCCAGGCCGCCGACGAGGACGGCGACGAGCAGCACGAGACCGGCCGATGGGAGAATGCGTCGAATGGATCGGGTTGCGCGTGAACGGATCATCGTCAACCCTCCTTCCCTCTGAAATGCCTCATGGTATCGGACGCCTGAACGGCCGCCCGATTCGTTTCCTCTCATAGATTGTACGCACGCGAAAACGAATCGGACAGGGCGAAGCGCGAAACGGCGCGCCGGCGGGCACGCCGGGTGCCACGGCCGGCCGCGCGTTGCGCGCGGTGTCCGGTCCTGGGCACCGCGCCCCATCGCACAGATGGCCGACCGCCTGGCACGACGGAAACGCGCGGTGTCCGGTCCTGGGCACCGCGCCCCGTCGATGGTGAGAATGCGCGGCGGGCGCGACTGCCCGCCGCGATCGAAACGGCCTTTCCGGGGCTGCGCGGCGCCTGCGGACACCCGCCGCGCAAGCGTTAGCGTTGTCGTGCTATGCCGCGCCGAGGTGCTCGAGCAGCGCGCTTGCGCTGAAGCGGACGAACATGCCGAGCGGGCCCTGCTTCGCATGGTCCGTCGCGAGGACCGCCCGGACGGCGTCGGCGGCGGGGCGGGCCTTCTCGCCCATCAGTTCCAGCGTCCGGCACGCGCGCAGGACGGCGCTCTGGCTGTCGCTCTTCAGTTCCTTCCGGAGTGCCGCGACGGCCTCTTCTGCACGGCCGAGTTCCGCCAGGACCCCGGCCGCCTCGATGCGCACGGGCGCGGAGGCGTCGTCCAGGGCCTCCGCCAGCGAGCGGGCGGCCGGCTTTGCGTCCTCGCCCAGGTTCCGCAGACCGATGACCGCCCAGAACCGGACGGCCGGGTCGGCGGCCTCCAGGTTCGCCACGAGGGCGTCTCGCTTCCCGGCCCCCCGTCCGACGAGGTCGGCCGCCGCGAAGATCGTCTCGAGCGGGTAGACCTGCGGGTCGCGGGCCATTTCCTGCGGCGTGGTGCCCTCGGACCGCCGCCAGATCTCGCACTCCGGCAGGAAGCCGACGTCGCGGCTCGCCAGGACCCATCGGCGGTGCTCGCGGCGGAGGCGATCGAGCGTCTTCGCGTGGGTGGGGTCGCCCGCGAGGTTGTGGAGATTCAGCGGGTCCTCGCGGCAGTCGTAGAGTTCCTCGGTCGGTTTCGTGGGCCCGGCGTAGTGGCGCTGCGGCGGGGTGAGGTCGCCCTCGGCGGCCACGCGGGAGATCTCGTCGCGGATTTCGCCCTGCCCCGGCCACGCGCTCGGCTGGTGGTACGAGATGTGCGGCATGTAGTTACGGATGTAGAGCCAGCGCCCGTCGCGGACGGAGCGGGCGCAGTCGTACGCCTCGTCCACGCGGTCCCGATGGCCGTAGACGTACCGCCGCGGCTTGCCCTTGTACCATCCGAGAAATGCCGCGCCCTGCATGTACGCCGGGGCGTCCATCCCGAGGAGGCTGAGGACCGTGCGGGGGAAGTCCACGAAACTCACCAGGCGGTCCAGCGTCGCGCCCGGCTTCGCCGGCGCCAGGTGCGCGTACTTCTCGGGGAACCGGATGATGAGCGGCGCCTGCATGCCCGTATCGAGGACGGCCCGCTTGTGCCGCGGCATCCCGTTGCCGTGGTCGCCGTAGAAAAAGACGATGGTGTCGTCGGCGAGGCCGTCCGTCTCCAACTGGTCGAGCAGGCGGCCGACCTGGTGGTCGAGCGCGGTCACGCAGTCGTAGAAACGGGCCAGGACGCGGCGCACCAGGGGGGTGTCCGGGTAATACGGCGGGACGGGCGCCTCGGCCGGGTCGTGGATCTCGTCCTTCGAGAGTTGCGACTGGACCTCCTCGAGGAACTTCTCCCGCGGCCAGACCATCGACCGCGACTGGTGGCTGACCATGTGGTTGAAGACGGCGAAGAACGGCTGGCCCGGCTTGCGCCCGCGCCAGTGGGCCTGGGCGGAACAGGCGTCCCAGGCCTCGTCGATGAAGCGGGGTTCGTCGGACGTATTGTAATCCGTCTTCACGTTATTCGTGGTGTAGTAGCCGGCCTCGCGCAGGGCGCCCGGCCAGGCGCGGATGGCGTCCGGCACCGGGTACGCCGACCGCAGGTGCATCGTGCCGAGCGTGGAGGCGAAGACCCCCGTAATCAGGCACGACCGGGCGGGCGAGCAGACGGGGGCGGAGGCGAACGCGCCCGTGTACCGCACGCCGTCGGCGGCGAGCCGGTCGATGTTCGGCGTCCGGGCGTACGCATCGCCGTAGCAGCCGAGCGCGGGGCTCAGGTCCTCGGCGGTGAGCCAGAGGATGTTCGGCCGGTCGGTGCCGGCGGGTGCGGCCCGTCCGGCGGCCTTCGGCCGGCATCCGATGCCGGTGCCGAGCAGCCCGGCGCCGAGGGAAGCGGCGCCGGCGGTCTTCAGGAAATCGCGGCGGTTCATGCGTGGGCTCCTTGCTGGGTGCCACTGGCGGCTTGCCCGCCAGGGCGCTGCGTGCCACTGGTTGCTTACCCGCCAGGGCGCCGGGTGCCACGGCCGGCCGTGCGTTGCGCGCGGTGCCAAGTCCTGGGCACCGCGCGGCGGGCACGACTGCCCCCCGCGCTAGCCCCATGGCCATGCAAGCGTGGCCATACCACCCCGCCTCACTTCCACTCCGGCGGGCGGTGCTTCATCCGGCCGTAGTACGGGTACGTGGCGAAGACGTCGCCCTTGCCGTGGGCGCGGGGGTCGCCGGTCGCCTTCAGGTCGTCCATCAGGCGGGCCGACAGGTCGGCCTGGATGCGGGCGTAGGCGGCCTCGCCGGCCACGTTGTTCAGTTGGTCGGGGTCCTTCTCCAGATCGTAGAGTTCCTCGGCCGGCCGCTTGGCGAACGCGAGACGATAGAACGGGCGGACCTTCGGGTCGTCCCGGTGCTCGAGGATGTACGACTTCGTCGGCCCGTCGTCGCAATCGGCGTACGTGTTGCCGTGGGTCGAATCCACCGGCGCCCCGGCGGGCCAGAAGTCGGGCTTGAAGTTGCGGATGTAGAGGTACTTGTGCGTCCGGACGGCCCGCTGCGGGTAGCCCTCGGTGCTCGGCCGCTTCTGCGCGGGCACGTGGCGTTCGCGACCCGTGAGGACGTAGTGCCGGCCGGCGTCGACCAGGCCGGACCGCTCCGACCGCAGGACGCTGATGAGGCTCCGGCCGGTCATGACGTCCGGGACGGCCACCCCCGCCGCCTCCAGGAACGTGGGCGCGAGGTCCGTGAACGAGACGAAGTCCGTCACGCGGCGACCGGGCTTGACCTGCGCGCCCCACCGGACGGCCAGCGGCACGCGGGTGCCGGAATCGTACAGGTTGCACTTGTGGCGGGGGAACGGCATGCCGTGGTCGCCCGCCATGACGACGATGGTGTTCTCCAACTCGCCCGCCTCTTCGAGGAGGCGGACGGCCTGGCCGACGTCCGTGTCCCACCGCTGGACCTCGAAATAGTAGTCGGCCACGTCGTGGCGGACGGGCTCGGCGTCGGGCAGGTCGGCGGGCAGACGGATCTTTGTGATGTCGATGCCGCTCTTCGCCCCGCTCTGCCGCTTGTACGGCCGGTGCGGGTCGAACGTGCCCAGCCAGAAGCAGAACGGTTTGCCCTCGGGCCGCTTCTGGAGGAAGTCGCCGAACCCCTTGAACCCGGGCCCGGCGGGATGGCGCGTGCGGCCGAGGGCTTTCCAGTTGCCGGGACCCCACGCCTTCCGCCAGTGGCCGACGGCGTAGCCGGCGTCCTCCAGGAGGAGCGGAAAGACGGGGTGCGTTGGATGGAGCGTGCTCCACAGGCTGGCCCCCTGCCCCAGCCGCCAGTGCCATTGGCCCGTCATGAGGGCGTTGCGGCAGGGGGTGCAGGACGGGGCGGCGACGTAGGCGTGCTCGAACAGGACGCCCTCGCGGGCCAGGCGGTCGAACGTCGGCGTCTTCACCACCGGGTCGCCGCAGGCGCCGGCGTGCGGCCAACCCCAGTCGTCGGCGAGGCAGAAGAGGATGTTGGGACGGTCGGCAGGGGCGGCCCGGCCCGTTCGGGCACCGGCGGAGAGGGCGCCGAAGGCCGCCGCACCGGCGGCCGTGGAGAGGAAGTCGCGTCGCTTCATCGTTCGGGCTCCTTGCCGGGTGCCACTGGTTGCTTACCCGCCAGGGCGCCGGGTGCCACGGCCGGCCGTGCGTTGCGCGCGGTGCCAAGTCCTGGGCACCGCGCGGCGGGCAAGACTGCCCCCCGCGCTGCTTCCAACGGCGCGCGGCCCGCAAGCGGGCCGGCGAACACAAACCGTTTCGCGCAGGTCGTGCCGCGGCGACGGTTCGCGGCCGCTGCGTGAGCAGCGGGGCATCACCATCCGCCTTGGCACGTGCCGCGGCG
>CAZNYC010000171.1:0-7283 GCA_964577175.1 uncultured Anaerolineales bacterium
GCCGGCGCCGTGCGCGTCCGAATTTCGGGAGCCGCCATGGTGGAATGAGGGACGCTGGAAGTCAGAAGAGCGTGGTGGCGCCGGCCGCGTCGAACTCGAACTCGGCCGTCGCCCCGGCGGGCAGGGGGCGCGAGAACTCCACGACGAACGCCTCGGCGGTGCGGTCCGTCTCGGGCGCGGCCCAGAGGACGGGGACGCCGGCCGCATCCACCAGCCCCGCCAGCGAGACCGGCGTCAGGGCCAGGTGCGCGGGCGGTTCGCTCAGCGGGTTCTCGACCGTGAAGCGCGTCGTCCGGCCGTCGCCTTCCAGCGAGAGCCGGCCCCGGTGCCGGTTCGTCCAGTGGAAAGATTTCGGCGCCGGCTGGACGTCGATCTGCACCGGCCCGTTCCACGGTCCCTTGCCGTTCTTGCGGAACTGGGCGCCGTAGATGCGTGCCGGTCGGCCGCCGCCGGCGTTGTGGTAGCCGTACCCCTTGTTGCTCTTGAACTTGAGGCCGAACCAGGCGTTGGCGGCATCGTAAAGTTGGTGGATGCCGTCGCCGTCGTTGCCGCTGAACTGGCAGTCAATGAACAGGGGCAGGACCGAGCGGTTGGGCCCGATGTCGGCCTGCAGAAAGCCGTGGCCGCCGTTCTTCCAGTCGTTGGCTCCGAGGAACGCGCAGCCGACGAACTTCCCGCTCTTGGTGCCCCACAGGACGTTGGGGTCGCACTTCTCGAAGACGCAATCGTAGGCCTCGGTGTCGGCGTTGTTGCGGGTCAGCAGGCCGGGGGCGTGGACGTGCAGATTCGTCGTGATGACGCATCCGCGCATGAACAGCGTGCCCTCGTTGATGATGGCGGGGTAGTCCTCGTGCTTGCAGGCGGCGCCGACGCGGCCGTCGGTCTGGTAGATGTGCAGTTTCCCGCCGTTGCCCACGTGGATGGGCGTCGCCGTGCCCCGGTTGCCCTGCTTGACGAACACCGACCCGATGATGGTGGATCGGAAGAAGGTCACGTCCTTCAGCACGTGCCCCGCCACGCTCAGGCCGCAGGTGCCGTGCTCGTGTTTGCCGCACTCGGTGATGTACAGCCGCCGCAGGTGACCGGACTGCGTGCCGCGCGCGTAGACGCCGTGTCCGCGGCACTGGCTGACGGCGACGGACTCGACCTGCGGGTTGCCCGTCACGCCCATGAAGACGCCGTGGACGAACCGGTCGGCGCCCCAGACGGCCACGTTCGAAAGGTACCCGCGGTGCGACTCGGGCAGGTCGTCGTCGAACTTGTGGGCGAAGTGGACGATGTCCTGCCCTTCGGGAATGAATTTGCCGGAGAGAATGGAGTGGTACCCGCCTTGGTTCCGCACGTCGACGGGCAGGCAGCCGCGGACCCACACGCCGCGGCCCATCATGATGGGCCGCTTCGGCTCGTAGACCTTGGGCCTCAGTTGGACGACGCCACCGATGGGCGGGTCGGCCTGGGCGTCCTTGACGGCGAGGGTGTCGATGGCCCGCTGAAGTTCCTCGGCGTTGTCGACGACGACCACGCGGTCGGTGCCGGGCGTGGGGCGGGTCGTGTAGAGCGGGCCGACCTCGGCCGCACGCGCGGCGTCTTCCGCGCGGGCCTCGGCACCGGCAAGCAGGGGCGCCCCGGCGGCCCCGAGTCCTCCGAGCGCAAATGCCTTGAGGGCGGCGCGGCGGTGTGTCCGGCGGCGGGTGGGCTCGGTCATGGTCTCGTCTCCTGGGGCAAAAGAGCGCGTCACGGATCGGATTTGACTCTCCTGTTATAACGTGGCAACTTGTTGCGGCAAACCAGAACTTCCGCTGGGCAGGCCGGGGAAAGCCCGAAACGTGTTCATCCCGCGGCTGGTCCGCGAGGTCTGGTCGTGGGACAATGCAGGAACGTGCCCCCGCTACCCCGCTTTTCATCACAGGCTCCGGAGCGCGGGAGGTGATCTCTACCAGCAGGTGTTCCGGGGCCTGTGTTATTGCCTCGCCCCGACTCCGCAAACGGCTCCTTCGCTGGGATCATACCCGGTGGATTCCTCCCCAAGACCCTGTGTTCACAAGCCGCACGCAAACCGCGGAAAACGTGCCGACGGATTCGTCCTCTCCTGTCCGATGGGGAAACACTTTGGCACCCTCGGCTTGCCCACTCCAGTCCCCGCCTGCGAGGGCATTCGGGCAGTGCGGTGGGGGTGGGGTACCAGGGGAGGGATACTGCCGGGGCCTGGGCGATGTAAGTCACCGCCGCGTACGCTCTGACCGCTTCGTCAGGTCGGCTCCCATTCCGCGTCACGGTGAGTAGTAGTTGTGGCACTGTTTGAGGCGCCGGTAGTTGCGGTCGGTCCAGAGGCGCGGATGGTCCGGCGAGGCGTTGGGCGCCGCGTTCTCGTACACGTGCAGTTCGTTGCCGGCGAGCACGAGGATCTCCTCGCGCCAGTCGCCGGTCACGTCGGCGACGTAGAGCCTGTCGGCCTTCTCCTTAAGCCGCAGGACGAACTTGCCCGTGAGCGGCTCGAACAGGCACACGTCGCCGCTCGTGTGACGTTCCTTGGCGCAGGCAAGTTGCTGCGGGCGGCCGGTCCAGTCGATCGTATGGATGACCTCGACGCCGCTCGTCGTCCAACCCTCCGGGGCAACGTCGTCCATCGCATAGTCGAAGACCATGCGGCCGGCGGCGTCGAAGACGAACGGCTTCTGGTGCTCGTTGTAGCGCGAGCGGCACCAGATGAAGACGTCGGCGGAGCCCTCCTTGAACCGGCCGACGGCGGCGTTCTGCGGTTCCTGCTTCCGGAAGTGCTCCCGCCAGATCGGGCCGCCCACGCCGACAACCTGGACGTGGTTCGACCCTTCCTCGAGCAGGACGATCTCCAGGCCCGGCCGGTCGGGGCGGACGTCGGCCACGAACACGCTGTCCATGTGCCCGCGGAATTCCGCCGCACGGGCAAGCAGGTCGCCGTCGGGCGAAAGGATGGTTGCGCCGAGGACCTCGTCGCGGCCGTCGCCGTCGAGATCGGCCAGACGGGCGGCGTTGTGGGCGCACGAGACGAACCGATCGGTGGTCCAGAGGTGCCCGCGGCCCGCCAGCAGCGCGGCCACGGTGTACGCCGCCAGGTAGCGGCCCGTGCGGTATCCCTCCGCGTGGGTAGCCTGAAGGAGAAGGTCGCGGTCGCCGCCGGTGCCGCGGAAATCGGCGATCATGGCCACCTCCCACCGGGCCGCGCCGCGGGGCGCGGGCGGCCGGGCCGTGGCCTTTTCGCGCCCGACGGCGCCTTCGGCGACGTGCAACACCCCGTCCCGGGTCAGGTAGACGACCTCGCACGTGCCGTCGCCGTCCACATCGCCCGCCGCCACGCCCGGACCGTGGTGCCCCGGCAGACCCTGGCTCTCGCTCTGGCCCCCGACGCTGATGTCCGTGGCCTTGGTCCAGAGCCTGCGGCCGTCGGTCGTGCAGACCGTGAGATGGCCCCTCACGGTCACCAGAACGTCCATGCGTCCGTCGTCATCGGCGTCGGCCACGATCATGCCGCCGGCCGAGTCGTCGTCGCCTTTCGGGCGGGGGATGTCGAGGCGGATGACGGTGTGCTTGACGCCGGCCGGACCGCCATGGGCGGCACGGAGCCGTGCTCCGCTTCCCGCGCCGGCGTTTGTTGCCACGACCACGGCCGCCGCCATGCACCAGATGGAAACAGGCTTCATCGCTTCCGTCCATTTTGTACAGGGCAGATTCGGAATACGTCCAGCCTCCTCCCGCACCCTCCACTCTATCGGGTCACCTCTTACGTGCAACAGCATTCTAGGGGCGCGGTGTCGTGGAGTAGTACTACAACGCTAACTCGTGCGCGGCGGGTCTCCGCACCCGCCGCGCAACCCTGAAAAGGGCGTTTCGAGCGCGGTGGGTACGGAGACCTACCGCGCAAAACGCCGACTTAGCGTTGTCGTGGTAGGCCGGGATGATTACGGGGGAACGGCTGTGACGGAAATCATTACAGTTCTACTTTGCGTTGACATAAACCCGATAGGGAAGGGTGGTCAAGGCAAATCATCGCTCTGACTTGCCGTGCGTTGGCAAGTGGTGCCGGAGGTCCGCCAGGTGACGGATCGTCACGTCCGCCGCCGGGTCGGGCGGGTCGCAATGATGGCGGTCCACCCACACGGATCCCAGCCCGGCCGCGTGCGCCCCGCCGATGTCGGCCTCCGGCTCGTCGCCGATGAAGACGGCCCGCCCGGCCGGCACGTCGAGGGCCTTCAGCGCCGCGCGGAAGATCCGCGGGTCCGGTTTCCGGAAGCCGACGTCGCTCGAGAAACACGTCACCTCGAAAAACCGGGCCAGGCCGAAGCGTTCGAGTTGCCCCCTCCAGAGGTAATCGGGCGAGCCCCACGGCGTGTTGGAGACGAGGCCCAGGCGGTATCCGCGGGCCCGCAGGACGGCCAGCGTCTCCCTCGCGCCGGGCACGAGGTGACCCTCGGCGACGATCGGCCGGGCGCACATCTCGCCGAGGGTGGGAAGCGTCAGGCCGCTCACGCTGCGGACGACGCGGCGCAGGGCCATCGTGATGCGGTACGGAAGGGCGCCCGCCGGATCCGACGGCCGGCGGGACGGGGCGTGGGCGGCGTCCGGCACCGTGGCGGCCGGCGGCAGGGACGACTCGTTGCCCAGCACGAGGCCGCTGAAGACCCCCTGCATGCACCGGCCGGCCATCACGGGCCAACTCGGCAGCGGGTAGTCGATCAGCGTGCCGCCCATGTCGAACAGGACGGCCTGGGCGCGTGCGAACACGAAGGGGGCCCCCACGGGTCAGAAAAGGCGATAGCCGTAAGCCGGGTTGTCGGTGTCGAAGTCCCGGTCCGTCAGGCCGGGTGCGAAATTGATGTTCGTGTAGAAGTAATGGCTGATGAGTTCGCCGTCCCAGTCGTAGGCGTCCGTGCGGACGCAGGCGAGGGTCTCGACGTCGATGAACATGACAAGCGTTTCGCAGGGGTACCCCTTGCCGGGCGGCAGGAGCCGCTTGAGGACGTACGCCGGCCGGCCGGCCTCCGTCCGCACGCCCTCGTACGTGAGCGTCAGGTCGCCCCGCTCGTGGGTCTCCTCGCACTGCTTCGTGACGAGGTCGACCATGTTGACGATGCCGGCCATCGTGAGCGGCCGGCGGCTGTGTTTGCGGGCGGTCTTGCCTTCCGGGTCCAGCCCCACGTGGCGGAAGATGACCCCCAGGAACCCCGACGGGTGAACCTGGACCTTCCCCTTGTACTTGCCCTTGACGTAAAGGGCCTCCTGGCCCTCGGAGACGTCGCCGATCCACTTCAGGTACACGCTGAACGGGTCGGCGCGGAACTTCATGCGCATCTGTTCCGGCCGCTGGAGTTCGCCGTCCACGCGCTCCAGTTTCTGGAAGTGGCAGGTATAGTCGCGGATGCGTTTGCGGCACCAGTCGCGGACGTGTTGGAGAAAGGCGAGGGGGTCCTTGCGGATTTCCGGTTCCAACGCCTCGCGGGATTTCGGGTAGTCGACCGGGCCGGCCTCCGACTTCGAGTCGGACGCCGCCGGCTCGGCGGCCCGGGTCGACCCGCCGGCCGCGAGAACGCAAAGGACCAGCGCCGTCAGCGCCGCCACACGCCGCCACGCCGTCGCACGGCATCCGGGTCGGCGGACCGGGACGCGCCGGCGGGCGGGGGGGGCGAGCGGTTCCAGGGGTCGGCGCATCGGCTGGTCTCGAGGAAAGCGGTCGGCTACTCCGGCACCGTGCCCCGGGTCAGGAGAATGGGGAAGACGGCGTACTTACGGCTCTGGGTCACGGGGCGGAAGCCGACACGGCGGAACATGGCGTGCAGTTCGGGGCCGTCGCGGTGATGCACCGTGCCGCCCTCCGCGTGCTTGATCACCACGTCGTAGATGATCCGCCCCAGGAAGTGGTCGGACCATCCGTCGAGCAGCAGCAGCCGGCCGCCCGGCCGCAGCACCCGGTACAGTTCCCGGACGACCCGCTCCTGGTGCGGATAATGGTGGAACGAGTTCGCGCACGTGACGACGTCGAAGGCGCCGCGGTCGAAGGGCAGGTGTTCGCTGTCGCCGACGGTCAGCCGGACGCGGGCGGCATTGCCGTTCAGTTTGTGGTTGGCCCGGTGGACCATGGACTCGCAGAGGTCGAGGCCGACGACCTCCCACCCCCGGCCGGCCAGGCGGCCGACGAGTTCCCCCGTGCCGCAGCCCACATCCAGCACCCGGCCGCGCGTCTCCGACCGGAGTTCCTTCAACAGCATGGCGTGGGCCGGCTCGAAAAGGAACCGGTTCAGCCAGTGATGATCGTACGTGTCGGCCCAGCCGGAGAATTCGGCGTGGGCGCGGCGTTTGAACTCGTGGTTCACGTGGTCCCACCTCACAGCGACGGTTGACGGGCCCCTCGCCCGAGCCCTCTCTCACAGTTGTATCGGCACCGCAGTTGGCGAAATTGTAGCCGAATTACTCTGCGCCGACAAGGGGGTGGGTGACAAAGGCGCGAAATGTGATGCGCGGCGCGCCCAAGGGCGGCTCGGGAAGCCGGTTGTCCCATGCCGGGCGGAGGTTTAGAATCGGACACGGCGAAAGGAGACCCCCGACGTGCTCGATCTGGTGGGACTGGCGGTCGGCAGTTTCGTCCTGGCCCTCTCCGGAGCCCTGGTGCCGGGACCGATGCTCTCGGCCACGCTCGCGGGGAGCCATCGGCGAGGGGGCTGGTTCGGCCCCGGCGTGGTCCTGGGCCATGCCCTGGCCGAGATCCCCGTCGTGGTGCTGCTCTTGCTGGGAATCTCCTCGTTCCTGGAGAACCGGTGGGTCCTGACCGCCATCGGCGGCGTCGGGGCGGTGGCCCTGGCCTGGATGGGCGTGGGGCTGCTCCGCCGGATGAAGCAGGACGCCGCGGCCCCGGAGGCGGGGTTCGTCCGCCTGGGGGCCGTCCCGACGGGCCTCATCACGAGCCTCGTCAACCCGTACTGGTATCTGTGGTGGGTGACCCAGCCGACGGTGCTCCTGGCGGGGGCGGCGACGATGGGGTGGCTGGGGGTGGCGGCCTTCTTCATCGGGCACATCTCGGCGGATCTGGGTTGGTTCTCGGCCGCCTCGTGGAGCGTCGCCAAGGGCCGACGCCTGCTCCAGGGGCGGTTCTACAAGGCCCTGCTCCTCGTTTGTGCGGGCATCCTGTTCGTGATGGCGGTCCTGTTCGCGAAACTGGCCGTCGAGAAGGGACTCGCGACGGGGGCCTGAGTGGGGCGCTGAATCGATACTCTGAGAAAACGCCTTGGCGCGCACCCCCCGAAAATGCGCTTTTT
>CAZNYC010000172.1:0-7272 GCA_964577175.1 uncultured Anaerolineales bacterium
TCGGCCAGGGCGGCCTTGGTGTCGATGACGGCCACCTCGATGGCGTCCTCCCAGTTCACCTCGCCGAGATGCTGGTACGCCTCCTGCTCCCACGCGTAGATGATGCTGCGCGAGCAGGTCACCAGTGCGCCCCACCCGTCCTCGTGGAACGCCAGCGCCGCATCGACCATCGTGCCGCCCTGCACCCCCACGCCCGGCACGAGCAGGAGGCTGTTCGGCATGAGGTCGCGCAGGAGGCGGGTGTCGTCCGGATAGGTGGCCGGCACAACCGCGCCGACGAGGCTGTACCCGGAGTCGCCGACGCAGCCCGCCTGGTTGGCCCAGTCGTTGACCTTCTCGGCGACGCGCTCGAAGAGCCCGCGGTCCTCGTCATCCCGGAAGTCCTGGAACTCCGTCGCCGACGGGTTCGACGTGCGGACCACCACGAACACGCCCTGCCCGCCGGCCTTGCCGGCGTTGACGAACGGCTGGACGCCGTCCACCCCGAAGTACGGGTTGACGGTGACGGCGTCGCAGGCGACGGCGTGCTCGTTCTCGCCTTCGCCGATGAAGACCTCTTCGAGATGGGCGGCGGCGTAGGCCTCGGCGGTGGCGCCGATGTCGGCCCGTTTGACGTCGCCGATGACGATGAGGCCGCTGTCGTGGGCGTAGTCGACCACGTCGAAGTAGGCGCACATGCCGTACGGCCCGCACCGCTCGAAGGAGGCACTCTGGACCTTGACGCACGGCACCTGGTCGGAGACGATGTCGATGACGCTCTGGCAGAATTCCCTGGCGGCGGCGGCCTGCTCGCTGAGCCGGCCGGGGCTTTTGGAGGCGATTTCCCGGATCTGCTTCGGCAGCCGCTCGTACATCGGGTCGAGCCCGATGCACAGGGGGGCCTGTTTCTCTTCGATGGCATCCAGGCACCGGTCCGCAAAGTTCTCAGCCACGCTGTGCTCCCTCCGGGATGGCTGTGCATGCCCTCTCATGGCAAAAGCGGCCCGAAAGCCGCTTCTGGTGAAACCGGGAGTCTAGCACACGGGCCGCGCAATGCAAGTATATTCCGCCGTTGGGACGACCCGAAAACGGGCTTCAGACCGTCGACAACCAGCACCGGAAGGGGAAAACGGCGGCCTCACGCAAAGATGCCAAGCCGCAAAGATCGGCAACGGCGGGAAGACGGGCAACGGGCAAACGGCAACACCGACGGCAACGGCGGGACCGCCCACGTCGCGCTGCACGGGTTGCACATTTAGAGCCTATCCGAATCACCCGCCGAGGCTGTCGAGCAGGACCGCCAGTCGGTCGTTGATGGAGTTCTCCTCGGCGTTGAACGTGCCCGCCAGGTACGCCCCCACGGGCGGGGCGACGGCCACGTTCTGCTCCGCCGGCGTGTCGCTGTTCTCCAGGTACCCCTTGTAGGCGGTGTAGGCGGCGCTGGCGTCCACGCTCGTCGGATAACGGATGACGAACAGGTGGTTCAGGACGCCCTCGCGGGTGGTGGGGTACCCCACGATGGCCACGTCCGTCTCGCTGCTCAGGTCGAGCATCCGGGCCATGGTGGTCGGGTCGCCCTTGGGGACGAAGTCGAGCGACGCCAGCGTCTCGAACGTGTGCAGGTAGTACCGCTCGACCTGGACGGAACCGATGGGGAACGTCTCGAGCAGCGCCGGCCGGTAGCCGGGCGAGGTGATCTGGTCGGCCACCCAGCGGGCGAACTCCATCAGGGCGCCGCCGGCGCCGCCCGTCCCGCTGGCCTTGAGCGAGACGAAGTAGGAGCCTTTGACGAACCCCAGGGTCTGCGGCCCCCGCCGCGCCTCCAGCGCCGACCCCACGAGGGCGAACTGGTCCCCCTCGGCCTCGACGCTGAAAATGCCGAACGCTTCGGACGGCGTATCCATCCGGAAGACACGCAGCGTCACGGTTTCGGTCCCCTGGCCGCGCACGTACGTCCGCTTGGCCGAGGCAACGAACGCGTAGGCGCGGTACGTGCGGGCGGCGTCGCCGAGGTCGTCCTCCAGGGGTTCGACGCCGGCCTGGGGATCGGCGGCGGGTCCGTAGATCTGGACCGGCCCCTCGGGTTTCCAGTTGGTGACGTCGGCGGCGCCGGGCAGGAGTTTGACGAGGTCGGCGTGCGGACCGGTGGCCTCGGGCGGCGCCCCCTCCTCGCCTTCCTCTTCCTCGGGCGGGGTGGTCTTGCACCCGCCGAGGGCCAACAGTCCCACCATGGCGACCAGAACCGTCCATTGCCAGCGCCACGCGCGTGTGCGTTGCATGACAGGCCTCCCTCCCGATGTGCCGTCTCCAACGGACCCTTGCCGGGCATGAACCGGATTATAGCGCCGCGGGCGCGGCCAAGCAAATCATTTCGACCTGGCCGCCCAATCTTCCAGCGGCTGGACCTTTACCCGGCCCAGGGCCTTCGGGTCCGGCGAGAAGGCCACCGCCAGGCGGACCCCCGTCACCTTCTCCGGCAGACGGACCACGAGTTTGACGGCATCCGGCTGCTGGCGCTGCGGCTTGGGCGGGTTGGCCGAGACCGTGTCGAACCGGGCGCCGGCCGGCGCCAGGACCTGCCCGTACAGGCGTTTGCCGTCGCGCTCGAGGACCACGCGGGCATTCTCGATCTCAGGCGTGGCGCGGGTGACCATGCCCCAGAGGACCTCCACCGGCTTCTCCGCCCCGACCTCATCCTGCACCAGGACGGTGCGGCGACCGAGCATCCCCATGCCGCGCCGGACCCGTTTGCACATGGGGTAGGCGGCCGAGAGGTCCACGACGGCGCGGGCGTCGTCGGCATCGCCCCGGAAGGACGCGACGGGCGCCTTGGCCGTGGGCGGCTGGTTCTTGCCGTCGATGACCAGCGTATTGTGCGACTCGGTCCGCAGGCGGTAGTACGTCCACCGCTTGCCGCCGAAGTACCCCGGCAGATTGTAGTTGTCGGAGCCGAGGTCGACGGCCCATCGGACGCCGAGGGCGTCGAGGACGAACGAGCCGAGGTCCAGGTGGCTGTGGTTGGCCCGGTTGTCGCCGCCCTTGAAGCCGACCCAGAGGGCGTCGGGCTCCTGCCAGGCGCTGCGGAGAAAGACGACGTGGTCCCTGCGGAAATGCTTGTGCAGGGGCCAGCCGGCGGCCTTGGGACTCTGCCCCTCGGCGACGTACCAGAGGACGTCCTTTGCCTCGCCGCGCATCCGCTGCCGATGGTGCCAGGCGTAGAGCGGCTCGTCGTAGACGCGGGCGAGCCAGAACATCGCCGCGTGTGCACCGGCGCCGTCGCGGGCGTCGGCGAAGTTGAACGTCCGGTTCGTCGGCCCGACGAAGTAGACCCGGAAGGTGCCGGCCTCGTCGAGGCCGTCGGCCTTCTCCAGGCCGTGCATCGTACCCAGGGCGGACTGGAGCGCAGCCATGTAGTTCGACGTATACCGGAGCGTGTAGCCCCAGTAGCCGGGGCCCTCGTTCCAGGAACCGTCGGGCCCGAAGTTCTTCATCGCGCCGTCGACGGCCTTGAGGCCGGAGGTGAGGATTTCGGCGGCCACGCCGGGCGCCTCGTCGGCGACGGCCAAGGCCCCGACCGCGAGGCCGCCGTTGCAGACCTGGCTCCAGTTATGGGTGGAGCGGGTCCACCAGCCCCATCGCGCCTTGCCGCGGTAGGCGTCCAGGCCGCGCGCCAGGCCTTTCGCGAGAAGCGCCTCGCGCACCGTCCGCCGCTTCGCCTCGTCCATCCAGTGGTAGAGCCAGTCGTAGCCGAGGCCGAAGGCGCACGACATCTCGGCCGTGTCGAGGAAGTGCGACGGGTTCCAGTCGGGGAACTTCGCGGCGGCCTCGAGTTCCTTCCAGGCGCGGTCGGCGTACTTGTCCTCGCCCGTCAGGAGGTACGTGAGGCCGAGCGTCTGGACCCGCTCCAGGCACCGCCGGCTCTGGGTGAGCAGGCGCGGGCCGACGATCTTGTACTCGACGGTCCCCTTGCGGCGGAGCCAGCGGTCGGCGTCCTCCTTCAATTCGCGAAAAACCTTGTGCCGGGGCCCGCCCGGACGGACGGCCTGCCGGAGGGCCTTGACGGCGTCGGGGGTGATCCAGAGGCGGGGATGGCCCTGGCGGAGGGACCGGAGGATCTCGGGCCGGTCCGCGCGGTCCACTTGCTCCGCCGCCCGCATGGCAGCGGGAACCAGCAGAAGGAGCGCGGTCAGCAAGAGAGCACGCAACAGGCGGGGCCGTGGTGTCGCCATGAAAGACTCCCTGAACGAATCCCGGACTTGGGCGCCCCGTCGGACGCCGCCCGGTTAAACAGCCGCGACCCCCGTATAGTGTCGGACGATTGCGCGGCCTGCCCGAATCCGGGTTTGACGGCCCCTTCGCGCACTTCGCACTTGAATCACCCCCGGGGGCGCGGTATAGAGGGGATTCCGACAACGGCTGAGGGAGCACGGTGGCGCAGACACTTCTTGACACGTTACGAGACCTCCAGGACGCCGACCAGCGGCTGCGGGCGCTGGAGCAGCAGAAGGCTTCGCACGACCGGTCCATCAAGGTCCAGGCCCAGCAGATTAACAAGCACAAGGAAGCCCTCCAGGCCTGCCGCGAGCGCAAGAAGGTCGCCCGCCGCGCCGCCGACGCCAAGGAACTCGAGGTCCGCAGCAAACGCGAGGAAATCCAGCGCCTCCGGCAGCAGCAGATGCAGGTGAAGGACAACCGGCAGTACCAGGCCCTCCAGAACGAGATCAAGTTCGCCGAACTCGCCATCTCGAAGATCGAAGACGATATGCTCAACGATTACGCCGAGATTGAGGAGATCCAGGGCGAAGCGGCGGAGGCCGAAAAGGAACTCGCCGCCGAGCGGCAGCGCCTCGATGCGTTCAAAGAGAAGGTCGAGAACAAGAAGGCCGAGGTCGACGAGGCCATCGAGGCCTGCCGCCGCCATCGCCAGGAGGTGGTGGACCGCCTGCCCCCCAGAACCGTGGAGCAGTTCGAGCGGATCGCCGACCGCTTCGAAGGCGAGGCCCTGGCCCCCGTCCTCCGCGAGGAAGGCGGGGGCGATTTCGTATGCGGCGGGTGCCACATGACCGTCACGCAAAACACCTACGTCCGGCTCGCCGGTGGCGGCGAGGGCGAGGACCTCCTCACCTGCCCCAACTGCCAGCGCATCCTGTACCTGCCCGAACCGAGCGCCGAGGGGGCCGACGGATGACCGACCCGGACGCCCCCGACCCCGCGCCCGCCGACGCCCCCAATCCCCCGGAACCCCCGTCCGAGCCCGCCGACGGACCGCCCGCCCATCTGCTCGTCTACATCGACGGGGCCTCCTCCGGGAACCCGGGACCGTGCGGGGCGGCGTGCGTCGTCAAGACGCCCGACGGCGAGACCGTCCTGGACCGGGCCCGCGCCTTCGGCCCCGCCACCAACAACGTGGCGGAGTACCAGGCCCTGCTGCTGGGGCTCGAGACGGCGGCGATGCTCCGGCCGCGGCGGCTGACCATCCGAAGCGACTCGCAACTGCTCGTCCGCCAGGTGGCCGGCGAGTACCGCGTCAAAAGCCCGCACCTGAAGCCGCTGCACCGGCAGGCCCGCGCGATGCTCGAACCGTTCGAGACGGTCGAGATCGAACACATCGGCCGGGAAAAGAACAAGGAGGCGGACGCCCTGGCACGCAAAGCCCTGGAGAAGTCCCGCAAAGTGGACGCCGACCTGCCGGCCGAGCAGCGCAAACACGCCTCGCCCAAGACGTTTCGGCTGAAGTAACCGCGAGCCGCGAAAGGCGGGCGACAAGAGACGCGTGTGGCCCGGCCGGCCTTGCCCGGCCGGGACCCTGTAAGCCGCGGCTTGCCGGGGCGATGGTGCCCCTTTGCCTCCTCGGCCGCCGGATGCTGCAAATTCCCTGACCAGGTACCCCCACCATGCCGCGCTTCCGTAACTTGTCGCGTGTCGTTTGTGACATGCTGCGTGTCGCTTGCGGCTTGCAGGCTGTGACTTGTCGCTCGTGGCTTGCCGCTCGCGGCGAAAATACCGCCTGTCCCCCCTGCCCCGTCCCTGTATAATGGAACGTGCCGGCGAGCGGGCAAGACGGCCGCTCGTCCCTCCGGGGACGGGAGGAAAGTCCGAACTCCGCAGGGCACGGTGGTGGGTAACGCCCACCGGGCGCAAGCCCAGGGAAAGTGCCACAGAAAACAGACCGCCGATGGCTTGCCCCAACCGTCACGCCGGGACGGCTGCGTGCCGTCCAGGCATCGGGTCGGGGCACGCACAGGCAAGGGTGAAACGGTGCGGTAAGAGCGCACCGCCCGCGTGGCGACACGCGGGGCACGGCAAACCCCACCGGGAGCAAGGCCGAATAGGGGGCTCTTGGCGCGGCCCGCGCAAGACGAGTCCCGGGTTGGCCGCTCGAGCCGCGCGGCAACGCGCGTGCCCAGATAAATGGCCGTCATCCGTTCGGGCCAGTCCGGACGGAACCGAATTCGGCTTATCGCCCGCTTGCCGGCCTTCCTTTTTGGCAGCGACGACGTGCCCGGGGTGCCCGCGGCCGCGTCGCACCCGTCTTCTCGCCGCCCGATTTCCGTCCTTCTGCGATGGTGCCCCCGGGACCGGGGGTCCGACACGGCCTCTAAGTGTGTTCAGGCTATGGAGTTAGGTTCCTTCCGTCGGGCCCGCCGGGGCGAGCGCGGCGCGGTCCGCCCGGCCGCCAACGACGGCCGCCAGGACCGAGAAAGGGGCGGTGCTCGGCCCCGGAACGGCTTCCCGGAGGCAGCGGGAGCACGCCGCCGGGCGCAACTCGGCCGATTTTCTGCTTGACGGGCCCGTCACGCTGGTGTAGGGTTCCGGGCAGTCTCGGCACGCGTTTGGCGTGGCGGCGTCCAGTGCATCTCGGAATGGACATTTCAGTTGTGTGCAGTGTCGGCGAATGTGTTCGGACCGTCGGACGGAGGGGCTCCGCCCCCGTTCGGACGGTCCTTTTCTTTTCGTGGTTCGGAGTCTGGAGGTAGCAAAACATGGCAAGGGGAACGGTGAAGTGGTTCAATGACCAGAAGGGGTATGGGTTCATCGAGCAGGAGGGCGGCGGCGGCGACGTCTTCGTCCACTACTCGAGCATCAGCGGCGAGGGATTCAAGACCCTCGCAGAGGGCGAAGAGGTCGAATTCGAACTGACCCAGGGCCCGAAGGGCGCCAAGGCCGAGAACGTCAGCCGTCTCAGCATGTAACGCTCGGGGGGTTTCCAAGTCCCTGCACCGGCGGCGGCCTGTCGAAGACCGCCGCCGGTTCTTTGCGCGGTGGCTGAGGTTCGAGCCTACCGCCGGCCGA
>CAZNYC010000173.1:0-2253 GCA_964577175.1 uncultured Anaerolineales bacterium
CACGGATTGACAAGCAATCCGTGGCACCCCCCAACCGCGTCGGAACGACGGGCATGGACTCGCGTCCCACCAACCGGGCTTCCGACGGGCCGCGCGGCGCCCCCTCCCGCTGGCGGGCCGTCGTTTCCGGCGAGGCGTCCGGCCTCGGCCCGGCGCTGGCCCGGGCGGGGTTGACGATTTTGTCGGGCGGCTACCGCGCCGGCCTGGCCGCCGCCAACCTCCGTCGCAGCCTGGCAGGCGCCGCCCGCCGGGCCCCCTGCCCCGTCCTCAGCGTGGGGAACCTGACCGTCGGCGGGACGGGCAAGACGCCGATGGTCGCCTGCCTCGCGACCCTCCTCTCCGCCGAAGGCTACCGCCCGCTCATCGCGAGCCGCGGCTACGGCGCCGATGCGGGCGGCGTGAACGAGGAGGCGGCCGAACTCGCCCTCCGCTGCCCGGACGTGCCCCACGTCCGGGACCCCGACCGCCTGCGGGCCATCCGCGACCGCGCCGCCTCCGGCGAGGCCTGCGACGTGGCCATCCTCGACGACGGCTTCCAGCACCGCCGCCTCGCAAGGGACCTCGACATCGTCCTGCTCGACGGCCTGTGCCCGTTCGGCTACGGCCGGCTGTTGCCTCGCGGCCTGCTGCGGGAGCCGCCGTCCGCGCTGCGGCGGGCGGACATCATCGTCGTCACGCGGGCGGCCCTTTTGGAGCCGGCCGCCCTCGCCGAGGTCAAGGCGGCCGCGGCGCGCTATGCCGCGCCCGGCACGCCCGTCCTGACGGCCGGCCACCGCCCGGCGGGTCTCGTCTTCGCCGACGGCACACGCGCGGGGCCCGACCGGCTCGACGGCGGGTCCGTCGCCGCCGCCTGCGGCATCGGGAACCCGGCGGCGTTTCGCGAGACGCTCCATCGCCTGGGCGCCCGCGTCGTCCGGTTCCTCGTCTTCCGCGACCACCACGTCTACACGGCGGCGGACCTGGGCCGCCTCCGCCGGGCGGCCCGCGAGGCCGGGGCGACCGCGCTTGTCACCACGGGCAAGGATTTTGTAAAATGGCGTCCGCTGCTCGCCGATGAAGCCTCGGGAGAGGCAGCCCACGAGAGCCGCGCGGCCGACGCCGTCCCCATCGCCGCCCTGGAGGTGGCGATGGACCTCGGCGCCGACGAGACCGCCTTCCGCCACCGCATCCTGGACGCGCTGCCCGCACCCCGCCCAGGGGGAGACCGCTGATGCGTCAGCCCAGGCCGTACGAGCCCCTCGACCTGGAGGGCCTGGAGACGTTCCCGATCGCCGAGCGGACGCACAAGGTCCACCTCGACGACCTGGCCCGTCCCGCGGAACGGGGGGCTTCGCTTGAGCAGTTCGTCGCCTCCCTCCCCACGACGCCCGTGACGGACGGCCTGCACGGGCTGGCGCGGGCCGTGGCCGACGCCGTCCGCGCCGACGCCCCCGTCGTCGTGGCGTTCGGCGGGCACGTGGTGAAGTGCGGCCTGGGGCCGGTGCTCCTGGACCTGATGGAGCGCGGCATCGTGACGGCGGTGGCCACCCACGGCGCGGGCGCCATCCACGACGTGGAACTCGCGTTTCACGGCGAGACGAGCGAGGACCCCGCCAAGACCATGCGCGACGGACGCTTCGGCATGGTCCACGAGACCGCCGGGTACCTGAACGACGCGGCCCGACTCGGCCGGCACCGGGGCCTGGGGCAGGCCGTCGGCGACCTGATGAACGAGGACCCGGAGGAGTTTCCGCACGCCGACCACAGCATCCTGGCCGGCGCCGGACGGTTCGGCTGCACGGCTTCGGTGCACGTGGCCATCGGGACGGACACGGTCCACATGCACCCGGAGGCGGCGGGGGCGGACATCGGCGAGGCTACGCTCATCGACTTCCGCAAACTCTGCGCGGTCGTGGCGGACATGGCCCGCGGGGTGTGGATCAACCTCGGCTCCGCCGTCATCCTGCCCGAGGTCTTCATGAAGGCGTACACGGTGGCGGCGAATCTGGGCGCGTCGCTGGACGGGATGACGACGGCGAACCTCGACCAGATTCAGCACTACCGGCCGCGCCAGAACGTCCTTTGCCGGCCGACGGAACGGGGCGTGGCGCTGACGGGTCATCACGAGATCATGGTCCCCCTGCTCAGGCACCTCGTGCTGATGGAACTGGGCAATGATAAGTAGGCCGCGGCGTGCCGCGGCAATCATGCTGTCATTCTGAGGAGATAAGTAGGCCGCGGCGTGCCGCGGCAATCACGCTGGGCAATGATAAG
>CAZNYC010000173.1:2353-7109 GCA_964577175.1 uncultured Anaerolineales bacterium
GATAAGTAGGCCGCGGCGTGCCGCGGCAATCACGCTGGGCAATGATAAGGCCGCGGCGTGCCGCTCATTGGGGCCCAACGACAAGATTCCTCCGCTCGGCCCTTGCGGGCCTCGGTCGGAATGACATACGAAAAGGGCGCGCGGCGTACGGAGACCCGCCGCGCACAACCGCTAGGCAACACGTGTACCGCGAACTCATCAAGATGGTCGAAGGCCTGGCCGCGCCGCGCATCCTCGTCGTCGGCGACCTCATCCTCGACCGGTACGTCTTCGGCGACGCCGAGCGGATCAGCCCGGAGGCGCCGATCCAGGTCCTCCGCGTGGATTACGAGGAGACCCGTCTCGGCGGCGCCGGGGCCGTCGTCAACAACCTCCGGACCCTCGGCGCCGAGGTGGACGTCTTCGGCGTCGTCGGCACCGGCCCGGACGGCGACCACGTCGTGGCGGAACTCGACCGCATCGGCGCCGCCACCGGCGAGGTCCTCCGCAGCGCCGACCGCCCGACCACGCGCAAGACGCGCTTCGTCGGCCGGGCCCAGCACCGCATTCCGCAGCAGGTCCTGCGCGTGGACTGGGAACAGCCGGACGACCTCTCCGACGCCGACCAGGCCGCCGTCATCGCGGGCTTCCGCCGAGTGCTTGCCGAGGCGCGGCCGGACGCCGTGCTCCTGAGCGACTACGGCAAGGGCGTCCTGACGGCGGGGTTGACGGCCGAGTTCATCGAGGCGGCCGCCGCCGCGGACCCCGGCATGCCCGTCGTCGTGGATCCCCTGAAATCCGCCGACTACACGAAGTACCGCGGCGCCACGGTCCTGACGCCCAACCGCCTGGAGGCGGAGGTCGCTTCCGGCGTGCCGCTGGCCGGCGACGACGAGGCGGCCCTGGAGCGCGCCGCCGCCACGCTCGTGGAGCACCTCGACCTTCAGGCCCTCGTCATCACGCTGGACAAGGCCGGGGCGTACCTGCGCGGCCGCGGGGAGGCGGCCGGGTCGCTCGTGCCCACGCGTCCGCGGCACGTGTACGACAACGCCGGCGCCGGCGACATGGTTGTGGCCGTCATGGCCCTGGCGCTGGCCGGCGGGGCCGACTTCCGCCAGGCCGTCGGGCTCGCGAACGTGGCCGGCGGTCTGGAGGTCGAGAAGTTCGGCGTCCAGCCCGTTACGCGCGAGGAGATGGTCCTCGACCTCCTCGGCGAGGCCCGCCGCTCCGGCGACAAGGTCCGCACGACGGAGGCGCTGCTGGCGGACCTCGGCCGGCACCGGGCCCGCGGCGAGACGGTCGCCTTCACGAACGGATGCTTCGACATTCTCCACGCCGGCCACATCGAGTATCTCGCCTTCGCCAGCCGGCAGGCCGACGTGCTCGTCGTCGGGCTGAACTCCGACCGCAGCGTCCGGTCCATCAAGGGGCCGGAGCGGCCCGTGTGCCCGCAGGACCAGCGGGCCCGGGTCCTTTCGGCCCTGGAGGCCATTGACTACATGGTGATCTTCGACGAGGATACGCCGCAGCGGCTCATCGAGGCGGTGAAGCCGGACGTCCTCGTCAAGGGCGAGGACTGGAGGGACAAGGGCGTCGTGGGGCGCGAGTTCGTCGAGGCCCGCGGCGGCCGGGTGGTGCTCGCCCCGCTCGTCCAGGGCCTGAGCACGACGGACCTCGTCAGCCGCATCCGCGAGAACCACGCGGCCGAGGCGCCGAAAGGGGAATCGCCATGATCGAGTCCGTCCGGGCACACCTGCGCATGGGCTCCGGCCTGCTGGCCCAGATGGCCGAGGACCTCGCCGAGCCCGCCGCCCAGGCCGCCGAGTTGCTCATCGAGGCCCTCCGCGGCGGGCACCGCGTGTACGTGTGCGGCGACGGGGGCAGCGCCGGCCAGGCCCAGCACATCGCCGGCGAGTTCGTCGGTCGGTTCCTGAAGGAGCGCGGGCCCCTGCCCTGCGTCGCCCTGACCACGGACACGAGCGTCCTGACGGCCGTCGCGAACGATTACGAGTTCGAGAGCGTCTTCGCCCGCCAGGTGAACGCCCTCCTCGAGGAGGGCGACGTGCTGTGGGCCCTTTCCACCAGCGGCAACAGCGCGAACGTGTTAAAAGCCGCCTCCGCCGCCAATCGCAAGGGGGCGCGCCTGCTCGGCATGACCGGGCGGGACGGCGGCCATCTGAAGGAACTCTGCGACGTGGTCCTCCGCGTGCCGGCGGACTCGAGTCCGCCCGTCCAGGAGGGGCACCTCGCCCTCATCCATATACTGTGCGGCCTGGTGGAACAGGCCCTCTTTGCCGACGACGAGTCCCAGGCGTAAGGTGACCCCGTGGCCGACCCTGCCGTGTTTCTCGACCGCGACGGAACGCTGATCGACGAGGTCGGCTACGCCACGCGTCCGGAGCAGATCCGCATCCTGGGCGGCGTGGCCCAGGCGCTGCGCGAACTCGCCGACGCCGGCTACCGGCTCATCGTCGTGACGAACCAGTCGGGCATCGCCCGCGGGTACCTGACGGAGGAAGACCTGGAGCGGTTCCACAACGCGCTCGACCGGCAGTTGCACCTCCTCGGCGCCGCCGTCGACGCCTACTACGCCTGCCCGCACCATCCGCAGCCGGGCGGCATGGCGCGGTCGGACCTGGCCGTCGAGTGCGACTGCCGCAAGCCCAAGCCCGGCCTCCTCCTGCGGGCGGCCGAGGATTTCGGCATCGACCTCGCGGCCTCCTGGACGGTCGGCGACACGTGGCGCGACATTGCCGCCGGCCAGGCCGCCGGTACCCGGACCGTCAAACTCCCCGCCGACGAGACCCACCGCGCTCCGCGCCCGGACGACGTGGCCCCGCCGACCGCCGAGGCCCGCAGCCTGGCCGAGGCCACCCGCATCATCCTCGACCGGCAGCCGCCGGCACTCGATGAAACCGCCGCCGCGGCCGGGGAGGACGAGGAAGACGGTCTCGGCCCGCCCGAGGACGACACCGTCGCGACCGAAGCGGAAGCCGTCTTCCCGCGTGAAGAGGACCGTGACGAGGATGCAACGCCAGAGGAAACACCGAACACCCTCCCCCTCACCCCTCGAAGGCAAGCCGAACGGGAAACGCCCGACTCGCCGGACGAGGCCGCCGTTGCCCCCCCCCTGCCCGGCGAAACCGTGTCGGATGAGGGGGACGAAACGCGTGCCGAGGAGGATGCCCTCTTCCCCGCCGCAACAGGATCGGCTGAGGCGGACGAAACGAGTGCACCGGCCGAGACCGCCGCCGACACCCTCTCCCCCGGCGGGAGAGGGCTGGGCGAGGGGGCCATGCCCCGCCACTGTGCCCGCTGCGGCCGGGACGTCTCGCCGGACGACATCGCCGCCGGCGGCGCCGCCGAACGCAACGGATTCCTCCTCTGCCCGGAGTGCCTGGCCCAGCAGCCGCGCGAACCCGGCGCCGGGCCGGACGCCTCCACGGAGGACCTGCTCCGCCTGGTCCTGGGCGAACTCCAGCGGATGCGGCGAGCCCAGCGGCCGTCCAGTCTCTCGTTCGTCCGGCTGCTGGCGTACGTCGTGCAGGCGGCGGCCTTGTTCTTCGGTTTCGGGATGGCCCTGCTGACCGACGAGACCGACCTGTCCTTCCGCATCGCCCTCCTCCTGCAACTGCTCGTCCTGGCGCTGCTGCTGTTCGAGAGGCGGTCATGACGCTCGCGGTGGCCTTGCCGAACTGGGTGGGCGACGCCGTCATGGCCACCCCCACCCTCCGGGCGCTGCGGCGCGGGTTTCCCGACGAACGGATCCTGGCCGTCCTCCGCCCGTACGTGCGGCCCGTCCTCGACCCGAACCCGTGGACGGATGCGTTCATCGAGACCCATAAGAGCGTGTTCGGCACGAACCGCGCGGCCTGGGCGCTTCGGCGCGAATCGCCGGACGTGGGCGTCCTGCTCCCGAACAGTTTCCGCAGCGCGGTCCTGATGCGCCTCGGCGGGGCGCGGCGGCGCATCGGCTACCGCCGGGGCGGGCGGGGCTGGCTTCTGACCGACGCCCTGGATCCCCCGCGCGACCGGCGCCGCTTCGTCCCCACGCCGCAGGTCACCTATTACCTGGCCCTGGCGGAGGTGCTCGGCGCCCCGACGGACGACCGGCGGCTCCAACTGCAGACGACCCCGGCCGACGAAGCCGCCGCCGACGCCGCGTTCTCGGCCGCCCGCCTGGACCCGTCCCGGACACTCCTGCTCTGCCCCGGCTACGCGTTCGGGCCGTCGAAGGCGTGGCCGACCGCGTACTGGGCGGCGGCGGTCCGCGGCGCCCGCGACCGGTTCGACCTCGCCGCCGCCGTCCTCGCCGGGCCGAAGGAGGCCGACGTCGCCGGCGCCATCTGCGACGCATGCGACTGCGCCCCGCTGCACGAGGCCGGCCTGACGCTCGCCTCCGCACGGGCGGTGGTGCGGCGGGCGCGGGCGATGGTGACCGTCGACAGCGGCCTGCGGCACTATACGGCCGCGTTCGACCGGCCGGTCGTCGCCCTCTTCGGCCCCACGCACATCGGGTGGACCGAGACGTGGCACCCGAAGGAGGTCCGCCTCCAGGCGGTCGTGCCCTGCGGGCCGTGCCAGCAGCCCGTCTGCCCGACCGGGACGGGCGAGTGCATGGCGAAGATCGAGCCGGACGAGGTCCTCGACGCGCTCGGCGACGCGCTCGCGCGCGACTGATCGCACAGGGACGGCGCGGTGGGTCTTCGCACCCACCGCGCGGAATCCTGTTTGGTGTGTGGCCCGGCCGGTCTTGCCCGGCCGGGAGAGCACGGAT
>CAZNYC010000174.1:0-7109 GCA_964577175.1 uncultured Anaerolineales bacterium
GGCTCGACGGGCCGACGGATGGCCACCAGGTTCACCTCGTACTTGCGGCGGAGGTCGATTTCGCCGAGCGTCTTGTCGTGCCACGCCTTCGGCGCCCGGATCTGGACCAGGCTGTGCCCCTCCGACAGCGACAGGTGCTCCACGATGTTCGGGTTCACGAGTTGGCGGGCGAGGCGGTCGGCGACCTCCTCCTCGGGCAGGATGACCTCGTCGGCGCCGACGCGTTTCAGAATCCGCCGCTGCGTCACGGTGGAGGCGCGGCTGATGACCTGCGGCACGCCCATGGCCTTGAGGGTGGTGGTAGCGAGGACGTTGGCCTCGAAGTCCTCGCCGATGCTGACGATGGCGGCGTCGACGTCGCCCACCTCCTGGGCCCTGAGGGGTTCCTCCTCGGTGGCGTCGAGGCGGACGGCCAGGGCCACCTCGTCGCGCATGCGTTCGACGAGGTCCTCGGTCTTGTCGGCGGCGATGACCTCCTGGCCGGCCTCGGTCAGGGCCTTGGCCAGCCGGCTGCCGAATCGTCCGAGCCCGATAATCAGGAATCGTTTCATCGCGATACCTCCTGCCGATGCGTCATGCGCCGTCGTGGCGTGTCGTGTACCGAGCCGGCCGCGGAAGCGGCCGGACAGTGTCGACGGCCATGGCCTGCGAGGCTGACCGGACGCTTCCGCGTCCGGCTCGCAACGTCCGGCTTATCCTTTACGAAATCGCCACGTACTCCTTCGCGTACTCGTACCGCTGCGGCTGGGCCTTGAACTGCATGGCCACGAACAGCGTCAGCAGGCCGATCCGGCCGACGAACATCGTGCCGGCCAGCAGCAGCCGGCCGAACGTGTTCAGCAGCGGCGTCGTGCCGGTCGAGAGGCCGACCGTGGCGAAGGCGGACTGCGTCTCGAACAGGGCGTCGAGGAAGGTGAAGTGGGCCCCGTCGCGCATGCCCCAGGCCGCCAGGGCCATGCTCGTAGCCGCCACCCACGCGACACCGAAGGCGAGGATCGCCAGGGCCCGCCGGACCGTCTCGGGCGGAATCTGCCGCTGGAACGCCTGGACGCTGGGCCGCCCCCGCAGCGTCGCCCACACGCCGCACAGGACGACCACGACCGTGACGGTCTTGATCCCGCCGCCGGTGGACCCCGGCGAGGCCCCGATGAACATCAGCGCCACGGTCAGGAACTTCGTGGGACCGGCGAGGTGGCTGGTATCGGTCGTGTTGAAGCCGGCGGTGCGGGCGGTGGTGGCGAGGAACCAGGCCCCGGTCACCCGTTCGGGCCACGTTTCCCCCAGCGGCGAGCGCGGGGCCACGTCGGGCGTGTCGGGTTCGCCGGGGCCGGCCGCCGTCTGCCGCCAGGCCCCTTCCCGGCCGGGGGCCGTCTCGAGCACCAGGGCCAGGCCCGTTCCGCCGAGGAGCAGGACGGCCGTGGCCACCAGGGCCAGTTTCGCCTGGAGCGTCAGCCGGCGTTTGACGAGCGGCACGTTCCGGCGCGCGAACAGACGGTGCCGCACCAGGCGGGCCAGGTTGTACAGGACGGCGAACCCGATGCCGCCCGCGATGATCAGCAGCGGGAACACGAGATTCGCCTGCCACGTATTGCGGTACGACATGAGACTGTCGGCGTACAGGCAGAACCCCGCGTTGCAGAACGCCGAGATGCTGTGGAAGACGCTGTAGAAGATGCGTTCGCCCAGGGGCACGGCCTCGCCGGCGGCGGTATGATCCCACAGGCCGAAGAGCAGCAGCGCCCCGGCGGCCTCGACGGTCAGGGTCGTCAGCAGGATGAACGTGGTGAGGCGTCCGATCTCGGCCCGCAGGTCGTGCGTAAAGGCCTCGCGGAGCACGAGGACCTCGCGAATGCGCATGCCCCGCCACATGAAGAGCGCAAAGACCGACGCGTACGTCATCAGCCCCAGGCCGCCCAGTTGGATGAGCACCAGGATCACGTACTGGCCGAACCGCGACCAGTGCGTGCCCGTGTCGACGACGATCAGGCCCGTCACGCACACGGCGCTGGTGGCCGAGAAGATGGCGTCGGTGAGGGTGGTGGGCGGCCGGCCCTCGGCCGTCGACGCCGGCAGCAAGAGCAGGCCCGTCCCGATGGCGATGAGCGTCAGGAACGAGCCGACGATCAGCAGCGCCGGCCGCAACTTCTGCATGGCCAGATGCTGGTGCAGCTCCACCAGGCGCGCCAGGATGCACAGGATGATCGCCAAGTGCACGCCGCGCAGCAGCCACACCTCGCGGCGCGGCACGCCGGCCCAGTACACCACCGCGACGTAGACGAGGAACGCCCCGGCCAGGGCAAACTCGAACCATCGGAACCGCAGCAGCGCCAGCCGGTGCCGAGCCAGCGCCAGGCGGACGAGCGGGTCGGCCAGCATCCCCGCCAGGGCCACCCACTCGATCCAATGGAGAACCTCGAGCCCCTCCGGCCGCACCTCGAAGCCGTACTCCAGCATGAGGCTCCCCGCCGCCAGGATGATGATCGGCAGCAGGGCCGTCACGAGGTACGGGCGAGCCCGTTCCAGCAGGCTCGGCGAGAGGTCGGGCGAGGAGGCGGGCCGGGGCATCGGTTCGCGGTCTCTCCGGGTCGGTGCGGCGTGCCGCCCGGCGCACCCTCGCGGGGCAACCGGGTCGCGTGCGGCCGAAAACCATTAGAAGACGGCGGCGGGGCCGTGTCAAGCCGCCCGCCGACGGGCGGCGTTCACCCGGCCGGCTGGCCCGCGGCGCCGGCGGCCAGCACGGATCCCTCTTCGGTGAGGAGGCCCATGTTTTCCAGGGCGAGGGCCAGGCCGGCCTCGACCGCCTCCTCGTCGGGCTTCCGCTCGAGGGCGGCGCGGTACTGCTCGACGGCCATCGGCCACAGGCCCCGGTCCGCGTACACCAGGCCCAGGCGGTAGTGCAGGTCCACGTACTCGGGTTCGATGTGGACGGCCCGGGCAAGGGCGTCGGCGGCTTCGTCCAGGCGGCCCATCTCCCAGGCCGTCAGCCCCAGTTTGACGAGGGCCTTGACGTACGTCGGATTGATCGCGATGGCGGCCCGGAACTGTTCCGCGGCGTCCGTCTTCCGCCCCGCGCTCTTCAGGAGCAGCCCGTACCGGTACCGGTAATCGGGGAAGTCCGGGTGCTGCTCGACGGCCTCGGCGTGGTCGCGGAGTTCGGCGTCGAGGACGTCGGCGGGCTCGAGTTCCTCGACCATGGGCGCCAGACTGGCCGCCGGCACGTCGAGTTCCTTCCCAATCGCCGACGACATCGCCGACCGGATCATCACCCGCGACACCTCCTGGTACAGGGCGACGGAACCCGGGGCGATCTCGCACGCCATCTCCAGGGTCTCGTCGGCCTCGCGCTCGCGGCCCATCTGGCGGTAGGCGACCGCCAGGCCGGCGTAGGCTTCGAGGTACGCGTCGTTGACGCGCATGGCCCGCTGGTACAGGCGGACGCCCTCCTCCGTCCGGCCGCGCTCCACCTTCACCTGGCCGCGGAGGACCAGGGCGTCGAGGTACCGCGGATTCAGCGCCAGCGCCTGTTTCAGGTGCCGGTCGGCGGCATCGAGATCGCCCGCCGCCGCCAGAAGCCGGGCCGCACGGAAGTGCATGTCCGGGTACTCGGGATGGACGTCGAGGACCCGGCGGATTTCCGCCAGCGCCTCGGCCGGCATGCCGTCGTCCTCCAGACAGTCGGCCAGGCGGGAGCGAGCCTCCCAGTTATCGGGCTCGACGATGATGGCTTCCTGGTACTCGCGGATGGCGGCGGCGGTGTCGCCCCGTCGGGCTTGGAGCGAGGCCAGGTTCATCCGCGTCTCGAAGTCGCCCGGCTCCTGCTGCTTCAGGGCCGCGTAGTGGTGGGCGGCCGCGTCGAGGTTGCCCTCCACGACCTCCAGGGCCGCCAGACGCTGCCGCGACGGCGCGTGGGCGCCGTCGGCCGCCAGCGCCGACCGGTACGCCTCCATCGCGGAGGGGTGGTCGCCCTGCCGCTCGTGCAACTGGCCCGTCACGTAGTGGACGGTGGCGGGACAATCCGCCCGCTTGCCGAGCGGCGCGAGGACCTCGATCGCGCCCGCCGGGTCGCCCAGGTCGCTCTTGACGGCCGCCAGCGCCACCCGGGCGTCCTCGATGCGGGGACCGAACCGGACGGCCTGCTCCAGGGCGCGGCGGGCGGCGCCCAGCCGGCCGAGTTCCATCTGCTTCAGCCCCAGTTCCAGGAGCAGCCCCGGCCGCCGCGGATACGTCTCGACCTGCGCCTGGATGGCCTCCAGGCTCGTGTCGCTCGGCGACTGGATGAACTTGGAGAGGTAGCCCGTGAAGTCCCCCGCCAGCCCCCGGCCGAGCAGTCGCAGGAGGTAACTCATGCGTTCCCTCCTTCCGGGGGGCCGTCCGCGCCGGCGTCGGCGACGGCGGCGAGGGCGTGGCGGGCCTCGTCGGAGTCCGCCCCGAGTTCCAGCGCCCGACGGTAGGCCCCGGCGGCCTCGTCCGGCCGGCCCTGGTCCCGCAGCAGCCGGCCGAGGCGGAGGTGGACGTCCGGCCACTGGGGCCTCAGGTCCGCCGCCTGCCGGCACCGGGCCTCGGCCCGGTCGGCCCGGCCGGCCTTCTCGTACAGCCGGACCGCGAGCAGGCACGCCTCGACGAATCCGCCGTTCAGGGCCAGGGCCTTCTCGGCCGCCTCGATGGCCCGGTTCACCTCGCCGAGTTCCTCCGCGACCACGCTCAGGCCGAAGTACAGGTCGGCGTGCGACGGCCGCCGGGCCGCCAGCGACGCCAGCGCCCGCCGCGCCGCCCGCAGCGTCTCCCGCCTCGCCGCGCCCGGCGCGCCCTTCCGCGGAATCAAGGCCTCCGCCACCTCGGGGTCGCGCGAGACGATCTGCTCGAGGGCAGCCGCCCGGCGCGACGGCTTCGGCGGCCGGCGCGACGGCCGCTGGCCGGCCGCCTGCTCGACCCGCTCGCCGAGCCGGACGAGCCATTCGAGGGCCTCGCCCTCCTCGCCCGCCAGGCGGGCGGCCTCGCGCAGCGCCTCGACCGACGAGGCGACCCGTCCGGCGGCGCCGCGCGCCAGGCCGAGGTCCCGGACGTACCGGAAGCAGAGCGGCTCCAGGCGGACGGCCCGTTCCAGGTGCCGCAGACCCGCCTCGAACTCACCCGCCCCGCACAGCAGCAGTCCCAGCAGGTGGGACAGATCCGCGGGACGGTCGGCCGTGGCGAGTCCCTCGCGGAGGGCCTCGCGCGCCTGCGCCGGCCGGCCCGCCCGGACCAGCCACGCCGCCAGACGGCCGTGCACCTCCGTTTGGCGGGGCGCCTGGCGGACCCGCGTGCGCAGCCGGGCCTCCTCCTCGTAATCGTGCTGCCGTTTGCCGTCGTGCACGGTCATGGCTTGGTCGTTACAGGCGGATCCTCAGTCCCGGCTTGCCGGGTGCCACTGGCCGCTTGTCGGCCAGCGTTTCCCGAACGTCGATCTGCGCTGGCGGGCAAGCCGACAGTGGCACCCGCCATGTCGGGCACCTCCTATGGCACAATGAGGGTGTTGAAGCCGGCCCGGCGGAGGCGCTGCGCCAGTGAGGCGGCCCCCGAGTAGGTGCGTTCGCGTCCGACCTGGACGGCCGTCAGACGCCGCCCGCTCGAGACGACCCGCGCCAGGCGTGGCGAGAAGCCGGCCCGGCGGACCTTGCGGGCCTGCTCGGCCGCCGACGCCTGGGCGGAGAACGCCCCCGTCTGGACGCGGAACGCCTCCGCCCCCGCATACCGGGCAGCCTGCCGGGCGGCCGCGGACTCCGAGTAGTTTGCCCTCAGATAGTGCAGATACTTCCGCCCTTTCTCCCACTGCCCCAGCCGCTGGAGGGCCACACCCGTCCGGAGCAGGACCTGCGGCACGGGGACGGCATCGTGCGGGTCCGCGAGGACGGCGGCGTACTGTTTGACCGCCTCGACGTCGTCGGCCTCCTCGTAGTACAGGTTCCCGAGCGCGACGCGGGCGAACTGGTCGATGGGCGGACGGACATCGGCCCCGAGGGCCCGGAGGAAGTCCGCCTTCGCCGCCTCCGGCCGCTCCAGGTGCGCCAGGGCCTGGCCCCGGTAATAGTACACCTCGCCGCGCTCCGGCGAGTCCGGGTCCATCCGCAGGTACCGGCTGAAGTTTGTGACGGCGTCGCTGTATCGGCCGGCCTGGAGGGCCGCGTACCCGGAGTCGAAGACGGCCCGGTCGGCCCGGCGGTTTTGCGCGCAGCCGCTCGCCAGCGCCAGCAGCAGGAGCGCAGCGAGCACGAAGGCCAGAAGCCGGATGAGGACCAGCCTCCCGCTTGTCAGGGCGTGCGACATGGGCGGTTCCGAACGGACACGGTCGGCGCGGCGGCACGCCGCGACCGGCGCAGCCGGGGTCCCCCGAACGGTTTCGGTCACTGGGAGTTACATCGGCCCCGCGCGGGAAAGGTCTTCAGCAAAAGCGGGGGGTTCGCGGTTTATCGGACGTGGGGAGAAACGGGGGGGCGCGGCGGGTCTCCATCCCGCGCGGTGGCCCTCCCGGGCCACCGCGCCGAAGCGCTGTGCGCGGTGCCCTGTCTTGGGCACCGCGCGGCGGGCAAGACTGCCCGCCGCGCTCATCACATGGCCACGCAAGCGTGGCCCTGCCATCCTACGCTCCGCCCAGGCGGTCCGTCAGCCACGCCACCAGGCCGTCCGAGGGCACGCGGACCTGCTCCATCGAGTCGCGGTCGCGGACCGTCACGGTGCCGTCCTCGGCCGTCTGCCCGTCCACGGTCACGCAGAACGGCGTGCCGGCCTCATCCTGGCGGCGGTAGCGTCGGCCGACGGCCCCCTTCTCGTCGTAGAACGCGGTCATCTGCTCGCGGCAGGCCTCGTACAGGCCGCGGGCCTGCTCGGGCATCCCGTCCTTCTTCACGAGCGGAAAGACCGCCACCTTCACCGGCGCCAGGCGCGGATGCAGCCGCAGCACCGTCCGCTGCTGCGGGTTGCCCTTTTCGTCCGGGGCCTCGTCCTCGTCGTACGCCTCGCAGAGCAGCGCCAGGGCGGCCCGGTCCACACCGCCGGACGGCTCGATGACGTACGGGATGAAACGGTACGGCATGCCGGATTTCGCCTCGGCGGCGGCCTGTTTGGCGGCCTTC
>CAZNYC010000175.1:0-6930 GCA_964577175.1 uncultured Anaerolineales bacterium
AAATCTTCGCGCGGTCTTCCGGCACGAGAGCAAACCGAGTGCCGAACAGGATTGGTTACCGACCGAGATTTTGGATTATGAAGCCCGCCTGTTCAAGAAAAATAGTTACGACAGGCTGGCCTGGGGTTCCATGCCCGCTGAGGCAGAAAAAGGCTTACCGGCCGAGGAAAATGCTTACTAAAGGGCTCGCCCAGAAAGAAATGCCTACAAAGGCCGCGAGCATCAGCGATGCCTTGCTTTCCCGGTACGTGATCTTCCAGATGGCCGAGGTGGCTGTACCCAAGAAGATCTTCCAGGCCATTCTCGAGCGCATTCGGCGGCTGCGTTTGCCGCAGACGGTCCCTCGATGACGCTCGCGACGCAAGAGACAGCCGGAGGAAGCGGCGGTGACGGTGACGGTCTGCGCGAATCGGCCCAGAACGCCTCCACGCAGGGCGTTCTGGGCGACATCATGGCCTGGAAAGGGTCAGATCCTGCTGTTGTCGAGCAGAGAAAGTGTTTGCCGATCTCGCCGTCGGTGATAAATTCGTCCGAGAGGCTGGCGGCGGTCGTCAGCCGAAGTCATCCGGGAAATCCCGGCCCAATCGTTTGACTTTCCCCTCGTATGGGGTACACTAGATCGTGGATGGGGGTTGTGTGGACCGGGGCGCGTTCGCCTGCGGGCGGACGGGCCCGTTTGCTGCGCCGAGGCAGCCGCCGGGGCGGGGCCGCGCGAGAGACGCAAGCCCAGGAGGCTCGTCCCATGCGATTCCGCCGTCCGCCCGTCCTCATCGGCGCCGCCCTCGCCGTCACACTCCTTCTCGCCGTCGGAGCCGCCGCTACGCCGGCCCGTGCCGAGGTCCTCGTCAACGGCGATTTCGAGTCCACCCCGTTCGACGACGGCTGGACGAACACCACGTCGGCGTCGAGCGTGGCGGGCATCGCGCCGGGGTCCGCGACCGCGGCCAAACTCGGCTGGAACACCTCCGGCAACCTGTACCAGCACTTCGCCGGCGACGCCCTCACGGACTGGGAACTCGACCTGTACCTGAACCTTGCGGGCACGAGCACCAACCGCTCGCTGAACATGGTCCTCCACGCGGGCGATTTCATGGAGGCGGGCGCCGGCACGGCCGTCAACGTCCGCCTGGCCGGCGGCAGCGAGACCCCCGGCGCCGGGGCCACCCTGCAGGCCTACAACGGGTCGGCGTGGCAGGACCTCTCCACCGACGACTTCTTCGCCGCCAACCAGACGTATCGCCTGAACCTGGCGGGCACGGGCTTCGGCAGCGGCGCGGCCGGCTACGACGTCCGGTGGTCCGGCGCCGGGTCGACCAATCTCGATTACGAGGTAGCCGGCGCGAGCGTTTTCCAGGACGCCGGGGCCGCCGCCGGCAACGCCCTGGAGGCCGTCCGCTTCGCCCGGATGAGCAACGACTACAACTCCTACACCATCGACGACGTGAGCCTGACGGACACCTCCACCCCGCCGCCTCCGCCCGAGGAACACATCCAGGTCAGCGGCATCTACCCGCACCTCGCGGCGTTCAACAACTCGAGCGAATGCGGCATCGGCGGCGTCGCCGCGTGGGCCGGCAGCCTCTGGTACATGTCGTATTCGCCGCACGCGCCCAGCGGCAGCGGCGACAAACTCTACCAGGTGGACGCCGACCTGAACCGCACCACCCGCCCGGAGAGCGTGGGCGGCACGGACGCCTCCCGCTTCATCCACACCGACTCCGACCAACTCATCCTCGGCCCGTACTTCATCGACGCCGCCGGCGACGTCCGCGCCGTCTCGCACACCACGATGCCCGGCCGGCTGACCGGCGTCGGCCCGAGCCTCGCCGACCCCACCGGCAGCGTCTACTTCTTCACCATGGAGGAGGGGCTGTACGAGGTGGACGTCGACTCCCTCGCCGTCACCACCCTCCATACCGACGGCAACGTGGGCGGCAGCAGCATCCTGCCCGGCGACCACGGCAAGGGCGGCTACACCGCCCAGGGCCGCTTCATCGTCAGCAACAACGGCAACGGCGGATGCCTGGCCGAGTGGGACGGCACCGGCGACCCCGCCAACGCCGCCTCCTGGACCGTCGTCGATACGAACAATTACACCGAGGTCACCGGTCCCGGCGGTTTGACCGGCCCGACCGACCCCGACGACCCCGTCTGGGCCCTCGGATGGGACGCCAGGTCCGTCCTCCTGAACGTCCGCACCCCCGACGCCGGCGGCACGTGGACCCGCTACCGCCTGCCCAAGGCCAGTTACACCCACGACGCCGAGCACGGATGGTACACCGAGTGGCCGCGCATTCGCGACGTCGGCGCCGACGACCTCCTCATGGACATGCACGGCATGTTCTACGCCTTCCCGGAGGGGTTCGAGCCCGGCGCGACCGCGGGCATCACGCCCATCTCCACCCACCTGAAGATGGTCGTGGACTTTGCCGATTGGGACGGCACGCTCGTCATGGCCTGCAACGATACATCGAAATTCAATAACCCGTCCGTCGGGCAGGCCCAGTCGAACCTGTGGTTCGGCTCCGTGGACGACCTTGCCGGCTTCGGCGCCGCCGCGGGTTGGGGCGGACCGCTCGTCGGCGACGCCGTCCAGGCCGGCACGCCCTCCGAACCGTTCCTCTTCAGCGGTTTCGAGGACCGCGTCGTCCACCTCGCCCACACCGCCGCCGAGGGCGTCACCTTTACCCTGGAGGTGGACGACGGCACGGGTGCCTGGACGCCGCAGACCACCGTCACGGTCCCCGCGGACGAGGGGTACGCCTATCACGTCTTCGACGCCGCCGACCCGGGCACGTGGATTCGCGCGACGGCCGACGCCGACGCCCCGTCCGCGACGGCCTACTTCCATTACGCCAACCCGCCGCAGACGCCGGCGCCGGCCATGTTCCAGAGCCTGCCGGCGCCGGACCAGGCCCAGGCCCGCCGCTCCGAGGGCATCATCCGCCCGCTCGCCGGCGGACGCCTCGGGTACCTCGCCAACGTCGTCGAAAACGGCGCCGTCGTCGACACCCGTTACTACGAGGTGGACGAGGGCCTCGGCTTCACCCGCATCGACGACGCCGGCAAGGTCGCCGACATGCAGGCCCACGCCGTCACCGACACGGGCTTCACCATCGACGACGCCTCCGTTATCGTCGCGGACGGCGGAACGCAGTACCGCCTGCCCAAGGGCGCGTCCGTGTACGACGCCGCCTGGGCCACCGGATGGCCGCGCGGCATGCGCGAGGTCGTCACCGAGCGGAGCCTCCTGAACGCCTGCGGCACGTTCTACGAAGTGCCGCGCGATGCCTCCGGCGGCATCGCCAAGATCCGCCCCGTCACCACCCACAACCGGATGATCTACGACTTCTGCTCCTGGCGCGGCATGCTGGTGCTGACGGGGAACCTGAGCGACGCCTCCGAGGACGGCCATTACTTTGCCGCCTCCACCCCCGGCGAGGTCCTCTTCAGCGATCCGTTCGAGACGGATCCCGGCGCGGCCGGATGGACCGAGATCCTCGGCGACGCCAACAGCCGCATCGAACTCGCCCCCTCCGGTTCCCAGGCCGTCATCTACCAGGCGAGCGGCAGCAGCGACGTCGCCTCCAGCATCGAGCGGACCTTCGACACGACCGGCTACGAGCACGTGCTTGTGGACCTGACGGCCTTCCAGCACGGCGGGTCGTACGAGGGGTCGGAACTGCTCGACATCGCCTACAACACGGGCGGGGGCTGGACCGCACTCCTGACGGACATGGAGGTCTGGCACGGCGAGAACGACCTGACCGGCGAGGGCTCCGACGGCAACGACGGCAACACCGCCCCCACCGCCACCGGCGCCCTCCTTCTGCCCCCCGCCGCCGCCGGCAACCAGAACCTCGCCGTCCGCATTACCGCCAAGACCGGCTGGTTCGGGGGGTTCGACAATGGCAGCAGCGAGGCGTTCTACCTCGACCTCTTCCAACTCTTCGGCGTGCCCGAGGGCGGATGGGACGGCACCGAGGACGCCGGCCTCTGGTTCGGCAACGTCGACGACCTGTGGAAACTCGGGGCCCCCCGCGGCTACGGGGGCCCGTGGCTCGACACCCCCGTCGCCGCCGGCCAGGCCTCCGACCCGTACCTCATGGCCGGCTACGATGAGAAGAAGGTCGACCTTTCCCACGACGCCGACGAGGTCGTGGCGTTCCTCATCGAGGTCGACGTGCGCGGCGAGGGGGTCTGGCACCCGTTGACCACGGTCGACGTGCCCGCCGGGGAGACGGTCACCTACACCTTCCCGGACGGCTACAGCGCCCACTGGGTCCGCGTGACGTCGGACCAGGCCACCAGCGCGACGGCGATGTTCACCTATGTGCCGGAACCGGCGACCCTCCTGCTGATGGGCCTGGGCCTCGGGGGCCTCGTGCTCCGCCGGCGATGAACGCTTCGGTCAACGTGTAAGGCGGGTGCCTGCACCACGCGGTTGAGCCGTGTGGCCCCAGAGCGGAAGGTTCCAAAGTCTCCAAGGCCGCTGCGTTTTCAACACCTTCAAGAAGCGGGAACCCATGGGCGTGACGGCAAGGCCCGCGAGCAGCGGTTCGCCTTTTCGCGCCTCGTCCGGCTCTTCGGGTTGCCTGAGCAGATAACGCACGAAGCCGAAAAAGCCCAGGGTCACCACGAGCACCGCCATCTCCCCGAAAAACCACGGCAGGTCGGCCCCGCGACCCTCGCCGGGGACCATCGGCCGACCCGGGCGAGCCCCGGCCAGACATTTCAAGGTCTCCGTGACCCACACGCCCGGGCGTCCCACTCCGCCCGAGCCGCGCCAGGGGATCAGGTCGTCCCAGTCGCAGTCCACCCACAGCCCCTCGAGCAGGGCCAGGTACCGGCCCCCGGGCGGCAGCGCCCGAAAGGCCGGAAGCCGCCCGGTCGGCTGCATCCGTACCTTGCCGCGGCTCTTGCCCGGCCGGTGCAGTCTCCCGGCCATGCACACCCGCTGAAGCAGGTTCAGGAGCAGGTAGTGCCGCTGATCGGTTCGCGGATGGGTCTCGGTCCGGAACGTCGCCATCTGCCCGTCCATCTCGTGAAGGGTCCGGCGGTCCAGGACCTCGCGCGGCGTCAGATAGGCCCTCGGGCCCTCGACCGCCTCCAGGAAGCGGTCGAAGTCCCCGACGATCGGCGCCGGCCGCGTCTCGGTGATCTCGAACGGCGGACCCTGCTTCGCTGGCGCGGTCATGGATTGCAGTCCTCGATCTGCTACATCATCCTCCGGCGCCTCTCCCGGACAGACGAGCGGCACGCGCACCCGGGGCATTTCCAAAACCGCTTTCGGAAGAAACGTTCCTGATGCCGTCCCGGAGCGATTATCGCGCATGCGAAGGGCTCCGACAAGGGCGAGATGAACCGAAGCGGGGGGACTCTCCGGGCCGTCCCGGTTGTTTCTGCCTGCCGCGGAAAGCCCCTTCGGCTAGAGCATTTTCCGCAAATCATGTCGTGTATCCGCAATAGGTGATTTTCCCGACCAGGCCGCGCAATCTCTATTGCGATACACACCCCATTCGAGTCAAGTCCCGAATGTTCTGTAAAATAGCATCTCCGTGGTTCAGCCGGGTGGCCCGCGGAGGCCGAGGGAACCGAGGCCGGAGCGGGCCACCCGGGGCCGCTCACGCTGCGGCCTCCGACGCCGCCGACCCCGACGCCGGCAGCGCGTAGACCGTCAGGGCCTCCTCGCCCGCCTCCTCCAGCCACGACGCCACCCGCGGGTACCGCCCCGCCAGCGCCTCGACCAACTCGGCCAGCCGCCGCCGGGCCTCGGCCCGCGTGGGGGCGTCCCGCATCCGACGCCACCGCGGCACGATCCACGCCCGGTCCCGCTTCGACACCTTCCCCAACAGGTTCCGCAGCACGTGTACCTGGCACCGCTGCCACAGCACTCCCTGCAGGTGCCGACGCACGGCCGCCACCAGCCCCTCGTGGGCGTCCGAGACGACGTAACGCACCCCCGCAAGGCCCCGCGCCTTCAGGTCCGCCAGCACCTCGCCCCAGGTGGCTTCGCTCTCCGAATCGCCGATATACGTGCCCAGAACCTCCCGATAGCCGTCCTCGCTGATCCCTACGACCGTCAGCACCGCCTGGCTCACCACGTGCGGCCCCTGGCGGACGGCCTCGTACCGGGCGTCGATCACCAGGTACGGCCAGTCGCCCGTCAGCGGCCGGCGTCGCCACGCCTGGACGTGGGCCTCCAGGTCCGCCGTCAGCGACGAGACCTGGCTCTTGCTGAACCGCCGGCCGCACAGCCGTTCGGTGATCCGCTGGACCTTCCGCGTCGAGGCGCCCTGCAGGTACATCTCCGCCAGCGACAGCACCAGGGCCTTCTCGCTCCGCTGGTACCGCTCGAACAGTTCCGTCCGGAACGTGCCCTCCCGGTCCTGCGGCACCAGCAACTCCAGTTTGCCCACCCGGGTGGTCCACTGCCGCGGCTTGTAGCCGTTGCGGTGGCCGCGGCGACCGGCCGTCCGCTCGTACGCCTCGGCGCCCAGGTGGGCCGTCATCTCCTCCTCCAGCAGCCGCTGAAGCAGCAACTGCATCAGCACCCGCATCGGATCGTCGCCGGCTGCGGTCGCCTCTTGAAAAATCTCCAACAGCCCCGTACGCTCTTCGTGGCGAGCCATCGTGCATCTCCTTTCGTGAAAACCGTTCTCGATTCAGGAGATGCTACCGGCTCGCCACTTCCTGCGCCGAGCCGTTTTTACAGAACCTTACGGACACGATCGCACCATCACGTTACCCGCCTTCATTCCTCGTCCTCCCAGTCCTCCTCTTCATCGAATTCCGGATACTGGGGCGGACTTGCGCCGACGCGCCTGGTCACCCGCGGATACGTGCCCTCGGGCGCCTCGTCCTGGATGGCCACGACGTTGATCTGGTGCCACCAGTCGTCGCCGAAGTCGAACCAGTAGCCGAAGGCCT
>CAZNYC010000176.1:0-6923 GCA_964577175.1 uncultured Anaerolineales bacterium
TGCGGCCGCCTCGCTCGGCCTCGGGCCGACGAGGGGGTATTCGGATAGGCTCTTAATCCATTCATACGTCGGCTGAAGGCCTCTCAGGCTTTAAGAAAAGATCCTATGGCATCCATCTTACCCAGTTTTACGGGGGGAAAGGGCTTTGCGGTGGCCCGAACCGGCACGCCTCGCGTATAATCGGCCCGAACCCTCAGCGCGAAGGAACCCGCATGGAGATTCAACCATTCGTCCTCGGGCCGCTCCAGGTCTCCGCCTATGTCGTCACGGAGGGGGACGAGGCGATGCTCGTCGACGGCCCCGACGGCGCCGAACGCATGGTCGAGTTCGCCCAGGATCGCGGCGCCCGGCCCGTCGTCCTCGTCAACACGCACGGGCACGCCGACCACATCCAGGGCAACGGCCTGCTGAAGGAGACCTGGCCGGACATGACCCTCGCCATCGGCGAAGGCGACGCCCCCATGCTCGCCCATCCGATGAAGAACATGTCGCCGCTGATGGCGGCCTGGGTGAAGAGCCCGGAGGCCGACCGCCTCCTCGCCGACGGCGACACCGTGACGGTGGGCGGGGCGGCGTTCAAGGTCCTCTCCACACCCGGCCACTCGCCCGGCGGCATCAGCCTGTACTGCCCCGAGGTGCCGGACGGCACGGGCGTCGTCTTCACCGGCGACGCCCTCTTCGCCGGCGGCATCGGGCGGACGGACCTGCCCGGCATGAGCGAGGAGACGCTCCTGACGGCCATCCGCCAGCGCCTGCTTACCCTGCCGGACGAGACGGTCGTCTACCCCGGTCACGGACCGGCCAGCACCATCGGGCGGGAGAAGGAAACCAATCCCTGGCTCTAAAAGGATTTCGGATTTCGGAATCCACGGCGAGGCATCTCCGCTCGGTCCCTTCGGGCCCTCGGTCGAAGTAACATCGGGCAGGTCCGACCGCGCCAATCCGAAACCCGCAATCCGAAATTTGAAATGAAAAAAGACCGCCGGCCCGGTTCCCCACTCGCCGAGCCGACGGCACACGTTTCCCCATCCCGACTGTGCGGCTACGGCGCAGCCGCATATAAGTCCTCCGACGACACGTTTCGCGTAATCAGGAAGTTATCGACCAGGACGCGTGCCCCGCGGACCAGGACCCCCGCCCGGCCGCCCTCCAGCGGCGCCACGCCGGGCTGACCGGCGTCGGTCCAGGCCACGTGCCAGCCGAGCGGTTCGGCCGCATCGCTCCGCCAGATTTTCCCGGCGACCTTGACGGCCCCGTCGACGTGCTGGACGCGAATCTTGAGGGTGTACCACCATCCCTCGGCGGGGGGCAGGACCAGGCGGTGCGTCTGCCCGACCAGCGGGGCCGTGTCCGCCCCCGGACGGGCGATCTGTTTCACGATCCGAAGGCGCTGCGGCGTGAGTTCCAGGCCGTAGCCCGTATGGTCCGGACCCCGGTACGCCGCCGCCGTGACGGCGAAGTCCGCGTCCGCCTCCTGCACCTTCACGTCCAACCGGACGGTGTAATCGCGCCAATCGGTTTCGCCGGTGACGAACTCCGTGCCGGCGCCCTGGCTCAGGGCCCGCCCGAGCGGCGTGTCGACCACCTCGAACTCCCCGCCGCGCACACGCACCAGCGTCCAGTTCTTCGGCAACGGGCCGGTCTCGTAATCGTCGAAGTCGACCGCGACGAGGGGGTCGGGGTCGGGCCCGGCGGCCATGGCGAGTTCCGCCTCGAACGTGTGGCGGACATACTCGGCCAGCGGGCCATCGGCCAGGCGCCGGAAACATTCCCCCGCCGCCCGCAGGTCCCGCAGTTCGTACCGATACAGGTACCCGGCCGCGAACCAGTACCGCTCTTCGGCGGCCGCGAGGTCCTCGTATTGCTGGACGGCCTCGGTCACGTCGCCGGCGCCCAAAGCCAGGTCCGCCCGGATCACGCGGGCCAGCGGCGTGCCGGAGACCTCGTCCGCTTCGGCCAGGACGAGGGCGGCCTCGGCCCGATGACCGAGGGCGGCCAGACACCACGCCCGGAGCACGGCCCCCCGGCCGCCGGACGGCAGGGCCTCCAAGGCGTCCTCGTACTCCCCGGCCAGGAGCCGCCGTTTCGCCCGCGCCAGCGGCTGCGGCGCCGCGTCGTTGGCGAGGGTCCTCTTGGCGGCATCGCCGGCCGTCGCCACCGTCAGGAAGAGGGACGCCGGCACCGGCCCGCCGCCGGACGCCGCCCGGGCCGTCGCCGCCGGCACGGGCCGTCGGGCACGGATCTGCTCGAGCAGGAATCGGACGTCGCGGGCCTGGCGGTCCTGGCGGGGCCGTTCCGCGATGGTCGCCACCAGGAGCAGGTCCGCTACCTGCGGGACGGACGGCTCCGGGCGGGCGAGTTCCTCGCTGACGGCCGCCCGCGCCACGGGACCCAGCGGCCGGAGGTCTTCCGCCCATGCCGCGTCCTGACCCATCCGGACGAGGCGGCCCAGAGCCCCCTCGGGACGGACGGGATGCGGCATAGCGGTCCAGATGCCGACGGCCACCAGGAAGATGGCGGCCGCGGCCGCGGCGGCCGGCAGGCCCCACCGGACCCAGCGGGTCCGGCCGGCCCAGGCGCCGAGCGACCGGCGCGGCCGCCGGCCCAGAAGGCCGCGAACCCGCGCCCGGCGGAACACCGCCTCGGCGCCCTCGGCCGAGAGGTCCGCCCGGGTGTGCTCGGCCAGGCGCTGGAGGGAGGCCGCGGTTTCGCGCAGACCCTCGGCGCGGTCTCGGCAATCGGGGCACTCGCCCAGATGCCGACCGAGGTCGCGGTCGCGATCGCGCGGCAGCAGGCCGCGCGCCGCCTCGTACCATTCATGTGCCGACGGGCAATCCATAGGCTGAACTCTCCCCCCGTCTCGCTCTCGTCATTGTCAGATCCGGCGCGCCCCGGTGCAAGGGAGCGCTGGGTTTGTGCCGGTCAGATATGCCCCTTCGCCGCCCCAAGCGGGGCCGGCCTCATCCGCTTATACGACTAACCCGCCGATTCGTCGGGCGTCTCCGGGGTTTTCTCCGTTTCTTTACGTCGGTAGAATTTGCGGAGGGACTCCAATCCATAGTCCATGCGGCTGCGGGCGGTGGACTCCGGGCACCCCACGATGGCCGCAATCTCACGGTACGACAGCTCCTGCAGGGCCCGCAGGACCACGACCTCGCGGTACGTCAGGGGAAGGTCGTCGACGGCTTCGGCCAGCCGGCCGAGTTCCTCCTCCGACGCCACCGTCTGCTCCGCCGCCGCCGGCGCGGGGCCCAGCGCCGACTCCGACAGCGACCGGAAATCGTCCGGCACGACGGCCCGTTTCTTCTTCAGGAAGTCCGTCGACAGGTTCCGCGCGATGGTGTAGAACCACGTGCTGAACCGTTTGGGATAATCGTACCGGTCGGCCTTCTGGAGGACGCGGAGGAAGGTCTCCTGGGCCAGGCTCTCGGCCTCGGCCCGGTTGCCGACGAGGCGGTAGATGTAACTGGTGATCGGCCCGCGGTACCGGGCAAAGAGGAGGCTGAACGCCTCCTCGTCGCGGCGGCGCTGGATGCGGAGCATGAGGTCTTCGTCGCTGGCCGTCCGGTCGTCCATCGGGGCCGCCTACCTGCCGGGGCACCGCCCGCGCGGAACGGGGCCCGGTCACTCGGTGGGAGACTGCACGGCGTCGGCCTCGCCCTCCCCAGCCGGTTCGGGCGCGTCGTCCTCGCCCACGAGGATGCCCCGCCGCCGGGCCAGGGCGTACAGCCGCTCGGTCAATCCGAACCCGAAACTAAACACGACCGGCGTCAAAATCAACGTGAAAACCGTCGAGATCAACAAGCCCCCCACCACCACCGCCCCGAGGCCCTGGTACAGTTCGCTCCCCGGCCCGGGCCGGAGCACCAGCGGCAGCATGCCCAGGATGCTCGTCATGGTGCTCATGAAGATGGGGCGGATGCGGCTCTCCACGCTGTCGACGATGGCCTGCTTGATTTCACGGCCCTCGTTGCGGTGGAAGTTCAGCGCCTGGGCCACCACCAGGATGGCGTTGTTGACGACGATGCCGATCAGGATGACGAACCCCAGCATCGTCACGACGTCGAGTTGCGGCGGGGGCGTGCCCAGCAACTGGTTGTAGCCGCGCATCGCCCACAGCATGCCGAACCCGCCCACCATCGCCAGCGGCACCGTGAGCATGATGACGAAGGGGTGGAAGAAACTTTCGAACAGGGCCGCCATCAGCAGGTAGATGATCACCAGCGCGATGACGAGGCTCCACTGGAGTTCCTGCCACATGCGCACCAGGTCCCGCGCCTGGCCGCGCACCTCCGGGATGTAGTTCGACGGGATGATGCCGGCCTCTTCCATGGGGCGGAGGACGTCGCCCGCCACGGCCTCGGTGACGGCGCCGATGGCCGCGTCGGGGGCGAGTTGGACCTCCAGTTCGATGCTCCGCTGCTGCTCGGTGTGCTGGATGACGTTGTAGCCGGCCGCCGGCTGGACGGGGGCCACCTGGCCCAGCAGCACCGTGCCGCCTCGCGGCGTCCAGATGGGCAGGTCCTCGAGCCGCTCGATGTGCTCGCGATACGCCTCCTCGCCGCGGAGGATGAGGTCCAGTTCGTTGCCGCTCGCCTCGCGGAAATCGGCCACCTTCACGCCGTTGACGATGGCGCCGACCGTGAGGCCGACCTCGCGGGCGGAGAGACCGGCGTCGGCGGCCCGCCGGCGGTCGACGACCGGCCGGATCTCCCAGTTGCCGCGCTTGTAACTCGGGTTGATGCCCTGGACGCCCGGCACGCGTTCGATGCGGGCCTGCATCCGGTCGCCGATGTCGTACAGGCGGTCGATGTCGTCGCCGCGGACCACCACCGTGATGGTCTGGCCGGCCAGGGTCCCCTCCCGCTGGAACAGCCCCACCTGCTGGACGAAGATGCGGACGCCGGCGATCGGTTCCTTCAGGTACTCGCCGTACTCATCCAGCCACATCTGATGCATAAACTCCGGCATGAACATCAGGGGCGTGTTGCCGACGGCCGCCCCCATCCGCGTGGCCAGCAGGCGGGCCTCGTCGGCGTCGGCGGCGCGGGCGCCGAAGAAGACCCGGTCCCGCAGGGTGACCATGAACGACTTCTCGACGCCCGGCAGGCCCATGATCCGGTCCTCGATCGTCTGGGCCACCTCCAGCTTATGGTCGACGCTGGCCCCGGCCTCCGTCAGGACGAACCCCATCGCGAAGTTGCGGTTGCCCATGGGCAGGTACGTCTTGGGCGTGCTCACGAAGAAGAAGGCCATCAGGTACGCGAAGACGGCGAGGATACCCCCGCCGACGACGGCCCGCCGCACCACGCCCCCCATCAGCCAGTGGACCGTCAGCGTGATGCCGCGCTTCACCGTCGCCCCGGTCCAGTCCAGCAGGTTCATGCGGTGGAGGGCGTCCATGCCGAGCGGCACGCCCACGTCCGGGTACATGCGGTCGAGTTTGAGGAACAGGCGCGGCCCCTCGGCGCCGAGGGCGATGAACCCCGCCAGCAGCACCAGCCCCACCAGGTGCAGCGGCGTCAGGCTGCCCAGCATCACGGAGAGCATCGGGTCGTCGAACCACTCGGCCACGGGCGTCACCCCGCCGGCCAGGGCCACCAGGTCCACCGCCAGCCAGGCCACCAGCGCCAGCGCCGCCAGGCCCGTGAGGATCGTCACGCCCGCGGTGGCCACCAGGACGATGCGGACCGGCAGGCGGCGGAACAGGCGGCGGGTCGGCCCGGCCTCCTTGAGGCCCTTCTCCTTCTGCGTCCGCAGAATCTTGGCCGCGATCATCGGGATCACCGTCATCGACACCGCCATCGACAGGGCCACGCTGACGGCGATCGCCAGCACGATGTCGCGGAACAACTGCCCCGCCTCTTCCTCGATGAGCAGAATCGGAACGAAGACGGCCACCGTGGTGAGGGTGGCGGCCAGGACCGCCCCCCAGACCTCGCCGGCCCCGTCCAGGGCCGCCCGGGCCGGCCCCTTCCCCATCTGCCGGTGCCGGTAGATGTTCTCGAGCACGACGATGGCGTTGTCGACGAGCATGCCGACGGCAAACGCCAGGCCCGCCAGGCTCACCACGTTCAGCGTCCGCCCGAACTGCCAAAGGAAAATGAACGTGGCGATGAACGAGATCGGAATCGTGACGAAGACCGTCAGGATCGCCGACGGGTTCCTGAGGAACAGCAGCAGCACCGCCCCGGCCAGCAGGGCGCAGAAGATGACGTTCTCCTGCAACTGGTCGATCGACCGGTCGACGTACTCCGCTTCGTCGTACACGACCTCCATCCGCCGGTCCATCCGCGCCAGGACCCGCCCGTTCAGGTCCTCCACGCGCCGGTACACGTCCTGCATGATGGCGACGACGTTCTCGCCGGTCTTCTTGTGGACCGCGAAGACGATGCTGGGCGACCCGTCGGTCCGCACGTACGCCTCGGCGTCCTTGAACTCGTGCTGGGAGACGTCCAGCAGTTCCTCCATCCGCACGTCGGGCATGCCGGGCCGGCGGAGGACGACCTGCTCGACGTCCTCGGCGGTGCGGAACTCGCCGACCGTCCGGACGACCCACCGGTTCTTCTCCTCGTCCACCTTCCCGCCGCGCGTGTTCTGGTTCTCGGCGGCGAGGAGCCCGACGAGGTCGCCGGGACGGAGGCGGTACGAGGCCAGTTGGACCGCGTCGAACGTGGCCTGGACGATGCGTTCGCGGCCGCCGTACACCTCCACCCGGCTGACGCCCTGGATGCGCTTCAGTTCCGGCTCCAGGACGTCCTCGGCAAACTCGCGGAGGTCGTCGCTGGTCTCGCCCTCGCCCTGAAGGCTGATGAAACAGATGGGGTGCTCGCGCCGCTCGCCGAAGAACAGGACCGGCTCGTCGGCGTCGTCGGGCAGGTCCTCGACGAGGTTCAACTTGTTGATGACGTCGATGCTGGCGA
>CAZNYC010000177.1:0-6900 GCA_964577175.1 uncultured Anaerolineales bacterium
CTGACCGTCAACGACGGCGTGCTGCTGATGACCTTCGCCGAGGAACTCCACCAGCAACAGGGCTTGTCCGGCCGCGATGCCGTCCTCCAGGCCGCCAAGATTCGCCTCCGCCCCCGGCTGATGACCACCATCACCACGATGATCGGCTTCACACCCCTGGCCCTGAACCTCGGCGAGGGTGCGGATATGCTGCAGCCCATGGCCATCGGAGCCATCGGCGGCCTGGCCACCGAGGCCGTCGTTGCCCTGTTTATGATGCCATGCGTCTATGTGCTGTTCACACGCGCAGGAAGAACCGGAACCTTACCGACGGCGGTTGGGACGGGTGTGTGACGGGGCGTGGCATCATGAATCCACAAACGCAGGGGCCTGGTTGATCAAGTGACCTGCCCCCAACCGCCACGCAGCCTCTGACGGGGCGTTGAATCTCGATCTGCCCGTGCGGCAGGTGGTCCGGAAACCCCATCGCTCGGAACGGCTCGTACTGCTTCTCGTAGCAGCGCGCGAAGGTGGGGAGGTCCCGGGTCATCCGGCGAACGTACTCGGCGAGTTGCTCGCCGACCTTGTCCTCCAGTTCCGGGTTGTTGCCCAGATTCGCCTCCACGATCGGGCGGTGCGCGAGGCCGTAATGGTCCGGCTGGTACCGATCTTCGCCACCGTCACGATGAGGGTCTTGTTGCGCGAGAGGAGTTCGACCACGACGCCCGCGTAGCGCTTCACCAGCGCGGCGGCGCGGGCGAGCGGTTCGGCCAGAGCACTTGACGCGGCGGGGGCACTCTGCTACTATGTGAGTGAAATGTAACGGAGTGCGTGGTCATGGACGAGGCAAGCAAGCGGCTCTACGCCATGAAGGCCGAGATGATTCAGGCGGCGGGGCACCCGATCCGCCTGGCCATCATCGACTTCCTCAAGGACGGCGAGCAGTGCGTCTGCGACATCGCCGAGCACGTTGGGGCCAAGCGCTCGAACGTCTCGAGGCACCTGGCCGTGATGTCGAGGGCCGGCGTTCTCGACAGCCGCAAGGACGGGCTTCGGGTCATGTACTCGCTGAAGACGCCGTGCATCCTGGGGTTTCTCTCATGCGTCTCCGATGCCCTGCGTGAGAGGATTGAGGGCGACAAGGCGGTCCTAGGCGCCCTTTAGGGCAAGCGCCTTTTTTTCACACGTAGCGTGAGGAAACCATAACGGACTCACGCACTTAAGGCGAGGTTTAGCGCGATGGTTGCATGGAAGAAGGACTGGAAGAATCTGCTGTGGATCGTCGCGGTGTTCCTGGCGTTCTTCTGGCTGCCCGCCGGCTGGGAGCGGTTCAGCGGCGGCATCATGGAGGCGTTGCACCTGGCCAAGTGGTACGCGCGGGAGCACGTGCTCCTGTGCCTGGTGCCGGCGTTCTTCATCGCCGGGGCCATCGGCGTGTTCGTCAGCCAGGCTTCGGTGATGAAGTACCTGGGGGCCAAGGCCAACAAGGTGCTGGCCTATGGCGTGGCGAGCGTGTCGGGCTCGATCCTGGCCGTCTGCTCGTGCACGGTGCTGCCGCTCTTTGCGGGCATCTGGCGGATGGGCGCCGGGCTGGGCCCGGCCGTGGCGTTCCTCTACTCCGGCCCGGCGATCAACGTTTTGGCCATCATTCTTACCGCCCGCATCCTTGGGGTGGAACTGGGCATTGCCCGGGCGGTGGGCGCGGTCGGGTTCAGCGTGGTCATCGGCCTGATCATGCACTTCATTTACCGCAAGGAAGAGTTGGCCAAGGCCGACAGCCAGGTCGGCATGCCCGAGCCGGAGGTAACCCGGCCGCTCTGGAAGAACGCCACGTTCTTCTTCCTGATGGTGGGCATTCTGGTGTTCGCCAACTGGGGCTCGCCGGGCACGTGGGACTATCAGGCGGCGCCCGGCAACGTCGTTCGGGTCGACATCGTCGAGGCCCCGTTCGACCCGCACGAGGCAGGCGCGACGTACACGCTGCGGCCGGAAGGCGCGCCGGGGGCCGGGTCGCAGGACATCCAGGCGCCGGCCCAACACTTCCTGGCGAATCGCCGGCCTGCCCCTGGTGCCTGGGCGTTGCTGTGGCAGAACAAATGGGCGGTGACGGGGATTCTGGGTGCCGGCTTTGGCCTCGTGCTGGTCTTCTGGCTCAACGTGACGTGGTGGAAAGTTGGCCTGGCAGCGGCGCCCCCGGCGATACTGGCGCTGGCCTTCCCAACCGACGGCCTGTGGGTGCTGCTGCCCTTTTCGGCCGCCGTCGTCGGCCTGTCGGTCATCCTGGAGACCAGCAGGGGCGAGGGCGAGGAGTGGTTCAGCGCCACGTGGACGTTTGCCAAACAGATTCTGCCCCTCCTGTTCTTCGGGGTGCTGATTGCCGGGTTCCTCCTGGGCCGGCCCGGCCATCCGGGACTGATTCCGGCCAAGTACGTGGAGATGCTCGTCGGCGACAGCCCGGACAGGTTCCTGGAAATCACGGGCGCCGGCGGCGGAACGTTTGACGGCGCGGTTCGTTCCGCCTGGCCGGTGTGGACGAACTTCTTCGCGGCCATCTTCGGGGCGTTCATGTACTTTGCCACGCTGACCGAGGTGCCGATCCTTCAGGGCCTGATCGGCGCGGGCATGGGCAAGGGGCCCGCCCTGGCGCTTTTGCTGGCCGGCCCGGCGCTGAGCCTGCCGAACATGCTCGTCATCCGGAGCACCATGGGCACGCGGAAAACCCTCGTGTTCTGCTCGCTGGTGGTCGTGATGGCGACGATCTCGGGCATGATCTTCGGGAGGTTCTTCTGATCTCGCGCCGGCGCCCACCCGGCCGCCCCTGTCGAAACACTGCCCCGGCATTGGAGATATGCTGTATTACTATGTGTGCACGCAACGCAGCGTTTGAGAAGACCCGCCCGCGGCTCGAGGCACAGGCCCCGGCCGTCGCCGTCCGCGTCCACGCCGGCGAGGCCGCGGTGTCGCGCTGCCGGCCCGTGTTCGGCGGCGGCGGTGCGTGCAGCGGCGCGATGTGGAGAGGACCCCGATGAAGCGAACCGGTTTGATAGCGGCGGTGGCGTTGTCGGCCACAGTGGCGGGATGCGTCCTGACGAACCCGACGGGTTCGTACGTACCGTCCATCGGCCCCGCGTCCGGCCAGGGGGTGTCCGCCCCTGCGGCCGGCGCCGGGGCGCTGCCCGAGTCGTTGACGCTGCCGAAGGCCATCGAGATCGCGTTGGCCAACAATCCGGGGATTGCCGCCGAGGGATGGGACATCCGAGCGGCCGAAGCCCGGCGCGACCTGGCGGTCGGCGCCGTGCTTCCGAGTCTCCGTGCGGTGGGAGGCTATACGCGCCACCTGGACGACCAGCGGCTTATTCCGTCGCGAGAGTCTCGCGATTGGGGTTCGCCGTTCACCGATGACATCTTCTCGGCGGACCTGGTGTTAACGACGCCGTTGTACACGGGCGGTCGGCTTATCAGCGAGATCAAGGCGGCCGAACTTCTCCGGGAAGCCGTCGAACACCGCCTGGCTCGCAGCCGCGAGGAACTCATCTTCAACGTCTCCAGCTTGTTTTATGGCATCCAGGCACAGGGCCCTGTGATCGACTCGCTGGAGTTTTCGCGGAAGGCTCTCCAGGAACATCGCAGGCGGATCCAGGACCTGCTGGCCGTGCAGAAGGCCGCACGCGTTGACCTGTTGCGAACCGAGGTCAGGCTGGCTGACCTGGAGCAGCGGCTCGTGTCCGAGCGCAACGTCCTGGCGGTCCAGAAACGGGCCTTGGCCAACCTTCTGGGGATATCCGGCGCCGAGCAACCGATTGCCCTGGAGGGAAGCCTGACGGCGCCCGAGCAAGAACCGACGACGTCTCTGAAGGCGAACCTGGCGACCGCGTTACGCCAACGGCCGGACTACTTGGCGGCCCGTGCGGCTTTCGAGGCGCAGGCGCGGAAGGTGGACGCGGCCCGGGCCGCACACTACCCCACCGTCGCGCTCCAGGGCGCTTACGGCGGTCGCTGGGCCCCGTCCCCGTCCCTGCGCCCTCCCGGCGCCAACGAGGCCGATGACGTGGGCAGCGTCGGCATCGTCGTGGACGTGCCGGTGTTTGAGGGCGGCCGCATCGACGCCGCCATCCGAGAGCAGAAGGCCCAACTGGAGAGCGACCGGAAACGACTGCGGGAACTCGAACTCCGCATCCATCTGGATGTGGAGACGGCAACGCTTAACCTCGTGTCGGCGCGCGAGCGATTCCTCGCCACCGAGAAGGCCATCGAACAGGCCGACGAAAGCCTGCGCATCGAGCGGGAAAAGTACGATCTGGGCAAAGGCGCCATCGTGGACGTCCTGGACGCCCAGTCGGCCTTGCTGGATTCCCAGACGAACTACTACCGGGCGCTGGCGGAGTACCACACAGCCGCCGCGCAACTGCACCTGGCCGTGGGAGAACAACCGTGAGAATGGCATGGCGCGCGTTGGCGATTGCGGCGGCCGGGGTGGTTGCCATCGGTCTGATGGGCTGCGGTTCGGGCAAGGAAGAACCGGCGAACGGCGAGCCGGATCAGCCTACCCCTGTGCCGGTCCGGCCGGGCACAGGCCCGGCCCCCGGGGGTGCACGCTGGCAGTCGAAAAAAAAGGCTCCGCTTGTTCAGGTCGTTGCCGCCCGGAAGGCGCCCATCTCCAAAACCCTGGAGGTCACCGGCGAGGTTGTGGCTACGCAGACAGTGACCCTGCGGGCCACGGTGGAGGGGCCGATCGCCTTCTGCCCCTGGCGCGAGGGGGACCGCGCAAAGAAGGGCGAGAGGCTGATCGAGATCGACAGGCCCCTGTACCGCGAGGAAGTGCAGGCCGCCCAGGCGGCGCTCGACGTGGCGAAGGCCAAACTGGCCGACCTGAAGGCGGGCACCCGCCCCGAAGAGATCGCCCAGGCCCGCGAGACCGTCAAACAGCTCGAGGAATGCGCCGGCTTCGCCAAGAGCGACCTGGACCGGATCGAGAAAATGGTCCGCAGCGGTTCACTGGCAGGCGAGGCGATGGAGGAAGCGCGGGTGGCTTACGTCAAATGCCAGACCGACCTCGCCGCCGCACGCACACGCCTCGCCATGCTGGAGGCGGGCCCCACGAAGACCGAGGTCGCCGTGCAGGAGGCGCTGGCCCAGGAGGCCGCGGCCGGGCTCCAGGTCGCCAAGGCCACGCTCATGGAGTGCGTCATCAGGGCGCCGTTCCCGGCGGTCATCGCGCAGGTCCACGTGCGGCCGGGCGACCTGGCGACGCCGGGCGATCCGCTGGTGACCGTGTTTGACCCCACCTCGCTGGTGGTCCGCTTTGCCGTGCCCGAGCAGGCCTCGGAGACCATCCGCCGAGAGCAGCCTGTGACCGTGCGGTTCGATGCGTATGCCGGGCGCGCGCTTGCGGGGCAGGTGGTGCGCCTCTATCCCAATCTGGCCCCTGAGTCGAGGACCCGCACGGTCGAGGCCGCCGTCGCGGGCGACGCCCCCGCACTGATGCCCGGCCTGTTTGCGCGCGTCGAAGTCGTCCTGGCGACCGTGCCGGACGCCACGGTCGTGCCCCAGAGCGCCGTGCTCGTCAATGCCAAGGGCGAACGCGTCCTGTTCGTCGTGAAGGACGGCAGGGCGCACCAGCGGAAGATCGTGACGGGCATCGAGCAGGCAAGCCTCGTCCAGGTGATCGAAGGCGTGAACGCCGGCGAGCCCGTGGCCGTCGCGGGGAACGAGAACCTGAAGGACGGCGCGGCGGTCCGCCTGCCGGGCGGCCCAAAGAAGGGGGCGCCGGCCGGACCGGCCAAGGCCGACGGCACGGGTGAAACGCCATGAAGATCACCGCCACCACGCTTCGGCGCCCCATTGCGGCCGGCGTACTGGCCGTCTCGGTCTTCGTCGTGGGCCTCTTTAGCCTCACGCAACTCGACGTGGACTATCTGCCCGAGATCATCTACCCGATGATCAAGATCCACATCTGGTGGCGCGGGGCGACCCCCGACGAGATCGACACGAACATCGCCGAGCCGATCGAGCGCGTGCTCGCGACCGTGGACAACCTCGACTACCTGGAGTCCTCGAGCATCGAGGGCATGTACACGCTGCTGGTGAACTTCCAGTACGGCGTGGACGTGGAGGAGGCCTACCAGGACGTCATCACGGCCATGGGGCGGGCGGCCAGGCAGTTGCCGCCCGACATGGACCCGCCCGTGATCATCAAGGCCGACCCGTCGCAACTGCCGGTCATGCAGGTGACCGTCTCTTCCCCCCGGCGCGACCTGGTGTGGCTGCGCGACTGGTGCGACAACTGGCTCCAGGACCGCATCATCACGGTGCCGGGCACCGCCGGCGTGGAGATCGTCGGCGGGCTGAAGCGCGAGATCCGTGTCCACCTCGACCCGGACCGCCTGCGCGCCGTCGGGCTGAGCCCGGCGCGGATCGCGAAGGTGCTCTACGAAGAGAACCGGGAGATGTTCGCCGGTCGCGTGACGGTCGAGAACCGCGAGATCATCGCGCGGACCATGGGCGAGTTCGAGTCCCTCGACGAGATCCGCAACGTCGTCGTCTCGCGCAGCGACCACGCGCTCGTCTACCTGAAAGACGTAGCCACCGTCAAGGACTTCCACGAGGAGGCGCGCGTCATCACGCGGTTCAACGGCGAGAACTGCGTCAAGATCAGCGTCCTGAAGCAGGCCGAGGCCAACACCGTCGACGTGGCCCGCAGTGTCCAGGAGCGGCTCCAGGATCTGCGCAGCCAGATCCCCGAGGACATCCGGTTCGGCGTGGTCGAGAACCAGGGCGATTACGTCATGGCGGCCGTCCGCAGCGTCGGGGACTCCGCCATCGTGGCCGCTATCCTCGTCATCCTCGTGACGTTTGTCTTCCTGGGGCAATGGCGGCAGGTTGTGGTCATGGTCGTGGCCCTGCCGCTGACGCTGGTGGCGA
>CAZNYC010000178.1:0-6892 GCA_964577175.1 uncultured Anaerolineales bacterium
CTCCTGGAGTTCGGTATTGGAGCGGGCGAGTTCGCGGGCCTTCGCGGCCAGGGCCCGGTCGGACTCCATCCGGTCGATGATGGTGCCCAGTTGCCACGCCATCGTGTTGATAAGGGTGCGTTCCTCCCTCAGGAACGGCCCCTCGTCGGCCTCGGGGCGTTCCTCGCGGTAGCCCACTTCCACGTAGCCGCGCGCCTCGCCGCGGATCCGTATCTCCGCCCGCTGCCGCCAGGGGCGGTCGGCGTCGGGATCGCTTCGGAAGCATCGGCCGTCGAGGCGGATCTCGGCCGAGGCCACGTCGCTGTGCTGCCACGCGGGGGGCAGCAACCGGACGGCCTTGGACAGGTAGGTGTCGACGTCGGTGTCGGCCTCGGCGGCGAGTTGCGTCAGGCCGTTCAGGCCCTTGAGTTCCTTGATGCGTTCGCAGAGCGCCTCCTCGGCCCGTTTGCGGGCGGTGACGTCGGTGTGGACGCCCACGACGGCGATGATCCTGCCTTCCCGTTTGATGGGATAGGCCCGCAGAAGAATGGACAAGACGTTTTTGTCCTTTCCGTACGTCTCCACTTCACCGGTCCATTCCTTTCCGCCCGTAATCGTATCGAACACCTCGCGTCCGACCGTCCGGTCCACGTAAATCGTGCTGGGCGGGTCGTTCCCGATGTCCCCGAACATGCGGGTGAACGTCTCGTTCTGGTAATAATGAACGCCGTCCGGCGTGGAGATTCCGATGGCATCGGTGGAGTTCTCCAGGGCGTCCTTGAATGTCTGAAGATCTTCCTCGGCCCGTTTGCGGGCGGTGACGTCGCGGACGGTGGCCTGGACGACCGTGTCGCCGCCCACCTCCATCCGCGTCAAAAGCACCGTGGCCGGGAACGGCTCGCCGCCGAGCCGCCGATGCGTCCATTCGAAGAAATGGGATCCCTCGCGGACGGCCGTCTCGATCATCTCCCGGGCCTTCTCTCCCGACGGCCGGCCGTCCGGCTGCGTCTCGGGCGAGATGTCCCACGGCCCGAGAGCCTTGAACGCCTCCTCGTCCTCCGCCCCGAACAATGCCAGGGCCGCCGGGTTTCCCGAGGTGAACCGCCACGACGGCGGGGCGAGGGTCATGAGGGCGTCGCGGGACCCCTCGAAGAGGACGTGGAACCGCTCCTGGTCCCGTTTGCGGTCCGTGATGTCCGTGAGGACGTCGGCCAGGCAGAGCGGATTGCCGTGGTCGTCGTGAATCAGGAAATAACTCTCATACGTTTCCACGCGGCGGCCGTGGCGGTCGACGAACCACAGTTCGCCCTGCCACGGCTCGCCGCGGCGGACGGCGGGCAGGATCTCGTTTCGCAACCGCTCCTGGACCTCTTCCGGGTAGAACGGCACGAACGGCTTGCCGACGAGTTCGTTTTCCCGGTCGAGACCCAACATCCGCAGCAGGGCGGGGTTGACGTAGGTGGCGCGGCCGTCCATGTCCGCCATGCCGAAGCCCTGCTCGGAGGCCTCGGCGAAGCGGCGGAAGATGGCGAGCCGCTCCTCGGCCCGCTTGCGCTCGCTCACGTCGCGAAGCACCGCCTGGACGGAGACGACCTCGCCGTCCTCGATGACCGGCTTGCCGGTGGCCTCGGCCGGGAACGGGTCGCCGTCCTTCGGCTGGTAGAGGAACTCGACGGCGGTGGGTTCACGGTCCCGGACGGTCCGGGCGACAACCGCCATGACGCGCTGCGTGTCCTCGTCGCCGGCGATGTACTTGGTGATGCGCTGGCCGATCTCTTCGTCCGGGTTATACCCGCCGAACTCCTTCACGGCGGGGCTGCAGTACGTCATGGCGCCGTCCGGCGTAAAGGCGACGACGACGTCTCGCTGGTTCTCGGCCAGAAGGCGGTACCGGGCCTCGCTGGCGCGGAGGGCCTCCTCGCGGCGTTTCCGCCCGGTGATGTCGCGCGCCATCTCGACGGCACCGGCAATCTCGCCATCCGGGCCGAACAGCGGCGTGCCGCGCACGAACCACTCCCGCCCGTCCGGCATGGTCTGCTCGTGCTCGTGCGTGGAGCCGGTTTCGAGCGCCTTGGCGACGGAACAGCCGGGGCAGGAACGGACGCCGTCCCCCCAGAACTCCCAGCAGCGGCGGCCGACGAGGTCCTCGCGGGCGAGGCCGGCCGCCTCCGCCGCCGACGCGTTCGCCCAGACGATTCGCTGCTCGGTATCGAAGAGAACGACGAACTCCGGGGTGGCGTCGAGGATGGCCCGTTTCTCGTTCTCGGAGTGGCGGAGGGCATCCCGGGCCCGGCGCTGGTCGGTGACGTCGCGGGCGGACTCGACGGCGCCGACCACTTCGCCGCGGCTGTCGCGCAGCGGGCGGGCCGTGCACCAGAGAGCGACGTCGTTTCCGTCCCGGGGGAGTTCGACCTCCGCGGTCACGGTATCGCCGTCGCGCTCCAGGCCCTCGTACAGGGCCTCGGCGTCGGCGTGGCCGAGGGCCACGTCGACGAGCATCGGCCGGCGCCGGCCGTACACCGCCTCGCCGTGAGCGTAGTCGCCTCGGCCGACCATCTCGTCGGCGGGGTGACCGGTCAGGGCCTCCATGGCCCGGTTCCATGCGATGACGGTGCCGTTGCGGTCGACGACGAAGGTGGGGTCCGGCAGGAAAGAGATGATCTGGCCGAGCCGCTCTTCGCTGTCGCGCAGGTGGACCTCGATGCGCCGTCGGGCCCGGACCTCTTGCCGCAGGTTCTCGTTGGCCTGCTCGAGGGCGTCGGTGCGTTCGGCGACGCGCCGTTCGAGCGTTTCGGAATGGTCGGCGATCTCGCGCCGCTGGGCGAGGAGGCGGCCGGTCATGCGGTTGAACGCCTCGGCGAGGGTGGTGATTTCGTCCCGGCCGGACACCTCCACCGGTTCGGGCAGGGTGCCGGCGTCGCCGTCGGCGATGGCCCGGGCACGCTCGGTGATCCGGCCCAGCCGCTGCGTCACGATATACCGGAACGCCACCACGATGGCCGCGAAGAGCAGGACGATGGCCAGGGCGCCGACGGCCAGGTGGCGCCACACGTGGGCGACGACGGTCGCCTCCACGCCCTCGGCGGGCATCGCCACGGTGTCCATGGCGATGACCTGGCCGACCTCGCGTCCGAATCCGGCCTCCCGGCCGTACTCGGCCAGGAGCGAGGCGGGGGCGTCCTCCGGCTTGCCGTGGCACCGGAGGCACGCCTCTTCCATCCGGCGGGGGCGGAAGTGGGCCAGGTACGGCTTGCCGTCGAGCGTCACCCGGCCGACGTATTCCTTCTCGTCGGGATGGTCGCGGAAGTACTCCAGCACCCGCACTTCGTCCGGGGAGGCGGCGTTGGCCGGGTTCCGCGGGTTGTCGCTCGAAAACTTGAGGATGTACGCGGGGAACCGCTCGCGGACGTCCTCGAAGACGCGGCGGGCGACGTACGAGGTGCTCATCGCCTCGGGAATAAACACGCCCTCGGCCACCCGTTTCTCGACCTCGGGCCGGATGTGGTCGGCCACGTACCGGCGGATGGCCAGGTCGAACTCCAGGGCCAGGGCCGCCTGCTCCTTGACCAGGTGCTCGATGTCCGCCCGGCCGGCGGTGTACTCCTGCCAAAGCATGACGGCCCCGAGGACGAGCAGAATCGCCACGCAGACGAGAAGGAAGGTCGTTTCAATACGTTTCATGGCCTGCCCCCATGCCCCCGACAGCGTCGTTGAAGCGGGAGACGGGAAGCGGCGCACGGGCGGCCGGTGGTGACGTGCCGCACGAAATGCAGAGGACGTCCGGCCTCGACGGCCGGGCCGGCGGGGTCCCATCCCACGCGCCGTCCCTTCCCAGTGTATTGCGGTGCCCCGGGTGCGCGGGAGACCGCTCGATGTATCGGCCGATGCCGCCCGCGTCTTCAGGGTTTATACCGACCGCGGGCGTGCTATAATGCCCCCATGGGTCCCAAGACGCCGCGCATCCGCAACAAGAAGGCCCGCCGCGACTACGAGATCCTCGAGACCATCGAGGCCGGGCTCGTCCTCGAAGGCTCCGAGGTCAAGGCCCTCCGCGACGGCAAGGCCAACCTCGACGAGGCATTCGCCCGCGTCCAGGACGGCGAGGTGTACCTGTACAACATGCACATCGGCCCGTACAGCCAGGCGGGCCGGTTCGGCCACGACCCGCGGCGGGCGCGGAAACTGCTGCTGAAGAAACGCGAGATCGACCGGTTCCTCGGCAAGGCCATGGAGAAGGGGCACACCCTGGTGCCGCTCGCCCTTTACTTCCGCCGCGGATGGGCGAAGGTGGAACTGGCGGTGGCGCGCGGCAAACGGGAGTTCGACAAGCGGGAGGACATCAAGCGGCGCCAGCATCAACGGCAGATCGACCGCGAACTCGCCCGCCGGCAGCAGGGGCGGTGATTAAGCCATAAAGTCCTTGGGGAAATCTGCCGATTTCTCCTGTGCCATGACTACGCTAACGATGCCCGAATCGGACGTCCAGACCGCCCCGCCGCCCCTGGAAACGCCCTATGTTTCCGTCGCGCTGCCCCTGGGCCTGGACAAAACCTTCACCTACGCCCTCCCGAAGGCCCTGCAAGGCAAGGTCTGGCCCGGACAACGGGTCAAGGTGCCGTTCGGGCGAGGCAAACGGACCCAGGTGGGCTGGGTCGTCGGCGGGTTCGAGGAAACCGACCTCGACCCCGGCAAGATCAAGGCCGTCAAGGCGACCCTCGACGACGCCCCCCTCCTGACCGACGACCTCGTGGACCTGGCCTTCTGGATGAGCCGGTACTATGTGGCCCCGCTGGGGCAGGTGCTGGACGCCATCCTGCCCACGGCCGTCAAGAAGCAGGCCGGCTTCAAGACCGTCCGGTACGTCGAGCGGACGGACAAGGCGGCGGAGGAGGTCGACCGCATCCTCTCGAAGCAGCAGCGGGTGCTGGCGCGGCTGGCGGCGGCCGAGGACACCCCCCTGACGCCCCGCGAACTCGCGCGCCAGGCCGGGTGCACCACCGCCGTCATCAAGACCCTCGAAGAGAAGGGCCTCGTGCGCATCGTCACGCGGAAGGTCGAGGACTTCCCCCGAAGCGACTTCGTCGACCTCGAAGAGCCCCAGAGCGTCCACCTGACCGCCGAGCAGGCCCTCGCGCTGCAGCGCATCAAGACCCTCGGGGCGACCGACCGCTTCGGCGTCGTCGTCCTGGAAGGCGTGACGGGGTCCGGCAAGACGGAGGTCTACCTCCGGGCCATCGAGGACGTGGTGGACCGCGGGCAGCAGGCGATCGTCCTGGTGCCCGAGATCGCCCTCACGCCGCAGACCATCCACCGCTTCCGTCAGCGGTTCAACCGGGTGGCCGTCCTGCACAGCCACCTGAAAGACACCGAACGGCACCGGCAGTGGCGGGACATCCGGGCCGGCCGGGCCGACGTCGTCATCGGCGCCCGCAGCGCCGTTTTCGCCCCCGTGCCGGACCTCGGGCTCATCGTCATCGACGAGGAACACGAGAACTCGTTCAAGCAGGACGTCGCCCCCCGGTACCACGGCCGCGACGTCGCGGTCATGCGCGGCAACCTGGTGGGGTGCCCCATCGTGCTGGGGTCGGCCACGCCGAGCCTGGAATCGTTCCACAACACCCGGACGATGGACCATTACCAGGAGGCGCGGCTGTCGCGGCGGATCGGCGGCCGGCCCATGCCGCCCGTCCACATCGTGGACATGCGGCAGGAGGTGGCGGAGCGGAAGGGCCATCACGCCCTCTCGCGGACCCTCGAGACGGCCATCCGCGAGGCCTGGCGCAAGCAGCAGCAGACCATCCTCTTCCTGAACCGCCGGGGCTTCTCCACGCACCTGTTCTGCGTCCGGTGCGGGTTCGTCGCCCGGTGCCCGGACTGCGACGTCGGCCTCACCTACCACGCCAAGGCGTCCACGCTCCAGTGCCATTACTGCGGCCACAAGGAAGACCCGCCGGCCGACTGCCCCGCCTGCGGGGCCGAGACCGTCAACTACTGGGGCACGGGCACCCAGCGCGTGGAGCAGGAAATCCTGAAGACGTTCCCCGATATCCGCCTGGGCCGGATGGATGCCGATGCCATGCGCCGTCGCGGAGGCCACTCCGAACTCCTGGCCGCCTTCCGCGACGGCGACGTGGACGTCCTCCTGGGCACGCAGATGGTGGCCAAGGGGCTCGACTTCCCGAACGTGACGGTCGTGGGCGTCGTGAACGCCGACGTGGCCCTCAGCCTGCCGGACTTCCGCGCCAACGAACGCACCTTCCAGTTGATTACGCAGGTGGCCGGCCGCGCCGGGCGCGGGCCGAAGGGCGGCGACGTGTTCGTCCAGACGTTCCAGCCCGATCACCTGACCATCCAGTTGGCGGCCGAGCACGATTACCGGGGGTTCGCGGCCGACGAACTCGAGGCCCGCCAGGCGCTGGGCTACCCGCCGTTCGGACGGCTGGCGCGGATCCTGGTCCGCTCGAAGAGTCGGCAGAAGGCCTGCGAGGCGATCCAGGTGGTGGCCGGCCGGCTCATGGACCCCGCCCGCGCCGCCGGTATCACCGTCCTCGGCCCCCAGCCCTGCCCCATCACCAAACTGAGCCGGTACTGGCGGTACCACATGCTGCTGAAGGCCCCGACCGCCCGGACGCTGCTGCACTTCTTCGACCGGGTGCGGGCCGACCTGGAGGCCCCGGGATCCGTCCAACTCGCCGTCGACGTGGACCCGCAGTCGACGCTGTAGCAGCGCCGCGCGTGGCCCGGCCGGGAGAGCGCGTAGGGTGGGTGCTTGCACCCCCGCGGCGACGTGCCGTCGAATTCCTTCGCACGACCCCCCGAAGGCGATATCATGCCTGCGACGGCGACCCGGCCGCCGTTCGACCCGGCCGCCGTTCGACCCGGCCGCCGTTCGACCCGGCCGCCGTTCGACCCG
>CAZNYC010000179.1:0-6737 GCA_964577175.1 uncultured Anaerolineales bacterium
GGGTTCCGGGGACACGAGACTTAATGCGTGGTTGACGTGCAGGTGGGGCGGTGATAAGGTACGATCATGGCTCGACTGGCTCGTGTCGTTGTGCCGGGCGTGGCGCATCATGTGACGCAGCGCGGCAACCGGCGCCAGAGGACGTTCTTCGGCGAGGGCGACTACCGGGTCTATCTGGGCTTGGCGTCGGAGTGGTTCGGGGCGTGGGGGCTGAAGGTGTGGGCGTGGTGCCTGATGCCGAACCATGTGCACCTGATCGTGGTGCCGCCGGAGGGCGAGGCCCTGGCCCGCGGCATCGGCGAGGTGCATCGCCGCTATACGCGGCACGTCAACTTCCGCGAAGGCTGGCGGGGATACCTGTGGCAGGGGCGGTTCGGGTCGTGTCCGATGGACGCCGCCCACACGCTGGCGGCCGCGCGGTACATCGAGCGGAACCCGGTGCGGGCGGGCCTGGTGAAGCGTGCCTGGCAGTGGCGGTGGTCGAGCGCCCGGGCGCACGTCGAGGGCCGGGGCGACGCCTTGGTGAAGCCGGGCGGGCCGCTGGTGGCCGCGGTCAACGACTGGCGGGCGTTTCTGGCGGCCGCGGAGGACGCGGAGGAACGGGAGCGGCTGCGCCGGCACGTCCGGACGGGCCGGCCGCTGGGCGACAAGGCGTTCATCGCCCGCCTCGAGTCCCACCTGCGCCGGACGCTGCGCAAGCGTCCGCCCGGCCCGAAACCCAAACGCCCACCGAGATAAGTCTCGTGTCCCCGGAACCGCCCGGATTTGAGTTGAACCGCCCGGATTTGAGTTGCGAAACGTGGATTGAGCCATACTGCTGCCCCGAGACGGCTCAGGAATACTGTTCCGACTAGGTATCACGGGGAGAAACAAGATGTCCGAGCAAAAGGAAACGGGCAAGCCCCGTCATCAGATGACTTTGGATGTAAGGTTTGTTGCGGGGTTGTGCATCCTGGGTGTAATCGGCAGCCTAATGAATGCGTATCGATTCTACAGCAGCGCCCACGGTGGCTTATTGCTTGGCATTATCCACACAGACGCCACATGGGTTGTGGTGATTTATCATGTGTGCTTGGCGGCGTACATGGCACTGGCGGCGAAAGGGCTGTGGACAATGCGTCGCTATGGCTTCTGGATGTTCGCAGCGAGCGTATGGGCGGGAATCTTGCTGGCCCCGTTTTATATGAACGCGCTGCATCACGCTGTTCCGGATGGCTCTCGCGCGTTATGGTGCACTGCTCTTGGTGTCGCTCATGTGTGCAACGTTGCTCTTGCCTTCTGGTGTTTCTGGAGACATCGCTTGTTTACCGATCGAAACGAACAGGAGTAGCATCCAAGCGATTGGTGCGAGCTGCGCCACCGGACGTGCGCCTCTACAGGCACGGCCGTTGCATACGACCACGGGAACAACACCGGCGACGAGTCCCACCGGGGCAACGGGAACCTGGTTGACGACGGCACGCGTGTCTTCGCCTACGACGCCCTGAACCGACTCAAGGAGGTCATGAAGAAGGACGGCGGCGCGCGGGTCGCGACGTATACCTACGACGCCCTCGGCCGCCGCATCCGCAAGGTGGTCTCGGGCGGCGACCTGCCGGATGACGAGGACTTCGACGGCACCACCGACTACCGTTACGCCAGCGACCGGCGCGTCGAAGAGCGAAATCCGTTCGACGGTGCCCAGGAGGACGAGGACACACTCATCCGCCAGTACGTCTGGGGCTTCTACGCCGACGAGCTCATCCAGCAGGAATCCTGCGGTATGGACAGAGTATTCTCTTGACCAGTGATAAGGCCAAGATAACCTTTTGGGTGCGGGCTTCGATCAGAAAGGGCGAGCCATGCGTCTCAGGTCTTCCTTGCCCATCCTTACCCTCGCCTGCCTCTCGCTGGGCTGCACTTCGTGGGAGAGGCAACGCCAACTGGAGCGGGTGGCCAAGGACTGGTGCCTGACCATCCGCGCCAGCCAGGTCATTCCGGTCTACCCGCTCACCGAGGACCTCCAGCCCGGCGACGTCTTCCTCGTCCAGACGCCCGTCGAGGAACAGGTCGAGGTGTACGAGCAACGCGGGTTCCTGCCGCTGGAACAGATGCTCGTCCGCCTCCAGCCCGAGGCGTACCGGGAGTTCTACCTCCACTCCCACGGCATCGGCGACAGGGCCGACACGCCGCACCACTGGAAGTTCCCGGCCGAGGCGGAGAAGGCGACGGACTGGCCGAGCGCCCCGTGGGCGTCGTTCCCGACGTACGGGTTCAGCGTCACGAGCGGCGCGGGCCTGAAACTCGCCGTCCCCCTCGACGGCATCCCGGTGGCGATGAGCCTGCTCGGGGCCTCCAGCGCCCACGGCAGCATGGCCATCAAGGACGCCCACACCTACGGCGTGGACGGGTACTCGGTCGAGATGCAGGTCCGCGGCTGGGCCCAGGACAACCGCACGTACCTGCGGCAGTTCGAGCCGCAGGAAAGTTGCTGACGGTCCACCAGGCCCGCGACTCACGCCACATTGCCCGAACGCCGACAGATCGTTGGCTCGGATTCTTTCAGCGCATTTTCAGCGCGCCGCCCGGCCGGGTCGCCATCCGTTGTCATCGATTGCCAAGAAGACGTGTTAGGTAAGGCGGGAGATGAAAGGGCCGTAAGTGGCGCCGTTGTCGCCAGTTGGCAACGGTTGTCGCTACCTGACAATGGTACGCCCGGAGGGATTCGAACCCCCAACCCTCGGTTCCGTAGACCGAAGACCGATTGCCCTAACGTTAGCCCCGTCAAAGCCTTACGTCAAGAGCCTTCCAAGCCTTCAGCGCATTTGCAGCGCGCCGACGATAGGCCCGAAAACACGCCCAAAATGCCGGCCGACCTGGCCCAAGTCGTCGCCGCCTGTGGCCCGAAGGATCTCGTGCAGGTAGAACGCCTTTTCAGGCTCCGCATACAGGAGGCCCAGAACGGCCCGACGCGTCTTGCCGAATAGAGCTGACGCGATGCTCCCGGCGTTCTTGTTGCGGATTCAACTCTGAAACGCAACAGGGGTAGAAAATGGCATCGCAAGGGCTGGTTCGGTAGGTTGGCCGAGCGCGCCCTGGGCCTCGTTCCCGACGTACGGGTTCAGCGTCACGAGCGGCGCGGGCCTCAACCACCCCCGACTGAAAGTCGGGGGGATGAGGGGCGAGTGAAACTCGCAAGGGGCCACTGAAGTGGCGTCACCGCTTTCCCGCAAGTCGCACGTCGCCCACCCCATAGGCGTTCTACGGCTGTCTCGCCGCAGGAATCACCCACGGGGCCTTGATCGCTCTCCTCCTCTTCTTACAGAAACAAATGCCACCCCTCCGCAGGGCCATCCGCCCAACAGACCTCGCTTCACAACGCCGCTGCCCTGCTCTCTCTCAAAGAACCATACTCAAAGTTGACCGCCTGAAAGGCGGTGGGGTTAAACCTGGTGCACGGAACCTAAAACTCGCCGTCCCTCTCGACGGCATCCCGGTGGCGATGAGCCTGCTCGGGGCCTCCCGCGCGTCCGGCAGCATGGCCATCAAGGACGCCCACACCTACGGCGTGGACGGGTACATGGCGCTCCTGGTCGCCTGTTGACGCCTGCCAAGTGGGGTCGTAGGATAGCTTGGCGTACTGGCTCGGCCAGACATCAGGGTCGAATCGTGAGAACCCTGCCAGCTTTGTGGAGAGCCTGCCCGATGCCGAGACGATGGACTCTGGCCATTGCGTTTCTGCTCGCCTCCGGCGCCGCTCAGGCCCGCGGCGGGGACTGGTTCGTGGCGCCGCACGGCCAGGACGGCGCGGGGAACGGCTCAGAGAGGAAGCCGTTCCAGTCCATCGAGCGCGGCCTCGCCGCGGCGCAGTCAGGCGACCGCGTGGTGCTTCGTTCGGGCGAGTATCGACTGGCCGCCACAATCCGCTTCCCGCGTGCCGGCGAGAGGGACATGCCCATTACCCTCGCCGCGCACGAGGGCGAGTACGTCGCGCTCCTCGGCTCGGTGCGGCTCACCGGGTGGGTGCCGCACAAGGGGAAGGTGTGGAAGGTGAAAGCGCCTCCCCGGCAGGTCAAGGGCCTGTTCGAGGACGGCGAGCGGCTCGTGCATCCACGGGAGCGCGGCAAGCGCGAGGACCCGCCCATCGAGGCTGTCCGCGCACCCGGACGCTGGACCCAGAAAGAAGGCTGGGTCTACCTCTGGACCCGCAAGGGGGATTCGCCTGACCGCCACCGCATCGAGGCCTCGCAGCACGGCATCGTGAACCTGAACAAGCCGTGGCTCCGGGTCGAGGGCCTCCACCTGTTCTACGGCCAGCCGACCGGCCTGGTCATCTCGGCGGATCACTGCGTCGCCGCCCGCTGCGAGGTGGCCGGGGTGTCCAATTCCGTGGACAACGCCTACGGCGCGTACATCTGGCGATGCTCGAACTCGGCGTTCCGCGACTGCGTGGTGCATGACTCCTGTTACTGGGGCGACCACGGCTCGAACTCCCATGTCGTCTCCTGTATCGACTGCGGGGACAGCGGGCCGAATTTCGTGGAGGGCTGCGAGATCTTCAACGGCGGCCTCGGCGTCGGCACCAAGGGCGCGGCGCGCGAGATGGTCATCCGGCACTGCAAGATCTACGACGTCCTCAACGGCGTCGTCCCCTCGGGCGAGCGGTCCCGCGGGCCGGGCGCGGGCAAGACCGACCGCGGCCACTACCTTATCTGGCGCAACCACATCCACGACTGTCGCCGCGGCGTCTACTTCTCCGCAGGCCGCACCCATGGTAACCGCGTGATCAACAACGTCTTCGAGCGCTGCGGCGCTGGCGTGTACCTGCGAAAGGTCAAGGGGCTTGCCCGGCATACGGCCATTGTTAACAACGTCTTCGCGAACTGCGATGCTGGGCTTTTCCTGCTGGCAGAGCGTCAGGGCAAGGAATCGCTCGCGCAGTTCGCCGCCGCAGGCCTACTCTCCGACCACAATCTCTTCTGGCACAACGAAGCCGACTGGCGGCATCCGCTGACCTGGGGCCGCAGCCTCGAGATGAACCGCCAGCAGGTGGCCGACCGTGGCGACCCCGACTGGGAACGGCACTCCATCCGTGCGGACCCGATGCTCGACAGGTCAGGAAGGGCACGCGCGGGGTCCCCGACCCTGAGAAAGGGTGTCGCCGTGTCCCTGCCCGCATTCATCGATGCACCCTCTGAGTGGCACATCGGACTGGGGCCGCGGGCCAGGAACGGGAGGCCGGCCGGGCGGGGATTGACGCTGTCGATTGCGGGGTCGCAGACGTCGGTCGGCCCCGGCGACACGATAGCGTTGCAGGCGACCCTTCGGAACCGGTCCCGCGAGCACGGCGTCGCTCTGGACGGCGACGCCGTCGTCACGTTCCATTTCCGCTACGCTAACGTCTGGTACTTCGACCGCCAGGAGCTCTGGCGAGTGCGGGTTCGATTGCCGGGAGACGTGCTTGCGGCGGGCGACACCCTGGATCTGACAAAACTCCCCGGCTGGCAGCATCCCACGAACGGGCAATTGGGGGATCCGTTCCACCTCCGTGACGACGATCGCTACTGGCGGTCAGGCTGGCGGCTGCGCGCCACGCTCCGCAGCCTCTCACGCCACACGCCCACCCATGAGGCGCTCCAGCGCCTCGAGCCGCTCCTCCGTTCGCAGGAGGTGCTGCAAGTCCGGCCGGAGTAGCACGCCCCGGCCAAGGCTCAGAAGCAAAGCCGCAGGCCCGACTTGCATCTTCATGTGGAATCCTGCAGGCGTTCAGAATCTCACCGTCACGACCTGACCCGGCTCGGTGGGAAAGTCCCAGGCCTTTCCGGGGTCCAATCCGAACCATCGCGCTAACCGGGACGGCTCTCGCGGGTCGAGAGTCTGAGAGTCCGCGGCCAGGAGAGGCCGCAGGGGAGCGTTGGGGCGCGCACACACCTGGAGCCACAAGAGAGCCTCGAACGTGTAAGTGGTTGCCGCAACCTACGTTACGTGCGCGAGTTGCGCGAAACGGGCGCCTGTTAAACAAAGCGGCGGCTGCTCGCCGCCGCGTGAAAGTGGCTCCCCGTTCCGAACGGGTTTCAAACGTTGGCTACCTTCTAACAGTCTCCGCCGACTGATTTGTTAGCCTAGGCGAAAATCCTCATGAGAGTAACTGGGTAAGTGCCGAGTCGGGGGAGCCAGCCCGGACAGCCGAAACAGACGGGGAAAACCGGTTCCTTGAAGCGGCGGAGTCGAGGATTGCTTGCGGAAATTGTTCTTGACGTTGCGGTTCTGGCCGCTAAGAATCATATTGAAGCGATAGTGTGTTACACCTTGCCTTTAGACCTGATGCTAGAGGAGCCAGCCATGCCAGATCCCAGCCCGTCGCCGTCACCGAGTCCGTCACCGTCGCCATCGCCGAGCCCGTCACCATCGCCCTCGCCGTCTCCCAGCCCGTCACCGTCAGGGAGTCCATCGCCGAGTGCCGACTTGGACATCAAGGGCATCGACGACGAGGTACTCGAAGCCAGTGTGGGGGCGGTCGTCGTGCGTCGCTCCGACGGTAACGACGCCCCGCGCAAGGAAATCATTCTTCAAAAGCCTTCCTCGTGGTCCGGCACGGTAGTCCTGACCCGCTCTTATGGCGGAGAGGGAAGAGTTAAAGTATTTACGGGGCCGGGCGAAGAGGCGACGGAGATAACCTTTGCAGGCGGAGACAATGAATTCAGCACAGACGATCTTCCGAAATCGCTGTACGTTCAGGGTCACGAAGCAAGCTCTAG
>CAZNYC010000180.1:0-6690 GCA_964577175.1 uncultured Anaerolineales bacterium
CACGGCCGGACAAGGCCGGCCGTGGCACGTGGCGCAGGTTCGCGCGGCGGGTACGTAAGGACCGACGATGCCATTCGGTTTCGGCAACCCGTGGATGCTGCTCGGCCTGGCCGGCGTGGCCGTGCCGATCGTCATCCATCTGCTGAACCGTCTTCGCCAGCGCCGCATCGACTGGGCCGCCATGGAACTTCTGCGGCGGGCGATGGTCCTGCGGTCCCGCCGCCTGCGGATCGAGGACCTCCTGCTGCTCGCCCTCCGGTGCCTGGCGATCGTGCTCATCGCCCTCGCCATGGCCCGGCCGAGCCTCCGCTTCGCGGCCGCCCGTTACCTCGGTACCGGCGAACACGTCGGGGCGGTCATCGCCGTCGACGGCTCCTACAGCATGGGCCACCGGCCGGGCGTCGCCAGCCGGTTCGACCAGGCGGTCGAAACCGCCGGGCACCTGACGGGTGCCCTCAGCCCCGGCGACCCGGTGAGCCTCGTCCTCATGGGCCGCCGCCCCCGCGTCCTCCTCCGCAACACGGGCCTGGAGCCGCAGCGCGTCCACGATCGCCTGGCCGAGGCCGAGCCGCTGCCCGAACCCCTGGCGATCGGCCCATGCCTGGAGCGGCTGGCGCTGCTCGCCGCCGAGACCCGTGCGCCCGTGCGCGAGTGTTACCTCATCACCGACGCCCAGGCCGTCACGTGGAGCCGCCTGTCGGACAAGGCCCGGCAGATCCTGACGGACCTTTCGCGCGAGACGCGCATCTTCCTTCTGCCCACCCCGCCGGATACGGGCGAGAACCTGGCCCTGGCGCGCCTGGAACTCGTCTCCGGGTCGCTGCGCACGGGCCGCGTGGCCCGGTTCGCCGCCGAGGTGGTGAACCACGGCACGCGTCCGCGGCGGGGCGTGGCCGTCAGCGTCCTGGTGGGCGATGCGGCCCGCGACCAGGCCGTCATCGACGAGATCGCACCCGGCCAGGCGGTCACCGTGCCGCTCTTCGTCCGGTTCATGGAAGCCGGCCCCGCGCGGGTGACGGCCCGCATCGGGCAGGACGCCCTGGAGGCGGACAACCGGCACCGGGCGGTGGCCCGCATCCGCGACCGCGTCCGCGTCCTGCTCGTCGACGGCGACCCGTCCGAGACCCTGTGGCGGAGCGAGACGGGGTACCTGGCGGCCGCTCTCGCCCCGAAGCCCGAGCCGGGCCGGCCGGGGTCCGTCGAGGTGGACGTCGTTCCCTGGTCGGCGCTCACCGAGAAACGCCTCGTCGACTTCGACGTGGTCGTCCTGGCGAACCTGCCGGACGTCCGCCCGACGCACGTCAATGCCCTGTTCGACTTCGTGCGGACGGGCGGCGGCCTGGTGGCGTTCCTCGGCGATCAGGTCAACCCGGTCCTTTTGAACGCGCGGATGAAGCACGCCGGCGAGGCGCTCCTGCCGGCGGCCGTCGATGAAGCGATGGCCCCGTCCGGCGAGGGCGCGCCCCTGGCCGTCGCCGACGCCGCCCATCCGCTGGCCGCCGCGGTCGACGGCCTGCCGGATGCGCTCCTCGGCCGCAGCCGCGTGCGGCGGCTGTTCCGCGTCACGCCCGCCCCGGAGGCCCGGTCGATCCTGGCCGTGGCCGGCACCGACCCCGCCGCCCCGCTCCTGGTGGAAAAGCAGGTCGGCCTCGGCAAGGTCCTCCTCTGCACGACCAGCGCGGACCGGGCGTGGACGAACCTGCCGGTCCATCCGGCGTACCCGATTCTGCTGCACGAGGCGCTGACGTACCTGACGACCCGGTCGCACGAGCGGCCGGTCGTCGTCGGCGACCCGCTCGTTATGCCGGTCGTCGAGCGGGAAGAGCGGCGGAGCGTCACCGTCCGCGACCCCGCCGGCGAGCCGACCACCGTCCAGGTCACGCAGAGCGACGGCCGCCGCCTCGTCCGGTACGAGCGGACGGACGCGCCCGGCTTCTACGAACTGACGGTGGAGGAGGGCGCGGAGCCGGTCGTCCTGGCGGTGAATCCGGACGCGCGGGAATCCGACGTGAAGGTCCTGCCGCCCGACCGCCTCCGCAAGGCCCTGGCGGGGCTGCCCGTGCGGATCCTGACGCCGGAGGAGGATGCGGTGGCGGCGATCCGCGAGAGCCGCCTCGGCCGGCCGCTCTGGCCGATTCTGCTGGCCCTGGCCCTGGCGACGCTGGCGGTCGAGGGGTTCCTGGCCCGCCGCTTCGCCCGGCGGATGGACGCCGGCGAGGAGGCGGAGACCGTCCCCGCGGCGCGCCACATTGATTGAGTTTGGCATGAGTGTCGTGAAGATGTCATTCTGAGGCCTCGCGTGCGAGGCCGAAGCATCTCGCCGCGGGAGCGGCATCGAGGCGAGATGCTTCGTCGCGGTTCGCCGCTCCGCAGAATGACAATGCGGTGGGGACGGAGACCCACCGCGCCCAAGCGCGAGGATCATCGAGCAACGCCATGCATCGCCTCTTCGGACTGGACGAGAGCCAAGAGATCCGCGACCTGGACCTGGTCCTGAACCGGTCCTGGCCGACGCTGCTCATCCTCGCGCTCATCCTGGCGGCCGTCGTCTACGCGGTGGTCCTGTACCGGCGCGAGCGGCGGCTGTCGGTGCCGTGGCGCGTGGCGGCCACCGGTTTCCGGGCGATCGTCCTGGCGGCGCTCATCGTGGCCCTCTTCGAGCCGCGCCTCGGCCTGGAGAGCCTCGTCGATGCCAGGCGGACGGTCCTCGTGCTGCTCGATACGTCCGAGAGCATGGCCGTCCAGGACGACCGGCAGAGCGAGTCGGCCCTTCGCGACGCGGCGGCGGCCCTCGGCAAGGTGCCGCTGGAGGGCCCGTCGGCGGCCCTGCCGGAGGCCGCGCGCCTGGAGGCCGCCAAGGCCCGCCGCATCGACCTCGCCAAGGGTCTCCTGTCGCGCCGCGAGCCGAACATCTTCCGGGACCTCGCCGACGACTACACCGTCCGCTACTACGGGTTCGGCGAGCGGTTGGAGCCGACGCGCGGCAAGGGCGAGACCGTGCCGGAGGCGCTCGTCGCCGCCGAGGCCGACGGCAAGGCGTCCCGCCTCGGCACGGCCCTGGCGGAGGCCGTCGACCGCAGCGCCGGCGAGGTCGTCTCCGGCGTCATCGTCCTGACGGACGGGGCGGCGAACGACGAGCCGATCGGCCCCCTCGAAGTGGCCGAACGTCTCGGCGAGCGCGGCGTGCCGGTCTTCCCCGTCGGGCTCGGCCTGCCCGACCCGCCGGACGTCAAAGTCGCGAACGTCATCGTGGCCGACACGCTCTTTTACCGGGACCGCGTGCCGGTCCGCGTCGAGATCCAATCGACCGGTTACGCAGGCCGGACGGTCGACCTCGCGGTCTCCCTCGGCGGCCGCAAGGTGGCCGAGAAATCCGTCATGCTCGCCGGCGGCAGCCGGTTCGAGGAGATCGTCTTCACGCCCGAGGCCGCCGCCGGCACGGCGGACCTGAAGGTCAGCGTCTCGACGCTGCCGGGCGAGGTGGCCGACGCCAACAACGCCTCCCGCAAGACCGTCCGCGTCATCGACGAGAAGATCCGCGTCCTTTACGTCGAGGGCAAACCGCGGTGGGAGTACCGGTACCTGCGGCAGGTGCTGCTGCGGGACCCGCGGCTGGACGTGCGGTTCCTGATGACCGAGGGCGACCGCGACCAGGCCCTGGCCTCCGAGCGGTACCTCATCGATTTCCCCGAGACGGGCGACCGGGCGTTCCGCTTCGACCTCGTGATCGTGGGCGACGTGCCCGCCTCGTACTTCTCCGCCGCGCAACTGGAGCGGATCGAGGAACTCGTGAAGCGCCACGGGGGCTCGTTCCTGATGCTGGCCGGTCACCGGTTCGCCCCGATGACCTACGCCGGCACGCCCGTCGAGCCGCTGCTGCCCGTCCGGCTGGGCAGCCGCGACTGGCGCCGCATCGACGAGGAGGCGCACCCGGTCGTCGCCGCCGAGGCCGCCGACAGCGCCGTCATGACGCTGGAGGTGCCGGCCGTCCGGAACCACCAGTTGTGGTCGCTCGTGCATCCGCTCTACGGCGCGGCGGCGCTGGACGGGGCCAAGCCGGGCGCAACGGTCCTGGCGACCCTGTCGCGCGGCGGGACGGCGGGCGAGCCGTACCCCCTCATCGCCTGGCACCGCTACGGCGTGGGCAAGGCGATGTTCGTCGGCACGGACCAGTTGTGGCGGCTCCGGTTCAAGCAGGGCGACAAGTACCACGCCCGGTTCTGGGGCCAGGCGATCACGTTCCTGACGCTCTCGCGCCTCCTCGGCGAGAACCGCCGCGTCCAGATTCGCGCGGGCGCCCAGGACTACCGGACCGGCGAGCGCGTCCAGGTGAGCGCCAACGTCCTGGACGAGGTCTTCGAGCCGGTCGAGGCGCCCGCGTACACCGTCCACCTGGAACGCGAGGACGCGCCCGGCGAGCCGCGCGAGGCCGTCCTCCAGCCCGTGCCGGACATCCCCGGCCTGTACCAGGGATACGTCCGGCCGGAGGAGGCCGGGCGGTACGTCGTCCGCGCGCCCGTCGGCGACCGCGGCGCGGCCAACGAGGCCGCGTTCCAGGTGACGGCCGTCGAGGGCGAAGCGCTCGAGAAGGCCATGCAGGAGGCCCTGCTCCGGAAGGTGGCGGAGGCGTCCGGCGGACGGTTCCTGAGGGTCCGGGACGTGCCCGAACTCCGCGACCACCTGGCGGGGGCCGACCGCACGACCATCGAGCGGACCGAACAGCCGCTGTGGGACCTGCCCGTCGTCTTCCTGGCGCTCGTGGCGCTGATGGGCGGCGAGTGGTTCCTGAGGCGGTGGAACGATCTGCCGTAGACGCGCACGAATGCAGAGCAGTTAAAGCGATGTCCTTCTGAGGCGCCCGTCAGGGCGACGAAGAATCTCGCCGTGGCTGTTGCCGTTTGGCTGTTCGCACGGCGAGATGCTTCGCTCCGCTCCGCATGACCGCAGTGACGACAATGACCCAAACAGCCATTCAACCCGCGGTCGCCATCGAACGCCGCCTCCGCCAGGCGTGGAAACGCCGGCGCCACGTCCTGGCCGCCCGCGGCGTGTGCCACCTGCTGCTGTGGACGGCGGGCCTCGGCCTGGCCGACTTCCTCGTCGACTGGCTCCTCGTGCTGCCGGGCTACGGCCGCCTGGCCCTGCTGGGCGTGAACGTGGTCGTCCTCGGCTGGGTGGCGTGGCGTCAGTGGCTGCGGCACGTGCGGCGGTACGACCCGCTGCGGGTGGCCCTCAGGGTGGAGGCCCGGCACCCGGACCTGCAGAGCCTCCTGGTCTCGTACGTCCAGTTGGACGAGGCCGAGGCGGCCCGCGCCCACGTGTCGCCGGCCCTGGTCCGTGCGGCCCGGCGCCTGGCAATCGAGGCCACGCGCCCCATCGACTTCCGCGAGATCGTCCACTGGCGCGACGTCCGCCGCGTGGCCCTCTTCTGCGGCGGGGCGGTGCTGGTGGCGGCGGCCCTCAGCCTCAACTGGCCCGACTTCGCCGCCACCTTCGCCCGCCGCCTCTTCAACCCGAAGGCGGAGGTCGCCTACCCCACCCGCACCGCGGTCCTGCGGGTCACCGGCTCGGTCACGGTGCCGCAGGGCGCCCCGCTCGACCTCCAGGCCCGCGGGGGCGGCGTCCTGCCCAAGGCCGGCACCCTCTGGATTCAGCCGGCCGGCGGCAACTGGGAACGCCTCCTCATGCCCCGCACCGACGGCGACACGTACGCCTACCGTTTCGAGCAGGTCCTCCGCGACATGACCTACCGCGTGCGGCTGGGCGATGCGACGAGCCAGACGTTCACCGTCGGCGTCGTGCCCGCCCCGCGCATCGTCGAGACCCGCGTCGATCTGGACTACCCCGACTACACGGGCCTGGCGGACGAGACGGCCGGGAACCTCCACCTGGAAGTGCCCGCCGGTACGACCGCCACCGTGCGGGTGCGGCTGGACCGGCCGCTCCGCCGGGCGGAGGCGGTGACCGAGAGCGGCGAGGCCTCCGCGATGACGCTGGGGCCGGACGGCCGGTCGGCCTCCCGCACGTGGACCGTGGACGAGTCCCTCCGGTTCCGCTTCCGCTGGACGGAGGCCGAGCACGGGTTCGCGTACGACGACGCGGTCCACCACGTGATCCGGGCGCTTCCCGACGCCGCGCCCCGCGCCGAAATCCTCGCCCCCACCCGCGACGCCAAGGCCACCACGGCCAAGCGGCTCGACCTCGGGTACCGCGCGATGGACGACTACGGCGTGGCGCGGGCGGCCGTCGTCTACCAGGTCGACGACGGGCCGGAGCAGCGGCTGCCCGCCCGCCAGTACGATGCCAAGCGCGTCGAGGATCGCAGGCCGTGGACCCTGCGGGAGGCGATTCCCGATTTGAAGGAAGGCGACACCGTCACCTTCGCCGTCGAGGTGGCCGACAACCGCCGCGGCGGCGAGGGGCCCCAGGTCGCCCGCTCGCAGTCCCTGCGGCTGGACATCGTCAGCGTGGCCGAGTACCTTCGGTACGTGGCCGAGGAACGGGCCCGCCTGTTCAAGGACATCCGCGACGTGTACGAGGACGAGACGGAGGCGTCGGCCCAGGTCGGGACGCTGAAGGACGAGGCGCCCCCGCCGCCCGAGAACGAAGGGGACTGACCCCATGCTGCGATCCCGTTCATATATAGCGCGGCCCTGTGTGGCCCGGCCGGTTTCTTGTGTGGCCCGGCCG
>CAZNYC010000181.1:0-6656 GCA_964577175.1 uncultured Anaerolineales bacterium
CCATGATCGTGCACGCCGAGAAGATCATGCCGTGGGCCTCCTTCGAGACCGACCGGGCCCGGTTCGTCGGCCGGGGCCGGTCGGCGGCGGCCCCGGCGGCGCTGGACCAGGCGGGGCCCCTCTCCGGCAGCGAGGGGTCGGTGCTCGATCCGGCCATCGCCGTCCGCCGGCGGCTCCGGATCCCCGCCGGGGAATCCGTCATCATCGACTGCGTCACCGGCGCCGCCGAGACCCGCGACGCCGCCGTCCACCTCGTCGACCGGTACCACGACCAGCGGCTGGCGGACCGCCTGTTCGAACTCGCCTGGACGCAGAGCCAGGTCCTGCTGCACCAGATCCGCGCCACGGAGTCGCAGGCCCAGCGGTTTGCGCGCCTCGCCGGCTCCATCATCTACGCCAACCGGCGGTACCGGGCCAACGCGTCGCTCCTGGCGCGGAACCGCAAGGGGCAGGCGGACCTGTGGCGGTACGGCATCTCGGGCGACGTGCCCATCGTCCTGGTGCGCATTACGGAGGAGTCCGGCCTGGAACTCGTCCGCCGAACCCTCCAGTCCCACGCCTACTGGCGGTACAAGGGGCTCCAGGTCGACCTCGTGATCTGGGTCGACGCCTTCTCCGGGTACCGGCAGTCCATGTGGGACCAGATCATGGGCATGGTGGGCGCGGGGCCGGCCGCCGGCACGCTCGACCAGCCGGGCGGCGTGTTCATCCGCAGTACCGACCAGTTGCCCGAGGACGACCGGGTCCTGCTCCAGTCGGCGGCCCGGATCGTCTTCTCGGACCGCGGCGGCACCCTGGCCGAGCAGACCGAACGCCGGCGCCGGGCCGGCACCCGCGTGCCGGAACTGCGGCCCGTCCGGTACCCCGAGCCGATCCCCGCCGAGGAGTACCACCTGCCGGAACGCGACCTCTCGTTCTTCAACGACCTGGGGGGGTTCACGCCCGACGGACGCGAGTACGTCGTCATCCTGGAACCCGGGGCGGCCACGCCCGCCCCCTGGGCCAACGTCCTCGCGAACCCCGAGTTCGGCACCGTGGTCACCGAATCGGGCGTGGCGTACACGTGGTTCCAGAACGCCCACGAGTACCGCCTCACCTCCTGGTACAACGATCCCGTTACGGACTCAAGCGGCGAGGCGTTCTACGTCCGCGACGAAGAGACCGGCCGGTTCTGGTCTCCCATGCCGAAACCGGCACCCGGACCCACGCCGTACGTCTGCCGGCACGGCCTGGGGTACTCGGTCTTCGAGCACACGCAGGAGCGGATTTTCACGGAGGTGTACCAGTACGTGGCGACGGACGCGCCGGTCAAGTTTACGAAGTTCACCGTGCGGAACCTGTCGGAGCGGGACCGGCGGATCAGCCTCGTCGGCTTCTGCGAATGGGTCCTGGGCGAACACCGCGAGACCAACGCCCTGCACGTGGTGACACGTCAGGACCCGCAGACGGGGGCGATCGCGGCCACTTCTCCCTACAGCACGGACTTCGCCGACCGCATCGCCTTCTTCGAGACCAGCGCCGCCGACCGCAGCCTGACCGGCGACCGGACCGAGTTCATCGGCCGGAACGGTTCGCTGGCCAACCCGGACGCCCTCGGCCGCCAGCGCCTCTCGAACCGCGTCGGCGCCGGCCTCGACCCCTGCGGCGCCATCCAGGCGTTCCTGATGGTGCCGGCCGGGCAGGAGCGGCAGGTGGTCTTCATCCTGGGCGCGGCGCGCAGCGAACACGAGATGCGCGAGGTCCTGCACCGCTACGGCGGTATCGACGGCGCCCGCGTCGCCCTGGAGACCGTCTGGGACTTCTGGAAGCGGCTGCTGGGGGGCGTGTACGTCGAGACGCCCGACCCGGCCGTCAACCTCCTCACGAACCACTGGCTCCTGTACCAGGCGGTCGCCTCCCGGTTCTGGGGCCGAAGCGGCTTCTACCAGTCCGGCGGGGCGTACGGATTCCGCGACCAGTTGCAGGACTCGCTGGCCCTGTTGCACGAACGGGCGGACCTGGTGCGCGACCACATCCTGCGGTGCGCCGGACGCCAGTTCCACGACGGCGACGTACAGCACTGGTGGCACCCGCCGACGGGCCGAGGCGTCCGGACGCGGTTCTCCGACGATTACCTCTGGCTGCCGTACGTCACCGCCCGCTACGTGGCCGCCACCGGCGACACCGGCATCCTGAACGAGCACGCCAACTTCCTGGAGGGCCGGGCCGTCGAACCCGGCGAGGAATCCTACTACGACATGCCGCAGGTCAGCGAGGATTCCGCCTCCCTGTACGAGCACTGCCTGCGGGCCGTCCGCCGGAGCCTCCATTTCGGCGACCACGGTCTGCCCTTCATCGGATGCGGCGACTGGAACGACGGGCTGAACCGCGTGGGCAAGGACGGGCGGGGCGAAAGCGTCTGGCTCGCCTTCTTCCTGTACGACGTACTGACGCACTTTGCGGACCTCGCGCGTCGTCAGAACGACCCCGCCGCCGTCGAGCAGTGCGAGCAGGCCGCCCGCATGCTTCAGGCCAATCTCGAGAAGCACGGCTGGGACGGCCGATGGTACCGCCGGGCGTACTTCGATGACGGGGAGGTGCTCGGCTCGGCCTCGAGCCCCGAGTGCCGCATCGACGCCCTGCCCCAATCCTGGTCCGTGCTCTCCGGCGCCGGGCAGGAGGACCGGGCCGAGATGGCAATGCAGTCCGTCCTGGAGCACCTCGTGGACTGGAACCTGGGCGTCATCCGCCTCTTCACGCCCCCGTTCGACCAGGCCCCCTGGGACCCCGGCTACATCAAGGGGTACGTGCCGGGCGTGCGGGAGAACGGCGGCCAGTACACCCACGCCGCCGTCTGGGTGACGATGGCGGCCGCCGCCCTCCGTCAGTCCGAGACCGCCTGGCGGCTGTTCCATACGATCAATCCGATCGCCCACGGCGACACGCCCGAACGCATCGACCGGTACAAGGTGGAACCGTACGTGGTGGCGGCCGACGTGTACACCGCCCAGGGCCACGAGGGCCGAGGCGGATGGACCTGGTATACCGGCTCCGCCGCCTGGATGTACCACCTGCTGACCGACACGCTGCTGGGTCTGCGGCTGGAGGTGGACCGGCTCCGCCTGGAGCCCGTCCTCCCGCCCGGATGGAAGGGCTACACCATCCACTACCGGTACCGCAACACGGTGTACCACATCAAGGTGAGCGTGGCGGGGCCCGCCACCTGGAACGTCCGCAGCGTCCGCGTGGATGACAAGGTCCAGAGCGATAAGACCATCCCCCTGCACGACGACGGCGAGGAACACCTCGTCCGCGTCCAGGTGGGGTGAGAGTGAAGTTATCGCGCGGTGCAGGATTCTGCGCGGTGCCCAGTCTTGGGCACCGCGCGGCGGGCAAGACTGCCCGCCGCGCCGATCACGAGGGTGGCATGCTTTCCCGCCGTTGGGAAAGCATGCCGGCGACATCGGGGAACCATGCCCGTCCTGACCCTCCTCTCGCCCTCTACGCCGCCGTCGCCCTGGCGTACTGGCTGTGGTGCCTGCACGCGGCGGTGCGGATGCGGCGGTCGGTGCCGGCGCTGCGCGGCGGCCAGCGGGTCCGCCTCCCTCCGCCCCGCGCCTGCCGGACCTCCGCCCACCGCAGCATTGAAAGCCTTTTCGCGCCGCGGTATGATGAACGTCGGGGCACGAGATGCGAGTCGAGGCCCGAAGTCAACGGCCGACACAAGACGCCCGCCGACCCGACTTTGGACTTCGGACTCGGGGCTTTGGACTCGGGACTTTGGACTCGGGACTTTGGACTCTAATCCATGATCAACCGCGCAGCCATCATCGGTGACGGCGGGATGGGCACCCTGAGTGCCATCCTGCTGGCCTCGGGCGGCATCGGCGTCCGCATGTGGTCGGCGTTCGAGGAACACGTGGCCGACATGCGCCGGACCGGCACGAACGAGCGGTTCCTGCCGGGCTTCCGCCTGCCGGAAAACCTCCTTCTCTCCGCCGACGCCGCCGAGGTCACCGACGGGGCCGACCTGGTCGTCCTGGCCGTCCCGTCGCGGTACCTGCGCGGCGTGCTGGAGCGGACCGCCGGCGCCCTGCCCGAGGAGCCGATCTACTGCTCCGTCGTCAAGGGCATCGAGACGGAGAGCCTGCTGCGGCCGAGCCAGGTGCTGGAGGCCGTGGCCGGGCCCCGCCGGACGGTCATCCTGAGCGGTCCGTGCCTGGCGCGGGAGGTGGCGGCCCAGTTGCCCGCGGCCGTCGTCGTTGCCTCGGCCGACCCCGACGACGCCGACCGCGTCGGCCGGGCTTTCGCCACCGACTGGTTCCGCGTGTACACGAGCGACGACCCGGTGGGGGTGGAACTGGGCGGGGCGCTGAAGAACGTGGTCGCCATCGCCGCCGGCATCTGCCAGGGGCTGGAACTCGGCACGAACGCCGTCGCCGCCCTCGTGACGCGAGGCCTCGTGGAGATGACCCGCCTGGGGACGGCCCTGGGCGCCCGGCCGGAGACGTTCGCCGGCCTGGCGGGCCTCGGGGACCTCGTGACGACGTGCCTCAGCCCCCTGAGCCGGAACCACCGCGTGGGCGAGGCCATCGGCCGCGGATGCTCGCTCGACGATATCCTGGAGGAACTGGGCCGGGCCGAGCCCGAGGGCGTCCGCACCACCTGGGCGGCGCTGACGCTGGCCGACGGCGAGGGTGTCGATATGCCCATCACCCGCGAGGTATATGAGGTCCTGTTCAAGGGCAAACCCGCCCCCGACGCCGTGGCGGACCTGATGCAGCGCGAGATGAAGGCCGAGACGGCCGTGTGGTGAAACGGCTGTTCGACGAGCGCATCGCGTAAAGATGTCATTCTGAGGCTCCGCTTGCGGAGCCGAAGAATCTCGCCGTGCGAACAACAAAAGGCTAAGACCAAGGCGAGATTCTTCGTCGGCCTGTCGGCCTCCGCAGAATGACAACCACCTGCTTATGTCACCGGAATCCGTAGGGCAAAGGATGGAGCCCGAACCGTTCGCAACGCCCTTGCGGAACATGCTGACGATCCTCGTCTGGGGCGCGGCGGGGCTGATCGTGGTCTTCCTGATCCTCGCCCTGGTGCGCCTGTGGGGATGGAAGACGCAGCAGCGGGGCGGCAGTTGCGGCGGCATCGACCTGGACGACCTTCGCCGGCAACGGATGGCCGGCGACATCAGCCAGGAGGAATACGAGGCCGTCCGCGCCCAAATCGCCGGCAAGAAACCCGACCGGCCACCCGCCGGGCCGCCCGACGAACCCGATGCGGAGGCCGGCGGCGAATCGTCGATAGAGACCAAAGGCAACGCTGACGGCAACGCTGAACAAGAGGACGACGATACGTAATCTTGTCATTCTGAGGAGGCCGACGGGCCGACGAAGAATCTCGCCTTGGTCTTAGCCTTCTGTTGTTCGCACGGCGAGATTCTTCGGCCCGCAAGCGGGACCTCAGAATGACATCCCCGATAGGCGACGTTGCGAAGGAGCAGGACGGATGGCGAAACGTAACAACGGCCGCGGCGGACGCGGTCGCAACACCGTGTGCAGTTTCTGCGGCAAGAGCGGGGGCGACGTCACCTCGCTCATTGAGGGGCAAAAAGAGGGTGTCTTCATCTGCGACGAATGTGTTGACCTGTGCGGCAGCGTCGTGCAGGCGGACCGGCGGCGAGCGGCGGCCGTGGCGCCGGACCTCGGCCGCATCCCCGCCCCGCGCGAAATCAAGGACTTCCTCGACCTGTACGTCATCGGCCAGGACCGGGCCAAGAAGGCCGTCTCCGTGGCCGTCCACAACCATTACAAGCGGCTGAGCCTCGGCGAGATGGGCGACGACGACGAGGTCGAGATCGAAAAGTCGAACCTCCTGCTCATCGGCCCGACCGGCTGCGGCAAGACGCTCATGGCCCGGAGCCTCGCGCACATCCTGAACGTCCCCTTCGCCATCGGCGACGCCACCACCCTGACCGAGGCGGGGTACGTGGGCGAGGACGTCGAGAACCTGCTGCTGAAACTCATCCATGCAGCCGACCTCGACGTCGAGGCGGCCCAGCGCGGCATCATCTACATCGACGAGATCGACAAGATCGGCCGGACCACGCAGAACGTCTCCATCACACGCGACGTCTCCGGCGAGGGCGTCCAGCAGGCCCTGCTGAAGATGCTGGAGGGGACGATCGCCAACGTCCCGCCCCAGGGCGGCCGGAAGCACCCCGAGCAACAGTATATTCAGATCGATACGTCGCACATCCTGTTCATCTGCGGCGGGACGTTCGACCGCCTCGAGGAAATCGTCGGCCGCCGCATCGGCGCCTCGGCCATCGGCTTCAGCGAAGGGCAGCACCGCTCCGGCGACCGATACCGCCGCACCGCCGAAATCCTGCCGCAGGTCACCCCGGACGACCTCATCCATTACGGCCTGATCCCGGAACTCGTGGGCCGGCTGCCCGTGATCACCGCCCTCATGCCCCTGGACGAGGACGCCCTCGTGCGGATCCTGACCGAACCGAAGAACGCCCTCGTGAAGCAGTACCAGAAGTTCTTCGAGATGGAGGAGGCGGAACTGGTCTTCTCGGACGAGGGCCTGCAGGAAATCGCCCGCCAGGCAATGAAACGCAACACGGGGGCCCGGGCCCTGAGGAGCACCGTCGAAAACCTCATGCTCGACGT
>CAZNYC010000182.1:0-6590 GCA_964577175.1 uncultured Anaerolineales bacterium
CCTTGGGCCAGTCGCCCAGGTGGACGCGGTTGGCGGCATAGGAGAACTCAATCCGCCGCAGGAACGTCATCGAGAAGGCGTACGACTGGACTTCCTTGTCGCCCGCCTTCAGGAAGGTGGTGCTAAACGTCGGGCCGGCAATCTCCGTCCCGGGCGGGCCGGGGTTGGCCAGGTACGCCATCGGCGAACTGACGCCGCCGGCGGTGCCCTCGAGGTTATGGAGCGGCAAGGGCGGGGGCTTGCCGACGGGCGGTTCGATGGCCCCGCCCTCGGCGGGAGGGGCGCCGTCGCCCGCGCCGCCGGCACCTCCTGCGTCCTCCGCCGGCGCCTCGGCGGCCAGGGCGTCGGCCGTCATGGCGTCCAGCGCCAGGGAGAGGTCCTCTTCCGTGAAGAACGGCTCCTCGGTGCGGAACTCGGCCAGCACCGGTTGGGCCGCGCCCAACACAAGCGTTGCGACCCCAACGACGAGCACGGCAAACGCGAAGCGAGTCATACGGTTCCTCCCCCCATCCCGACGGCGATCCGGACCGCCTTGTTCCCCGTAAGCCCGGGCCCTCCCAACGCCGGCGCCGCGCCGGCCGGACCCGGGCATCCCTTACCCCAAGGCTCCTTTGCATGAACCGTGGGCACCTTATGCACGATGAAGCGTACAGAGTGCAAGTCTTTTTTACAGAAAATGCGGGCGGTGGCCCCCAGGGCCTGCCCGACCATACCTCTGTGACTCGCTCTGCCTTGGTTGTCGGCGCGCCGCGCTCCGGTTCTTGAGCGGAACCGTACGCTTTCCGGGGAAAGGCCCAAAGGGCAGGCGGCCCGGGCGGCCAAGTGCCACGGTTTGCTTGCCAAACCGTGCGCCCAGGTCGCGCAGCACCGATTGACAAGCAATCGGTGGCACCCGATGTTCCGTCACACCATCCCATGCGGTGCGCCGTTTCCGGCGCCTGAGCAATTTCCTTGCAATCCTGCCCGCCCCGCCTACAGTATCCCGCCCAAGCCTGAACCGCCGCAGGCAGCACGCACCGGACCCGTCCCCAGCAGGGGCGACGCGGAGGACGGCAGCCGGCCGGGACGGCCGACGCACTCACGCACGAAGGAGACACCCGTGGATTACGAGCAGTTTGCGCGCGACCGCATCGCCGAGATTCGAGACACGGTCGGCCAGGGCAAGGCCATCAGCGCCCTCTCCGGCGGCGTGGACTCCAGCGTCGCCACCGTCATGGCGCACCAGGCCATCGGCGACCGCCTCGAAACGATCTTCATCGACGACGGCCTGATGCGGCAGGACGAGCCGGCGTGGGTCCGCGACGCTTTCGCCGACCTCGGCATCGAGGTCCGGATCACCGACGCCGCCGACCGTTTCTTCGAGGCCCTGAGGGGCATCACGGACCCGGAGGAGAAGCGCAAGGCCTTCCGCGACACCTTCTACACCGTCTTCGGCGAGGCGGTCAAAGGCATCGACGCCGAGCATCTCATCCAGGGCACCATCGCCGCCGACATCGCCGAGACGACGAAGGGCGTCAAGACCCAGCACAACGTGCTCGACCAGATCGGCGTCAGCGCAAAGGACGGCTACGGGTTCACGGTCATCGAACCGCTGAAGGAACTCTATAAGCCGGGCGTGCGGGAGGTGGGCCGGGCCCTGGAGATGCCCGAGGCCCTGTACCAGCGGATGCCGTTCCCGGGGCCGGGCCTGGCCACGCGGTGCCTGGGCGAGTGCACCCCGGAACGGATCGAGATCGTCCGCCGGGCCTGCCGTGTCGTCGAGGAGGAGACCGAGGCGATAGAGAAGTTCCAGGCGTTCGGCGTCCTCCTCGCCGACCAGGCCACCGGCGTCACGGAGGACGGGCGGCGCCGCTTCGGCGACATCGTGGCCGTGAGGTGCGTCCAGTCCGAGAAGGCCATCACGGCCACGGCCGTCGCCCTGCCCTGGGACACGCTCATGCGGATCCAGGACCGGGTCTACGAGGAAATCCCGTCGGTCACCAAGGTCCTGTACGACCTGTCGCCGAAGCCGCCGAGCACGATTGAATATATCTAGGCTACGGTGTATACAACGGCGGGGAGCGTTGTCGCCCTGAGCGAAGCGAAGGGTCTCGCCGTGCGAACGTTGGAACGGCAACGACCACGGCGAGATTCTTCGGCCCGCAAGCGGGCCTCAGAATGACATCGCTTCACCATTGCTGAAGGAAGCATGCACCTCATGGACAACGCCGCCCTCATCCTGGCCGACGGCACGCGCTTCGAGGGCGCCTGCTTCGGCGCCGCGGGCGAAGCCGTCGGGCAGGCCGCCGCTTACACCGGCGTCGTCGGGTACCAGGAGGTCCTGACGCACCCGTCGTACCGCGGATCGCTGCTGGTCCTGACGTACCCGATCGCCGGCGCCTATGGCGTCAACGGCGAGGACGACGAGTCGCCGGCCGTCCAGGCCGCCGGTCTCGTCGTGCGCGAGGCCAGCCGCACGTTCTCCAACTTCCGGGCCGAGCGGTCGCTCGAGGACCGGATGACGGAGGCGGGCCTGGTGGGCATCCGCGAGGTCGACACCCGCGCCGTGGCCGTCCATCTGCGCGACGCCGGCGAGATGGCCGCCGCCATCGTCCCGGCCGACGCCGACACGGACGCGGTCGTCCAGCGGCTCCAGGACGAGGACGCCGACGGCGAGACCGCCGCGGACCTCGTCGCCGGCGTCACGTGGGCGGGCCACCGGTCGCCGGACGGCAAGGCGTCGGGCGCGCTGGCCCTCGTGAACCTCGGCGTGGCGGAAAATCTGCTCGCCCAACTCGTGGACCTGGGCTGCGAGGTCCAGGTGCTGCCGGCCGACGCCTCCGCCGAGACCGTCCTCGAGGCGGGGGCCGACGGCATCGTCGTGGCGGGCGGGCCCGGCGACCCCCGCGCGCTGGGGCCGCAAATCGAAACCGTCAGGGCCCTGCTCGGCGAGGTCCCGCTGCTCGGCATCGGTCTCGGGCACCAGGTGCTGGCCCTGGCTGCCGGGTGCAAGGTCGAGAGGATGCGGGCGGGCCACCGCGGCCTGAACTACCCCGTCCGCGACCTCACCGGCGGGCGCGGCGCGATTACCGTCCAGCATCACGCCTGCGCCGTCTCGCGCGACGGTCTCGGCAAGGGCGTCGAGGTGACGCACACGAACTTCAACGACGAGACGGTCGAAGGCATCCGCGCCGCCGACGGCCGGGCGTGCGGTATCCAGTGGCATCCGACCCGTGACGACATGGGCCGGCCCGGCCCCCTGCTGCGGGCGTTCTGTGAGGGATTGAAGGCGTAAGGCGGGGCGCACTGGCCGCAGCCATGTAGGGTGGGTGCTTGCACCCACGCGGCCGCAAACGGGGGGTGCGGAGCACCCTACGGCTACGGCTCTTGGCACGTGCCATGGCAGATGGAGATACCCGGCTGCTTCCGCAGCCGGCTCGAAAAGGCAGAGAGCACCCCGTGCCCAAACGCACCGACCTCCAGAAGATCCTGATCATCGGCTCCGGGCCGATCGTCATCGGCCAGGCGTGCGAGTTCGATTACTCCGGCTCCCAGGCCTGCAAGGCCCTGAAGGAGGAGGGGTACGAGGTCGTGCTCGTGAACTCGAACCCGGCCACCATCATGACGGACCCGCGGATGGCCGACCGCACCTACATCGAGCCGATCACCCCCGAGGTCGTCGAGCAGATCATCGCGGCCGAGCGGCCGGACGCCGTCCTGCCGACCCTCGGCGGGCAGACGGGCCTGAACATCGCCGTCTTCCTCGACCGCCAGGGCGTATACGAGCGGTACGGCGTGGAGGTCATCGGGTGCACGCCGGAGTCCATCGCCCGGGCCGAGGACCGCGACCTCTTCAAACAGTCGATGCAGGAGATCGGCCTGACGGTGCCCGAGAGCGGCATCGCCACGAGCGTCGAGGAAGGCATGGCCATCGGCGAGGAGATCGGCTTCCCGCTGATCCTGCGCCCCGCCTTCACGCTGGGCGGCTCCGGCGGGCACACGGCCTACAACCGCGAGGAACTCGCCGACGCCCTCGCCCACGCCATCCACACCAGCCCGGTCCACCAGGTCCTCGTCGAGCAGTCGGTCCTGGGGTGGAAGGAAATCGAGTTCGAGGTGATGCGCGACTCGGCCGACAACGTCATCATGATCACCTCCATGGAAAACGTCGACGCCATGGGCGTGCACACGGGCGACTCGATGGTGGTGGCCCCGTCCTCCACGCTGACCGCCCGCGAATACGTCCACTACACGAACCTGTGCCGGCGCATCATCCGCAAGATCGACGTCACCGGCGGCGGCATTAACATTCAATACGCCGGCAACCCCGAGACGGGCGAGGTGGTCATCATCGAGGTGAACCCCCGCCTCTCGCGCTCCAGCGCCCTGGCGTCGAAGGCCACGGGGTTCCCCATCGCGCGGGTGGCCACCAAACTCGCCGTCGGCTACACGCTCGACGAAATCAATAACGACGTCACGGGCAAGACGACCACGTTCTTCGAGCCGACGGTGGACTACTGCGTGTTCAAGATTGCGCGGTTTACGTTCAAGAAGTTCCCGCAGACGGACCCGACGCTCAACACGTCGATGAAGGCCGTGGGCGAGGCGATGGCCATCGGCCGCACCTTCAAGGAATCGCTCCAGAAGGGCCTGAGGAGCCTGGAGATCGGCCGCTGCGGCCTGGGCTTCGACGGCAAGGACCACCTGGTGCCCCCGCCGCAGGACGAGGCCCAACTCCGGGCCAAACTCGTCACCCCCAACGACGCCCGCCACTACTACATCGCCTACGCCCTTCAGCAGGGCTGGACGCCCGAGGCGGTGGCCGAGGCCACCCGTATCGACCCGTGGTTCATCCACGAGATGCAGGAGATCATCGACATGGCCCACGACCTCGCCCGGCACCAGGGCGCCGACGGCCTGAAGCAGATGCCCACCGACCTCCTCCGCCGCGCCAAGCGGGCCGGCTTCTCCGACGTCCAACTCGGGCACCTGACCGGCACCGACGAACGCGCCGCCGAGGGCCAGCGCAAGGCCCGCGGCCTGAAGCCCGCCTACAAACTCGTCGACACGTGCGCCGGCGAGACGGACGCCGACCGACCCTACTACTACTCCACCTACGAGGCCGTCGACGAAAACCGCATCTCCGACAAGCGGAAAATCCTGATCCTGGGCGGCGGGCCCAACCGCATCGGCCAGGGCATCGAGTTCGACTACTGCTGCTGCCACGCCTCCTTCGCCGTCAAGGAACTCGGCTGCGAGTCCATCATGGTCAACTCGAACCCCGAGACCGTTTCCACGGACTACGACACGAGCGACAAACTCTACTTCGAGCCCCTGACGCGCGAGGACGTCCTGGCCATCGTCGAGGCCGAGCAGCCCGAGGGCGTCATCGTCCAACTGGGCGGACAGACGCCCCTGAACCTCGCCGTCCCGCTCGAGAAGGCCGGCGTGCCCATCCTCGGCACCAGCCCGGACTCCATCGACCGGGCCGAGGACCGGAAGCGCTTTACGGAACTCCTTCGGAAACTCGACCTCCAGGCCCCGCCCAACGGGACGGCCCTCTCCTATGAGCAGTCCAAGACCATCGCCGCCGAGATCGGGTACCCGGTGCTCGTCCGGCCCTCCTACGTCCTCGGCGGCCGGGCCATGGAAATCGTCTACGACGAGGAGGCCCTGGAGCGGTACATGGCCGAGGCCGTCATCGCCTCCGACGTCGGCAGCGATCACCCGATTCTCATCGACAAGTTTCTCGAGAACGCCATCGAGGTCGACGTCGACGCCGTCGCCGACGGCACCCGCTGCGTCATCGGCGGCGTGATGGAGCACATCGAGCCGGCCGGCGTCCATTCCGGCGACTCCGGCTGCACCCTGCCGCCCATCACCCTGACCGACGACCAGGTCCAGGAAATCATTCGCCAGACCCGGGCTCTGGCCAAGGAACTGAACGTCGTCGGCCTCATGAACGTCCAGTACGCCGTGCGCGGCGACACGATTTACGTCCTGGAGGTGAACCCGCGCGCGAGCCGCACCGTCCCCTTCGTCGCGAAGGCCATCGGCGTGCCGCTGGCCAGCCTCGCGACGAAGGTCATGCTCGGCCGGACGCTGGAGGACCTCGGCTTCACCGAGGAGGTCGTGCCGAAGCACGTGGCCGTCAAGGCGCCCGTGTTCCCGTTCGCGCGGTTCCCGGGCGTGGACGCCGTCCTCGGGCCCGAAATGAAATCGACCGGCGAGGTCATGGGCCTCGACACCTCCTTCGGCATGGCGTTCGCCAAGAGCCAGCAGGGCGCGGGCCAGACCCTGCCGATGGAAGGCACCGTCTTCATCTCCGTCCGCAATGCCGACAAACGCGACATCATCTTCATCGCGAAGAAACTGGAGGACCTGGGTTTCAACCTCGTCGCCACCGAAGGGACGGCGGCGGCGCTGGCGCACAACGACGTGGCCGTCACGCCGCTCCGGAAGATCTCCGTCGGCCGGCCGAACGTCCTGGACCTCATGAAGAACGACCAGATCCGCCTCGTCATCAACACCGTCAGCGGCAAGAACCCGCGGCGGGACGAGATTCACATCCGGACCCACGCCATCGCCAACAACATCCCGCTCATCTCGAC
>CAZNYC010000183.1:0-6505 GCA_964577175.1 uncultured Anaerolineales bacterium
GTGGCGCGCCCGGCAGGATTCGAACCTGCAACCTTCGGATTCGAAGTCCGCGACTCTATCCGTTGAGCTACGGGCGCGACCTTCTGCGTTACAGAGGCTTGGAGCCTATCCGCATAACCCTCCGGCTGCGGCCGCCTCGCTCGGCCAAGGGCCGACAAGGAGGTATTCGGATAGGCGATTAGCAGCCACAAAACGCCGTGCCTCTGTGACGACAATCTCGACGACAATCTGAACGGGCTATTCCGTCCTGCACCGCGGACAATTGGCCCATGTGACCTGGAGGTCCACAAGGTTCGACCCACGCGCAAGAAAGAAGCCCTGTCCCTCCTTCCCGCTCACGGCCCATAACGACGGCCCGTGGTGCAAAAGGATTTGAGGGAAGATCCATTTCTTCGGCGTCTGAGAAAACCCTAGCGCCGCTGCCGGGAACCCCCTCCGTGTAACCAACGACCTCCACGTCGGACGCAAACCTCACCCATCAGCCTAACGGGCGACGGCCTCACAGTCAAGCAAGCCTGCAACCACTACCTGACCTGCCAGCCAAGCAAAGTTGAGTCCAAGGAACCGGTGACCTGCCCCCATTTTATGCGCCACCCGCCACGCGAGTCCGGGTTCCGGATTCCGCCGCCGGCTGCAGCGTGACGTACTCGCGCATGTTCCTGCCCTCGTGGCTGTTGGTCCTGTGGAAAGTCCGGACGGATCAGCACCCCGACGGGGGCAGGTAGGAAGCAGAATCTGGCGCCGGGAGATCGGGGGGTGCCGTCCCTTGGACTCCGCGATCATCTGCGGCGCAGCGCCGTGATGAGGCTACCGGCTAACACTACAACGCTAAGTCCGCATTTTGCGCGGTGGGGCTTCGCGGCGGGTGCGGAGACCGGCGGCGCACGAGTTAGCGTTGTCGTGCTAAGAGCCAGCGCGGCGCGTTCGGTTGCAAGGTCCTCGGGGCCAACAGAGTTCTTGTTGCTCTGGCGATCCCTGCTAGAATTACCAGGAAGAGCCACGGTGGTGGTCGGCCGGAGGATATCCTGGGATTCCGCTTCAGAGCAACCGCTAACGCTACAACGCTGCAAGCGCACTGCGCGCGGCGGGGTCTCCCAACCGGCCGCACCGCCTTTGCGTTGTCGTGTTAAGCCACAGCAAGAACTCGTCAGCCCAAGGAAAGGAGGCGCGATGGTTCGCCGAACGCGGTGGGTGTGGGTGCTGGTAGTCGTGCTCGGTGCAGGCCCGGCCGTTGCGGCCGAGAAGAAGATGCCTCGGGAGGACGTGATCGACGTCCCCGCCGTCGGCGAGGGGCTGTGCGTCAGCAACGTGTTCCAGACGAACATGGTTCTCCAGCGGGACAAGCCCGTGGCCGTGTGGGGCTGGGCGGCGCCGGGAGAGAAGGTCACCGTCTCCTTCGCCGGCCGGCAGGCCACCGCGACGGCCGGGGCCGACCGCGCGTGGCAGGTCACGCTCGACCCCATGGCCGCGGGCGCCAGCCCGCAGCGCATGACGGTCCAAGGCACGTCCGCCACGCTGACGCTGGAGAACATCCTGGTCGGCGACGTCTGGCTGCTCGGCGGGCAGAGCAACATGGAGTTCCCCATCACCAAGGTCGTCGACGGCGAGTTGGAGCGTATCTCGGCCAACTTCCCGCAGATCCGCCTGCTGACCATGCCGCAGGGCACGGGCTTCGACTCCGTCCGCAGTTTCCACCGCCTGCACGAGTGGAGCGGCTGGTCCAGTCGCCACTTCCGCAAGGGCGACTGGGAGGTCTGCACGCCGGAGACCATCCGCGCGTTCTCGGCCATCGGCACCGTGTTCGGCCGGCGGATTCACATGGCCGGCGGCGTGCCGATCGGACTGATCGACGCGTCCATCGGCGGGACGACCGTCGAGACGTGGACGCCCGCGGACGTGGTCGCGGCGACCGACGGCAAGGAAACGCAAGACCTGCTCCGGGAATGGGACGAGAAGATCGCCGCCTGGGACGCCGAGAAGGACCTCGAGAACCGCGTCGCCCGCTGGGAGCAGCGCAAGAAGAAGGTCGAGGCGGAGGGGAAGACACTTCCGCCGCACGAGACGCGCCCCACGGACCTGCGCCCGGGGCCGGTGGCCGACAGGAACCGGCCCGGCTACTGCTACGCCGGCGTGATCCGCCCGCTGCGCGGCCTGGCCGTTACGGGGGCCGTGTGGCACCAGGGCTTCAACAACTGCTTCCGCGGCTCGGCCGGGGCGCGGATGTACTACCAGGTTTTCGGCAAGATGATCGCCGCGTGGCGTGAGAACTTCGGCGACGAGCGGATGCCGTTCTGCATCATTTCGCTCTGCACGGCCGGGGAGCCGCAGACGCAGGAGAACTTCCTGCAGCGGATGTACGACGTCGGCCCGTACATTCGCGAGGCGCAGTATCGGACCTTCCGCGACCTCCGGGACACGGGCGACCCGAACGTCGGCTTCGTCAGCAGTTTCGACCAGCGCAAGTCCTGGTACCACCCGCAGATCAAGGTCCCCGTCGGCGAGCGGGCGGCCAAGTGGGCGCTGGTAACGCAGTACAAACTGCTTGCCGGACGGGGCACCGAGGAGTACTGGCTGCCGCCGACGATCGAGGAGGCCGAGGCCGTCGACGGCACGATCCGGCTGACGCTGAGCACGAACGTCGCCACGGCCGACGACGGCGACGGAGAAATGCTGGGCTTCGCCATCGCCGGGGCGGACCGCCGCTTCCAGCCGGCCACGATCTCGTATTACACCGACGGCAAGCGGGACAACCGCAACCGCCTGCAGTACAAGAAGCACATCCTGGTCCTCAGCAGCCCGATGGTGCCCGAGCCGGTGCACTACCGCTACGCCTGGGCGCGGAACCCGATGGCGAACATCACCAACGGCCGGGGCATCCCCCTGGCCACCCAGCGGAGCGACGAGTGGCTCCTCGAGGAGACGCCCGTCCGGTTCGCCACCCAGCCGGGGATGACCGTCGAAGAGTTCCGCCGCTGGCGGCCGCTGCGGGGCAAGCAGATGAGGGAACTGGAACTGGACGACACGCTCCGCCGGATCAAGGAGGCCGAGGCCACGCTGTCCGAACTGAAGGAATCCTACGAGACATCCCGCGCCGACTGGGAAAAGCAAAAGGCCGCCGAAGCCGAGAACATCAGGGAGAAGATCGAGGCCGCCCGGGAAACGGAGGAACAGAAATGAGCCGACCTGCTGTAAATTGCTTACGTGCATCTATCATGTATTGCATACTCTGCCTGGCCGGCCTGCAGCCGCCATTGCAGGCAGCCGCCGAGAAACCGCTGCTCTGGTGGAGTTTCGACGGGGACGCGGGGGCGACCGTCAAGGACCAGGCCGGCGGCAGCGAGGCCATGCTTGAGGGGAACGCCAGGCGTCTTCCGGGTGTTTCGGGTCTGGCCCTGAAGCCGGACGGCTACACGACCTGCATCGTCCGCGACGCCGGCGAGGAGCCGCTCGTGCGGGGACCGGCGTTTACCGTGGCGGCATGGATTGCCCACGCGGCCTATCCCTGGAACTGGTGTCCGGTCATCAGCCAACGCACCGAGAAAACCGAGGGGTTCCGTTTCATTGTCGGACCCAACGGGGACCTCGCCCTGGAATTGGCCGTCGGCGGCCAGTGGCGAAGATGTGTTTCGGAGAGGAACGTGCTGCCCCTGCGGAAGTGGAAACATATCGCGGCAACATACGACCGCACGAACGGCATTCGGCTCTACGTGGACGGCAAGCCGGCCGGCGGGCTGCAGGTCGAAGGCGAAGTCCACTGGGCCCCGCAGGCCCGGGTGCGGGCCCTGATGAACGACGCTCCGGTCAAGCCGTCCCACATTCACCGTCCGCACGGCACCCTGCCGGGGTGGTTCAGCATCGACGGTCTCGTCGACGAGGTGAAACTGTACGGCGCCGCGCTTCCGGCCGAGGCGATGGCCCGGTCGGTCGAGACGAGCGCGCCGGCGGGCGACCCGGCGCTTCCCCCCCGGGTCATGCCCTCCGGCCCCGAGGGCCCCGGACGGTTCGGCGCCTACTACTGCAAACTGAAGTACTACGAGGAGTGGGACAACCTCTGGCCGGTGGCCTCCGACCCGGACGTGGTGGTCCGGTTCGACACCTCCGGCACCCGGATGGTCTTCTGGCGCGGAACCCGGTATTCGCCGGCCTGGGTGTCCGAGAACGGATTGTGGATGGCCGACCAGAGCGTCGAGGCGTTTTACGGACGGCCATCGAAGGACAAGGAGGGCTGCTTCGAGCACATGCAGGACCGGCGCTGCCGCTATTCCCACGTCCGGGTCATCGAAAACACCGATGCCCGCGCGGTCGTGCACTGGCGCTATGCGCCGGTCAGCGCCCACGATCACCTCTGGCTCGAGAACCCGAAGACCGGCCGCGCCTGCTGGGTGGACGAGTATTACTACATCTACCCCGACCAGATGGCCGTCCGGAACGTGTCCTGGAAGACCGGAACCCTGCGGGACGGCGGCATGCAGTTCCAGGAATCGCTGCCCCTGACCCACCCGGGACAGTTGCAGAGCGACGTGGTCCACCTGGACTTCGTCCAGGTGGCCAACCTCGAGGGCAAGACCGCGACCCTCACGTTCTGCAGGGACCCCGACAAGACGAAGAAGTACCCGGAAGACCTTCTCGTCCAGAGATATCATTTTAAGTCTGTCAACAAGCCCTCGATCATCTTCGAGGCCGGCAACCGGATGCGATACGTCTTCGACCGCCGCATGGGGGAGCGCGGCCTCGACGTGCCGGGCGCCTGCAATCACTGGCCCGTCGGCCAGGCGGCCTGTGACGGCCGGACCGTCCAGGCCGCCGACCGCCCGACCCATTTCCTCGGCTTTCCGATCTCCAGCCCGCCGCTGCACGAGAAGGACGGGCGATCCTGGTGGAACGGGCTTTACGGCATGACCGACCTGTCCGTGCAGGACCTGGTCTTCGTCGCCCGCAGTTGGAATAATGCCCCGGAGTTGGAAGTGAAGCGCAAAGGATTCGAGTCCGGCGGCTACGACCTCGGACGGCGATGCTATGTCGTCCACCGCACGGAGGGCGCCGATAGCGACGTGCTTGCGGTCCGCATCATGGCCAGCGAGGACTCGCCGGTGTACAATCCTTGCCTTGTGGTGAAGAATTGGGACCGGGAGTCGCCGGCCCTGACGCTCGACGGGAACGAGATCCCGCGCGGTAAGGACTTTCGGACGGGCGTGCACCACACGCTCGAAGGCAGCAACGTCATCGTCTGGCTGAAAGCCAGGTCGACCGAACCGGTGTCCGTCACCCTGGAATAGCGCGAAACGCCCCTCAATGAACGAGGATAGAATGACTGAAGACCACCGACTGGCAGCCGCACTGATTGCCGTGTCCATCGTGACGGCGTGGGTCACCCCACCTGCGCCTGCAGGCAAGGTTGACACCAACCCGGACGCCAAGGAAGAAGCCCCGAGGAAAGCCCGCTTCGATCCCGTCATCAAGCACATCGAGGGGTGGACCGTTCACGTCGACCCGAAACTCCTCGAGGGCGAGCACGCCGAGGAAGGGGCACGCTGAAGTGACCTGAGCCAGTTCCTCCAACCAGCGCGAAGGACCGGCAATCGGGCCTCGCGGACGGCTGCGGCTCACGGACCGCTGAGGCGGCGCAGTCTGGGCGGGTTCGTGTCCGCCTTGATCGCCGCAGCGGTCTGGCGGACCAGGTCGATCTCAGACTTCAGTTTCTTCGCTTCCCGGTGCTCCAGCAGTTGCTTCTCAAGCCGGGCGAGCCTGGGCAGAAGCGGTTTGGCGGCGCCGCCGTAGGCTTGCAGGGCCTTCAGGCACCGTGAGATCCGCTTGCGCTTGCCCCACCTGTCGATGTCCATGATGTCGAGGCAGAGGCGCATTCCTTCCCTGATGCGGTGCCTGGCGAGCAGGTCCAGGCCGCTGAGCCGGATCCCGTCGGCAAACATGATCCCGCTCGGCGCGGGCTCGATGACCGCCCGGTGGATGGCAGGCAGGAGGGGTTTGATCTCCTCGAAGCCGAGGCTGGCGTAGACGCTCCCCAACGCGCCTCGCGCCCTCCCGTCTTCGTTCTGAAGACCGGCGCGAACGGCCTTCAGGAGCCGTTCACGGTCCACCCCTTCGAGCGACTTGCCGACCAGGCCGCGGCGCCTGTCAAACAGGGCGAAGCAAAGGTAACGCTGCTCCATGTTCCGTGGGTCGTCTTTCGTCGGCCCCGTGGCGAGTTTTTCCAGCATATCGGGGACGGCCGCTTTGGCAGGTTTCCCGATCCCGGCCAGCGCCTCGGCGGCCAGGATGCGCAGCCACAGATCCCTGCTGCGGAACGTCTTGCGCAAGGCGGGCACCGCCGCCGCACCGACGCCGCGCTGCATCTTCAGGGCCTGGCACGCGCCGTACCGCGTGTAGAGGTCCTTGGCGTCGAGCATGCCGATCAGCCGGCCCATCACGTCGTCCTTGCGGCGCGGGAGCGCCTCGGCCGCCCGCTCGCGGACGATCGGCGACCAATTGCTCAGCCGGCCGATGAGCT
>CAZNYC010000184.1:0-6376 GCA_964577175.1 uncultured Anaerolineales bacterium
TTCTCCACCGCCACCCGCGCCGCATGAAACCCGCGAAAGGGCAGTTACTACAGCTACGACATGATGGGCCATGGGTTCGGCGGCGACGGCGATTTGATCGACTACGCGAACAGCCGCGCCAGCTTCACTCCGCAACAGCGGGAACGCCTCCGTGCCCTGCTCGTCTTCGGTGCCTACTGTCACACGACGGAGACGGCCTATCCCTATCGCGTTTCGATGGGCGGGCATCCCAACTTCATCATCAATGACAAGAAGGGGTTGGCCACCGCGCCGGCCGTCTTCCCCAAGCATCCGGACGCCGAATTCTGGCGCGACGAATACGTCGCCTTCTATGAGACCTGGCTGAAGGACTACATCCGCCCCGGTCGGCCGGACCTTGCGCTGCGCGAGGGGCGGTTCATGGAGGGCCCCTGCAATTACATGCCCGTCTCAATGTACTACATCTACCGCTGCGCGAAGTTACTTCACCAGTATGACGGGACTTATCTTCTCGAGCACCCATTGTTCCGCCAGTGGGTTGATTGGGCTCAAAGGATCATCGTCCTGCCGCCCCTTCACAACGCTCCGCTCAAGCAAGTCGTCATGAGCGTGCCGACCGGCGCCCACGCCGACACGAACCGTTGGTTAGTCGATGGTTCAAGCTGGAAAGAACCGCACAATCGGCGTTTGCAGGAGATGTGCATTTTCATGAAACAGCATGGCAACGATCCTTTGGCGGATACCTTTCTTTGGATGCTCACGGCGGGGCAACAAGGGGCGCAACCGAATCTGACCTCATCCGTGTTTGCCGACAACGGGGTGTTTATGCGCTACGATTTAGGTGGTCCGAACGAGGCCTTCTGCCATCTCTTCCAACGGGGCAGCACCACGGGGTCGGGCAACTACCGCTGGGGCTACTGGATGGAAAACGGCGCGCTGTACTACGCGGCCAAGGGCAAGGTCTGGAGTTGGCATGGGTACGAAGACAACGGTGATGAAACGGACTACCGCCACGTCAGCTATTTCCATCCGCCCGGGCGGCGCGGCGGGCTGGGCCAACCGGCGTCGGCCGAGGATTACGGCATCCTCTACGACTTCGGCATCGCGCAATACTACCAGGCGGCGGCCGGTCCCGGCGGGTTTCCTGGCTACGAATCGCGAGGACTGATGATGCTCGGCGGCGACTACATCGCGGTCCACGACGACGTGGCAAACAACGACATCGAGGGCGTGTTCGGCTGGGAGAATATCTACAATGGGGTGGTAGGGAAGTACTACAAGTCGACGGACTTCACCGGCGAGCCCGTGATCCGGCAGGACGATAACCGGTTCGCCGTCGATTTTCAGTGGGGCGACGGTTCGCCAATCGATGGCGGCCGGAAGGACGGCTTCTCGGTTCGCTGGGAGGGGCTTTTCTATTGCCATGCCGATGGGAAGGTCACGTTCGAACTGGACATCACGCCGAAAGACGCCGAGACGACGGCGAGTCATGCTCGCCTGTACCTGGACGGCAAGCTGCTGGTCGATGCCGACGTTGAAGACGCCCGGGCAACCCTGCCGGTCAAGGCCTACCGGCACTATCCGCTGCGGATTGAATACGTCCACAAGACCGGCGAAGCGATGTGCCGGCTGGGGATCGATCACCCGAAGGATTCCTTCCTGAACGGCGTTCGTGGAGGCTACCATACCCGGCGTCTCTGGTGGCGGGGGACGATGCCTGACATCCACTCTGTGCCAGGCAAGGTGAACGAGCCCTTCCGCGGCGACCAACTGCACGTCGTGGCGCCCGCGTCGCACCCGGTGAGGGTTGAAAAGAGGGCTTGGGGCGCGTTGGTCAACGGCGAGGAGCACGTTCTGATGTCCGATGAGCCGATCAACGTTCGCGAAGGCGAACTGGAGTTTCGCGGCAGAACCGGCTTCGCGCGCCCGGAACAGCTCGTCCTATTCGAGGGCCGCCGCATCGCGCTGGGCGGGATGCGGCTGGAGATCGAAGGCGGATCGTTTGGAGCGAGCGCAAAACGGGAACGCGGCGCGATCGCGGGGCACATTGCCGGTTCTGCTGGCGGCGCGTTGCGTTTGACGCCGGGCCGCCCTTTTGACCCGAATCGTGTTCGAGCAACGGTCCAGGGGCAGCCGATTCCTGTGCGGTGCGAAGGCGGGAGGATCCTCTTCGACGTCGATGTTTGCCGTGCCGACGGAGTCGTCGATTATCGTGTTAGTTTTCGAGAGACTGGTATGTATCGGGCTGCTGGAAATGTGCGCTAAGAGCAGCCTGTGATCCAGGGATAACTCAAATGCATCGCCGAATCTCGCATCTTAACTCAGCTTGTGGGCTCTTGATCTGCGTCATGGTTGCCAACGGTGTTCTCGTTGCCGCCGATAGAAGTGCTGGCACCGCGTTGCCCAACGGGATCGTGCTGCCCAAACCTTGGCCACCCGGCGATGGGCGGACGCCGCCGGGCAGGCTGCCGCCGATCGGGGCTACCGTTTTGGGGGGCCATGGTTCCGTCCTTTCTGAAAGAGCCGCTTCGATCGTGCCTCATCCCCCTATTCATGCCGAGGGGCGATGTGTCGCACGTCTTGCACGAAAAACCGCCTCTACGGCATGCGCTGGGGCAGGACGCGGCCCGGCGGCGCGAGCGGAAACGGTACACGCAGGAGGATTTGCAGCGGAGGAGCCGATGCCTGACGGCGTCAACGGCGTGAGAGAACGGGTGGAGTCGAAGGACGCGGCGGCCGCGGAGCAGAAGGGGCTCGTGTGCCGCCACTGCGGGTGCCGGCATTTCCGGGTCGTCTACACACGCCCCGCGTGGGGCGGGCGAATCATGCGGCGGCGGGAGTGCCGGCACTGTGGGCGCCGGACAACGACCTTTGAGGCTGCGGGTTGAGGAACGTCCGCGTCGCGGCCGAGTAGTGATTCTGTTGAAATTGTTTGGCAGGGACGAACAAACGCTATAGTATTCCTAAGCACACGCCGATAGTGATACTGAGGCGTTTGTTCGAAAGCGACGAACAATGGCAGAAGAATCCCAAACACCGGCATCGCCCGGTATGAGGCTGATACGGGCACTTGCCGCCGAGGGCGACCGTGTTTTCACGCCGGACCGGGCCCGCGAAATCGCCCCGTCGGTGGGCCTTTCGGAGGGGTATCTTCGCCAGGCCCTCCATCACCTGGCGAAGTCGGGATGGCTCGTGCGCCTCCGCAAGGGATTGTACGCCCTCTCGGCCACGGTGCCGGGCGTGAGCAGTGCCCACGAGTTTGAGATCGGCATGGCGCTGGTCAGCCCGGCGGCCGTCAGTCACTGGTCGGCGCTGCACTACCACGGCCTGACGGAACAGGTGCCGAGGCGAGTCTTCCTTCTCACGACAGCCGATGCGTCGGTGCCTCAATCGCGGGCCGCGAGCCGAGGACAGAACCGGCGCGGCATTCGGGTAGGGGAGACGGTGTACCAGTTCGTCCGTGTCAAGCCGGAACGATTCTTCGGGACGGAGAAGGTGTGGGTGGACGATGCCCGCGTCACGGTGACCGACCCGGAGCGGACGCTGCTCGACGGGTTGATGCAGCCGCGGTACTGCGGTGACTTCGCGGAGGTGCTTCACGCCTTCGAGGTTCGTGGCGACGACTTGGACGTGGACCGCATCATCGGCTACGCGCTCCGGCTCGATGCGGCCACACCGAAGCGGTTGGGATGGGTGCTCGAAAGGCAGGGCGTTTCGGCCGGGCAGTTGGAGCCGCTGGCGAAGGTCTCGATCAAGGGTTACCGTCCACTGGACCCGACCGGTCCGCGTCAAGGGCCATGCAACCGTCAGTGGATGATCCAGGAGAACCTTCCCGGCTTCGCGACCGGCGAGGGTGGAAAGGGCACCCCGTGAAACCGCTTCGCACGCGCCTCCAGGAGGCGCGACAACGCCTTGGGATTGCCTGGGAAGTCCTTGAGCGGGACTACCTGTTGTCCTGGGTCCTGGCGGGAATCGAGCAGACGGACCTGTTGCGGGAGACGCTTGTCTTCAAGGGTGGCACCGCGCTGAAGAAGTGCTACTTCGGTGATTACCGCTTCTCGGAGGACCTGGACTTCTCGGGAACCGAGGGCGTCCCCACCGGCAGGGCGATGGAGAGCGCCATGCGGGAGGTGTGCACGACGGCGGTACACCTCCTGGACGAGTACGCCCCCGTCGACATCGTTTGCGAGCGGTACACGGAACGGGAGCCGCATCCGGGAGGCCAGGAGGCCTTCACCATTCGCGCCCGGTTCCCGTGGCAACGGCAGGCGCACACCCGGGTGATGGTCGAAGTCTCCGTGGACGAGCCGGTCCTGAGGCCTTCGCCGAGACGAGCAGTCATCCACGGCTATGGTGAGCGGCTCCAGGCCGAGCCCCGCGTCTATGCGCTGCCGGAGATTGTCGCCGAGAAACTGCGTGCGATTCTGCAGCACGTCGAGAAACTCGAAGACCGTGGCTGGAGCCGTTCGCGCGCCCGTGACTACTACGACTTGTGGCGCATCCTCGGTGCCTACAAGGAACGGATGGACCTGGCGGGATTCGCATCGCTTCTGGAGGAGAAGTGCGCCGTGCGGCAGGTCTCGTTCAAGAGACCGGATGACTTCTTCCAGGAAACGATGCTCGCGTATGTCGAGCGAACGTGGGAGCAATGGCTTGGCCCTCTGGTGCCCGGCCTCCCCTCCTACGACACCGTCATCAGCGAACTCCGGCCGCAGATCGAAGACCTGCTGTGACGTCAAGTCCCGGAAGGGGCAGTTCCCTGAGCGCGATATCGCGGTGCTCGGGTACACATCTGTAACGATTTCGCGTTTCCGCTGGAAGTCCTTTGCCTGCCCTCCGCGGGCAGGAGATAATAGTACGCGACAAGATGACCGGGCGACTGCTCGGCGGCTGATCACCGACGGGCGGATGCCTGGCGGGCAAGCGGGCCGGAGCCGTCAGCAAGTCCCTACTCGACTTTCTCCCGTCAAGTAGACAGGGCAACGAGGGAAGCGGGTTTGGCGTGGCTTCCCTCGTTTGACTATGGCTTGGTGGCCTCGACGGTCATCTCGCAAGAGAGCAGGTTGAGCGTCAGGTCGGCCTCCACGGGCAGGTGGCGGAGCCACTTGGCGAACTGGGCCAGCATGAGGCCGGCGGCGACGTTCGCACAGTAGATGGTGGTCCGGGCCGTGCACGCGCCCTGGTAGGCCTCGTCCTGGGTGAAGAGCGTGGTCGGGTAATGGTCCCGGCTCGCCGGATCGCAGGCCGTGAGGACCCGCAGGACCTCGGCGGTCATCCGGCCGTCGGCGAAGAAGTCAACCTTATCGTTGACCGCTTCCCAGACCAGGCGGCGGGTATCGATCCGGTCCACGCAGCAGAACAGGGCGTTGCCGATGACCAGGCTCCGCTTGAACCGGTCCTGGACCTCGTTCACTTCAAGGCGATGGTTGATCTGCTGGCAGAGGTCGGCCGTGGCCTCGACCTTGGGCCGGTCGAGTTCGTCGTCGAGATAACCCTGGCTCGCGAGGTTGCTCTCCTCGACGACGTCGAAGTCGACCAGTTGGAGCCACGGGATGCCCATGGCCGCCAGTTGCAGGGCCACCTGCCGGCCGATGGCCCCGACGCCCACCACCGTGGCCCGGCACGCAGCCAGGCGGCCCGGCGGCACCACGTCCTGCTGCCGGCTGTATCGTTCGCTGGACTGAGTCGGCTGAGTCACCATGGCATCACCTCCTCGGCCTCGTGCCAGAGGTCGGGGCGCGAGGCCAGTTCCTCGAGCACCGCACGCCGATCCTCCGGCGGCAGTTCCTCGAAGGCGGCCATCCAGTCGTCGGCCTCCCAGTCGGCGAGGTCGGCCTCGGCGGGCTCGGCGCCGAAGACCTCGTCGGCGTGCCGGTCCGGCATAGGCGGGTCGAGGTCCCACGACCACCGGCCGGGGCGGATGGTGGCCTTGTACTCGGCCTCCCAGGCCTCGTGGTCGGCACCGTCGAACGCCCCGGCGTAATCGACCTCGACCGGAACCATGACCTGGCCGCCCGGGCCCACGTTGAACCGGAGGCGGGCGTAGGTCTTGCCGCCGCGGGCCAGGACGAACATCAGGGCCCAGTCGCAGCGGCCGAAGACGCGCTGGAAGGTCTCCTCGTCCACGTGGCTCGGGGTCGGACTGCCGCCGGGATGCGTATGGACCCACAGGCGGGCGAACTGTTCCGGCCGCCGGCCGAGGTCCACCTGGTGGTCGAAGAAGTCGGCCACGGCCTCGTCATCGAACGAGATGCTCGCCGAAGTGACCTCCTGGCGGACGGTGACGAAGTCCTCGATGTAGAGCGGGTCGTCGTCGGCCGGACACAGCCGGTCGTCACTGATATGTGGATGGGTGACCGCGGCGTTGCAGGCGGCCGGGTGGGGCTCGAGGGCCACG